>JAZOTI010000088.1:0-15421 GCA_045657565.1 Oscillospiraceae bacterium | reverse complement strand
AGCAATGCTGCCATTGCACCATGTGCTTTAAGGTCGCCTGCTGTTACAGGTTTCTGGTCAGCAATTTTGCCGTATGTATAACCGATAACAATTCTGGAAAGTCTTTCTTTAAGGTCTGTGATATCGCTTGCAAGACAAAGAACAGCCATAATTTCGGATGCAACTGTAATGTCGTAACCGTCTTCACGTGGTGTGCCGTTTGCTTTGCCGTTAAGGCCGTCAACGATACTTCTGAGCTGACGGTCATTCATGTCAACGCAACGTCTCCATGTGATTTTTCTTGGGTCGATATTGAGCTCGTTACCCTGATAGATGTGGTTATCAATCATAGCAGCAAGAAGGTTGTTTGCTGCGCCGATTGCGTGGAAGTCGCCTGTAAAGTGAAGGTTGATGTCTTCCATTGGAACAACCTGTGCATAACCGCCGCCTGCTGCGCCGCCTTTAACACCGAAAACAGGTCCAAGGGATGGTTCGCGAAGAGCAACCATTACGTTTTTGCCAAGAGCCTGAAGGCCGTCAGCAAGACCGATTGTTGTAGTTGTTTTACCTTCGCCTGCAGGTGTTGGGTTGATAGCTGTTACAAGGATGAGTTTGCCGTCTTTTTTGTCTGTTTCTCTGAGAAGGTTGTAGTCGATTTTTGCTTTATACTTACCGTACTGTTCAAGGTATTTGTCGTCAATACCTGCTTTTGCAGCAATTTCTGTGATAGGCGCCATCTGGCATTCCTGTGCAATCTGAATGTCTGTTTTGAATTCCATGGTTTTTTCCTCCTGAAAAAATAGAAAAAATCTTTTGATTATTTTGCCGGTATTCAGCGTACGGTCAGTAAAAGTCTTTAATAAAACAAAAAACCACCTGGCACGCCAAATAAACAGCGCCCAGGCGGTCGACTTTTTTCACCAATGTGCTCCACGTGGTTAATCCACTTATCCGCCAGTCGCACATTTCTTATTAAATTATACAACACACACAAATGTATTGCAAGTAGATAATTGAAAAATATTTTGGTGATGTGAAAATAAAAAGTTCCGTTGTTAAAATACGGAACTTTAAAAAACTATTTTGCAACAGCCTGAACAACAATGCAACCAGGACCACCGTGAGTTATAAGTGCGGGTGAAAGTTCAAGAATTTCTGTTTCCACAGTTTTGAATGAGTCTTTGAGTTGCTTCATAACAGCGGCTGCCCTGTCATATGCTCCGGCATGGGAGATGGTAATAAGATAGTTTTCATCAAGACCATGTGACTTCAGTTTTTGTACAATCTGGTCAACTGCGGTCTGCCAGCTGCGTTTAATGGAAACAAGTTTTATTCTTGTTTTGTCTTCTGTCTGAGTCATTACAGGCAAAAGTTTAAGAGTAGAACCTATTTTGGCAGTCATTGGTGCAAGTCGGCCACTGCGTTTTAAAAATTCAAAGTTATCGGGAATAACAAAGGAGATGGAGGACTCAATGCTTTTGCTGAGCTCATCCTTGATTTTTTCTATGGATAAACCTTTTGCTTTAAGGCAGGATATTTTTTTAGCCATATAATGCAGTGGTCCGGCAAGTGTTTTGGAATTTATAACATGTATGTGGGAAGAATTTTCAAAACTGTTCACAGCACCTAAAGCGGTCTGATAAGCACCGGAAAGCCCGTCGCCGACTGTCAACATTAAAACGTCTTCTTCGGTGTTTTCAATAGCATCGAGAATATCTCCCACCGAAGGCTGAGAGGATGTTGGAATACCGCCATTATCTATAAGTTTAAGAAATTGTTCGGTGGTTATTTCTTCATAATCCCTGTAGCTTTTGCCGTCAATAGCAACACTTACAGGTATTACAGTCATATCAAGTTTTTTGCCTTCTTCAGGAGAAAACAAAGTGGCAGAGTCAACTATAATTTTCATTTCGTTTCCTTTCGTACCATATAGCAGAAAAATCATATGAATATTAATATGGTTCAATAAAACTTATAACATAGTATACAATACCTTGTCAAATAGTATTTTAAACATTTTTGATTTTTAATGTGAAGATTAGATGAATTAATCAGGATAAGGTAAAAAAAGGAAAGTAAAGTCAGGGAAAACATATTTATTAAAATAAAAAAACAACCTCGGTACCTCAAAGGGTACCAAGGTTGTTGGTGCGGGTGACAGGGGTCGAACCTGCACATCGAAAGACACCAGATCCTAAGTCTGGCGCGTCTGCCAATTCCGCCACACCCGCGCTTTTATAAAATAAAGAGTACTACTCCTTAGGAATAGTACTCTTTAATTATATTTAAACAAATTGTTTTTGTCAATTAAATTCTGTACTGTGCTCTCATGTTTTCAAGCATTGTATAATAGTTGTCCGCACTTTCCTTTTTAAGGTTTTTTACATAACCGTGAGGTGCAAAGCTGTTATTTTCTGCTTCAATAAGGGCAATAGCAATGTTGGAGCAGTGGTCAGCAATTCTCTTACAGTTGTTGAGAAGTTCGGAAAGAGAGAAGCCGAGTTCAATTGTACAGTTATTGTTTTTAAGTCTTTCAATATGAAGGTTTTTAATTTCACGGGAAAGTTCGTTGATAACTCTCTGCAGTGGTTCAACGTGAAGAGCTGCACGTGTATCTTCTGTTACAAATGATTCCATAGTGAGAGAAACAATTTCAAGTACAGCATTTTTGAGAACTTTGATTTCTTCGTTTGCCTGTGTGGTGAACTTTACATCCTTTGAATGCATTTCCTTTGCAAGTCTGGAAAGGCTGAGTGCATGGTCACCAAGGCGTTCAAGGTCGCCGATAATATGCAGGGTTTTTGTAAGGTCTGTACTGTCCTGAACACGAAGATCCTGTGCAGATACTTTAAGAAGATATGTGCTCAGAGTATCTTCATATTTATCAACCTTGGATTCACTGTTTATAATTTCTTCTTCAGCAGCATCATCCCATTTGTCAAGAAGAGCAATGGATTTTACAAGAGAGCCGCTTGCTTCGCTTGCCATTTTGCGCAGAACAACTTTGCTCTGTTCAATAGCAATTGCAGGAGTATTGATAAGACGTTCATCCAGAATCTGGAATTTTTCTTTTTCATCTTCATCATCTTTGATTGTCATATATGCAAGCTTTTCAAGCATACGGTTAAGAGGAAGAAGAATTGCAGTAGCAGTTACGTTAAAGAGAGTGTGGATAACAGCAATGCCAGCAGCGTTAATGCTGTCATTGATAAAGGAAAATCCGATGATTGCGTTGAGGGAGTAGAAAGCAATCATAAAGCCTACAGAACCGATAATGTTGAAATACAGATGCACAACAGCGGTTCTTCTTGCGTTTTTATTTGCACCAAAGCAGGAGAGGAGAGCGGTTACACAGGTACCGATGTTCTGACCCATAATAATTGGCAATGCACTGCCGTATGTAACAGCACCTGTAACAGACAATGCCTGCAGAATACCAACAGAAGCAGAGGAGGACTGAATAACAGCTGTAAGACCAGCACCTACAAGCAAACCGAGAATAGGGTTTGTAAAGAGTATGAAGAGCTGTGTGAATTCAGGCACATTTGCAAGAGGTTTTACAGCGCCGGACATAAGGTCCATACCTGTCATAAGAATTGCAAAACCAAGAAGTATTGTACCGATATTTTTCTTGCTGTCTTTCTTTGCAGCCATATAAAGAATGATACCGATAAAAGCAAGTATAGGAGAGAAAGTTGATGGTTTGAGCAAAGTCATAAAGAAACTGTCGCCCTGAATGCCAGAAAGAGACAGAATCCATGCAGTTACTGTTGTACCAACGTTTGCACCCATAATAACACCGATAGCCTGTCTGAGTGTCATAAAGCCGGAGTTAACAAAACCAACAACCATAACTGTTGTAGCGGAAGAAGACTGGATAACGGCTGTTACAACAAGACCAAGAAAGAAACCTTTGAGAGGGCTTGATGTAAGTTTTTCCAGAATTGAATGAAGTTTGCTGCCTGCCTGTTTTTCAAGACCTTTGCCCATAACATCCATGCCGTAAAGGAACATGGCAAGGCCGCCAAGCAATGTAAATGCGTTAAAAATACTCATAATATTTTCCTCAAAATCAGTTTTTAAACAAAGTTTTACGATATTAATTTTATCGGATTATTGTAAATATCGTATGCAAAGTTTTGTAAAAACTGTGTAAAGTAAACTGAATACTGAGTGAACAAAAAATCAGGAAGTCATTGGAGAGACTTCCTGATAAAGTTTGTGTATATGGTTTATTATGCAAATCTTGCAAAGAAAACAGGTTTGTCTGCAATTTTTTCCATTGCTTTTCTCACTTTGACAGGTGTTGTTTCTTTTGTGATAACAACATTGCCTTCAACTTTCTCTACAACACAAGGACAGATATCTTCTGCTGTTGTGCCTTCAGGCAGGCGGATATAGTATTTTCCCTTTATAACTTCTGATTTTGAAAGTTTTTTGCTAAAAGTGATGTCAAATGCATTGCCGGTGTTTACATCGATGATATCCTGCACAATTGCGTTGCCGGTAGGGAAACCGCCGGCACCCTGACCGTAAAGTTTAACTTCGCCGATAGTTTCGCCCCAGAGACAGGTGATATTGTAGTTTTTAGGCACATTTGCTTCAACGGAATATTTGTCCAGCAAAACAGGTTCAACAACCGCGTCGTAGTTTTCTCCGTTACACTCAGCAGCAGCAAACAATTTGAAAGCCATACCGTTTTTGTCAGCCCATTCAATGTCAGCTTTGGAGATATAACGGATGCCTGCTTTAGGGATGCTTTCCACATCAACAGGGCAGCCAAAAGCAATGGCTGCGGAGATAGCACATTTGTTGCGCACATCATCACCGTCAATATCAGCAGAAGGATCAGCCTCTGCATAACCAAGTTCCTGTGCAGTTTTAAGTACAGGTTCAAAGTCTTTGCCTTCGCCTGTCATTGCAGAAAGGATAAAGTTGGAGGTGCCGTTCATAATTCCACAGAGTTTTGTTACCTCGTCAATTCGTCCCACACGCTGAAGATTTTTTATCCATGGAATACCGCCGCCTGTTGTGGCTTCCACCATGAATTTAACATCGTTTTTCTTTGCGGCTTCAACAAATTCTTCAAAATATGCAGCAACAACCGCTTTATTCGCGGTAACAACGTGTTTTTTTGCATTGAGGCAAGCAAGAATATATTCTCTTGCAGGGTGCAGTCCGCCCATTGCTTCCACAACCAGGTCGATATCGTTGTCGTTTTCAATATCTGCAAAATCGAGTGTCATACAGTCCATTGTAAGTTTTGCAGGATTGCGGATAAGAATTTTTTTAACTTCGTATTCAGGAAGATTTTTGAGTATGTCATATACGCCGCCGCATACAACGCCGAAACCTAAAAGAGCAATATTCATATTGACCTCCAAAATTTTAATAACATTATATATTAATAATACATTACAAAATGTTTTTATTCAATAGAAAAAGCCGTCATCCTGATACAAGATGACGGCCGGGTTTAAGGTCTGATTGCGCTGTTGAATTCGGGAATAAGTTTTGACCATGTTTCACGGCCTGCTTTTCCGTCAACTGCAAGGTTGTAGGCTGACTGAAAGCCGGAAACAGCAAGAGCTGTGTTGCGTCCGAACCTTCCGTCCACAGTAAGAGTTGGCCAGCTGTAGCCGTTATTGGATTTTACTTCATTGAGATAGCTTTGCAAAAAACGTACATGGTCATTGTTGGATCCGTTTTGCAGAACCCCAATGTAATTTGTTGTAACACCTACTGCCTGGGCCATATCTATGCTGCCGCTTACAGCAAGAACAGAGTTCCATGTAAGTCTGCCGATTATACCATCGGGGTTAAGGGAAAACTGTTTCTGAAAACGGATAACAGCGTTTCTGGTTTCGTTGCCGAAACGGCCGTCTTCACTTAATTTATTGATTCCTTTATAAACTGTACCGAGCTTGTTAAGCTGTTGCTGCATAAAAAGCACATTGCTGCCACTGGAACCGTTTTTTAAAACGGTGCCGGGGTAAACGGGTACAGAAGCTGATATATTTGTCTGTGCCATAAAAATCCTCCTTTTGTTTTACTATATGAGTCAAAGATGGATTTTGTTATAAATATTGGCGGATATACAACATTTACTTATTGATATTTTTGTGTTATCATTAAAATGTATAGTTATGTTTTAAATATTTATTTACATATAAGGATAAGGAGAAATTATGTTATCAGTAAAAGAACTTACCCATGAGTTTGACGGACAGACTCTTTTTAAAGACGTAAACCTTGAATTTAAGGAAGGCAACTGTTACGGTATCATTGGTGCCAACGGTGCCGGCAAATCCACATTGCTTAAATTCCTTTCAGGTCAGCGTGAACCTACAAAAGGTGAAATTTTCCTTGACAAAAATGCAAGAATGTCTGTGCTTGAACAGGACCACTTTAAATTTGATGAATACTATGTTACAGATGTTGTAATTATGGGCAACCCACGTCTTTACCAGATTATGAAAGAAAAAGACGAACTTTACAACAAACCTGATTTCAGCGAAGAAGATGGCGAACGTGCAGCAGAACTTGAAGGTGAATTTGCAGAACTTGACGGCTGGGAAGCAGAAACAGAAGTTCTTCAGCTGCTCAACGGTCTCGGTGTGGACAAGGAATTCCACTACACACAGATGAAAAATCTCAATGGTCGCGACAAAGTGAAGGTTCTTCTTGCAAAAGCACTTTTTGGCAAACCAAGCATTATTCTTCTGGACGAACCTACCAACCATCTTGATATTGATGCTATTGCATGGCTGGAAGAATTCATCATTGATTTCCCAGGCACAGTACTTGTTGTATCCCACGACCGTCACTTCCTCAACGCAGTATGTACTCATACAGTTGATATCGACTACAACAAGGTTAAAATGTATGCAGGTAACTACGACTTCTGGTACGAATCCAGCCAGTTGATGAACCAGCTTATCAAAAACCAGAACAAGAAAAAAGAAGAAAAAATCAAACAGCTGGAAGAATTTATCCGCCGATTCTCTGCAAACAAATCCAAATCTAAACAGGCTACATCAAGAAAGAAAATTCTTGACAACATCCAGTTGGAAGAAATGCCTGCTTCTTCCCGTAAATATCCTTTCGTAAACTTTGTACAGGACAGGGAAGTTGGTAAGGATGTGCTTGAAGTTCGCGATCTTACCGTTACAATTGACGGTGTAAAGGTTCTCGACAACGTATCTTTCTATGTGAACAGACTGGATAAAATTGCACTTGTAGGTGATAACGAAGCGGGTCAGACTGCATTGTTCAAAGTTCTTAACGAAGAAATCACACCTGACAGCGGTTTTATCAAATGGGGTGTAAGTACATCAAGAAGTTACTTCCCAAAAGACAACACAGCTTTCTTTGAAGGCAATGATATGAACCTTGTTGAATGGCTTCGTCAGTATTCTAAAGACCAGACAGAAAGCTTCCTCAGAGGTTTCCTGGGCAGAATGCTGTTCAGCGGTGATGATGTTTACAAAAAAGTTAATGTTCTCTCCGGTGGCGAAAAGGTGAGATGTATGCTCAGCCGCATGATGATGAGAGAAGCAAACGTTATTATGCTTGACCAGCCAACCAACCACCTTGACCTTGAATCCATCACAGCAGTTAACAACGGTATTGTGGACTTTAAAGGTACAGTTCTCTTCTCCAGCCACGACCACCAGTTTATCGAAACTATTGCAAATCGTATTATCGAAATCAAAGAAGACGGTTCAATAGTAGACAAACTTATGACATATGATGAATATATCGAATACAAACAGAACAATAAATAATTGAATAATCTGTTCCCAAAGGCGATACCAATGGGAACAGATTTATTTAAAAGGGAGAATTGTTATGGAATTGAATGAAATGATATACCGACGCAAATCTTTCCGCAGCTATCTGCCACAGCCACTCAGCGAAGCCGTGGTTGGCAAAATTGAGGATTTTATTGCAAATGCCAAACGTCTTTATCCAGACGAAAAACTTTCCTGGGAAATAATCGGCCCTGAAAAGGTGAACTCCATTATGCCATGGCGCGCACCTCACAATATTGCAATTTATGCTGAAAGAAAAACCGAAGCGCTAGTAAACCTTGGCTTTGTTTTTCAGCAGGTGGATTTGTATATTCAAAGCCTCGGTCTTGGCAGCTGCTGGCTTGGTCTTGGCAAGCTTTCGGCAGAAGCAGTGCAGGAAGCTGCAGACCACGGCGGCATGGAATGTGTAATGATGATTGCTTTTGGCAAATCAAGGGAGTTTCACCGTATGGGTGCAGAGGATTTCACACGTAAATCTATTGTGGAAATTTCTGACACAGAAGATATGTGTCTTGAAGCAGCACGTCTTGCACCAAGTGCAATCAACAGCCAACCATGGCGTTTTGTGCACAATGGGGAAACAATTCATACTTACTGTATGGAAAGATTTTTCCGCAAACAAATGCTTGGCGATATGAACAAAATGGATATAGGCATTGCACTTGCACATATGTATGTTGAAAACAGCGAAACATTCCGTTTTTTTGCAGCAGAAAATGCACAGGAAATCAAAGGCAATCTTTATATCGGCAGTTTTGAAATATGATAAAATTAAAAATCGACGTTTCTTGACGAAACGTCGATTTTTTGTTTGTATAATTGTTTTTTATCAAGTGTATATAAACCATATAAGCAGATAGCCTGTAACAACTGCACAGAGTGTGAAAGGTATACCAACACTCATAAATTCTTTTGTGGAAACTTCGTATCCTTCTTTTCTCAGGATACCGCCGGCTGCAATATTTGCGGAAGCACCTACAGGTGTGATGTTGCCACCAAGGGTTGCGCCTGCAAGAAGCCCAAAATAAAGTACTGTAGGGTCGATGCCCAAAGAAGCGGATATGCTGCTTACAACAGGAAGCATAGTTGCTGTATAAGGAATATTGTCGATAAATGCAGATACAATTACAGAGAACCATACAAGAATTGTATATACAAGGAACAGACTGTCTCCGCTGATTGCAACAAAAATATTGCCGATGTCTTCAATAAGACCTACATTTGTGATACCGCGGATGATGATGAACAGCCCGCAGAGAAGTGCAAGGGTCTGAAAGTCAATGGATTCGATTGACCCTTTTACCATACCTTTGGACTTGTTTATATTAAGTTCGTATATAAGGGCCATTACAAACAGCAGGATACAAATCATACCGTTGGTTGTGGCAGGTTTTTCCGGAAGGAAAGATGCGATAATCAGAAAAACTACAGTTGCAACAAGTGCAAGGGTGGGGAAGATATTTGTAACTTCAGTGACAGGCATTTCGTCAATCGTACTGTTTTCTTTGCGGAAAATCCAGTAGAGTACAGGGATTGTTGCAATTGCACCAGCCTGAACAACAAAGAACATGCCAGGTCTGCCGTTCATAAAGAAAAAGTCCATAAAGTCCATATTGGCATAACCGCCAAGCAGGATACTTGTTGTGTCACCAACCAATGTTGCGGCACCTTGCAGGTTGGAAGAAACCGCAACGGTAAGCACAGATTTAACAGGTGAAACACCAAATTTTTTGGAAATTGCAACGGCAATAGGTGCAAGCATAAGCACGGTTGCAACATTGTCGATAAAAGCGGATACAATACCTGCAAAAAGTGCCATGAAGATAAGCACAAGTTTTACACTTTTAATTTTGTTAATCATAATGTCCGAAATTTTGTTCGGCATTTTTGATTCGATAAACAGATAAACGGTACCCATAGTACCAAACAGCATCATAATAATGTTCCAGTCAACAGCTTCAAAAGCTTCAGCGGGGTTTACAACACCAAGTCCCACATAAATTGCGGCAACAGCAAGTGCTATATAGTGGCGTTTTGACGGGATTGACAGCATCAGCACATAGGTGAGTGCAAAAAGCAGAATTACAAGCAATTTCATTGTCAGATAATATTCCTTTGTTGTTTTATATAGTATTAGGGTGTTTGCTTGTTATTGATATAACTCAATCATTTTAACAAGTAACAAGTGTAAAGTCAATTAAGTTGAACCCAACTATTTGTACAAAAAACAACCGGCATTTTAAGTTAAAATGCCGGTTGTTGATTATAGACAATAATTTATCTGTCCCATTTATCACACAGGGATTCAATCTGGCTTGTGAACTTTGCAATATCCTTGTTTGCACAGCCTTTGTTTTTCTGAATAACGGCAGTAAGTCTTCTGCCTGCGGCAACGAGTCTGCTGAATACAGTGTCATTGCGTACAGTCTGTACAGATTTTTTGATGATAGCAACAGGATCTGCAACAACTTCGTATCTGTCTTCTGCAAGGTCATAAACTGCACCGGAATAAGGTGCTGTTGCATCAAACCCTTTTGCAGTAAGCTGCTGGGTAAAATCGTTTACAGCATCGTCATCGCCGTGTACAACAAATACTTTCTGAGGTTTGTTATGTATAGATTCAATCCAGCGGATAAGTCCGTTGTTGTCTGCGTGGCCGCTTATACCTGTAAGTGTACGTATTTCCGCGTTAACTTCAATTGTTTCACCAAACAGTTTAACACTTGTTGCCCCGTCATAAATTTTTCTGCCAAGGCTGTTTGCTGACTGATATCCAACAAACAGAACTGTACTGTCAGCTCTCCACAGGTTGTGTTTGAGATGATGGCGGATTCTGCCTGCTTCACACATACCGCTTGCAGAAAGTATAACTTTAGGATGTTCATCAAAATTTATAAGTTTGGAGTCATCACTTGTAACGGAAACTTTAAGTCCGTCAAACTGCAGCGGGTTGGCTCCTCTTTTCAAAAGTTCCTGCATTTCAGGGTCAAAGCAGTCCATAGTGCCTGTTTTAAAAACATTTGTTGCTTCCACAGCAAGAGGGCTGTCAACATAAACTGTAAAGTCAGCAGGGGAAACAAGGCCTTTTTCTTTTATTTCACGGAAGAAATAAAGCATTTCCTGTGTTCTGCCAACAGCAAATGAAGGAATAACAACATTACCGCCACGGGCAAATGTTGAATTGAGAATTTCAGAAAGTTCTTTTATATAATCAGGTTTTTCACCGTGATTGCGGTTGCCGTATGTGGATTCCATAACCACATAGTCAGCGGTGTCAATATAATGCGGGTCGTTGATAATAGGCTGATTGATGTTTCCGATATCACCGGAAAAAACAATTTTCTTTGTTAAGCCGTTTTCTGTAACCCATACTTCAATGGAGGAAGAACCAAGCAGGTGTCCTGCATCAACAAAGTTTACTTCAACACCAGCACAGAGGCTGAATTTGTTACCGTAAAGATGTGGTACAAACATTCCCAAAGCAGCAATGGCATCATCCATTGTGTATTTCGGAACAAACAACTCGCCGCCTGCGCGTTTGTTTTTTCTGTTTCTTGTTTCTGCCTCGTATTCCTGAATGTGAGCAGAGTCTCTGAGCATAATGTTGCACAGGTCCATTGTGGAATCAGTGGAATGAATTTCACCGCAGAAGCCCTGTTTTACCAGGAGGGGAATATGGCCGGAATGGTCAATATGTGCGTGAGTCAGCAATACATAATCCACTTCACCTGCGGCAACGGGCAGTTCGGTGTTTTCAAACACATCAAGTCCCTGTTCCATACCACAGTCAATAACAATTTTTTTGCCTGCAGCTTCAAGAAGAATAAGACTGCCGGTAACCTCATGACAAGCACCTAAAAAAGTAAGTTTCATACACAAAACCTCCATTCATTAACTACATTATAACACTAAAAAGTGAATATTCTATAAAAAATTCAAATTTCACAAAAAAAGTTGTAAACACCTCAAATTAATGTTAATATAGGTTATATTTTAGCAAAATAAAAGGTGAAAAAATATGTTTAAATACTATCTTTTTGTTATATTTTCAATGCTTACCTGGGGGTCCATAGGCGTATTTGTGAAAAACATTCCTCTGGACAGTGTACAGATTTCCCTTGCAAGGGCATTGGTAGGCAGTTTGTTCCTTGTTGTCGTGTACATACTGCAGCGCAACAAGCTTGATATGAAAAATGTAAAAAAATATCTGCCTTATCTTATCTACACAGGTCTTGCCATAGGTTTCAACTGGGTGTTGCTTTTTGAAGCATACAACTATGTTCCAGTAAGTGTTGCCACACTTACATACTACTGTGCACCTGCAATTGTTATTCTTGCATCTCCTCTGGTACTTAAAGACAAAATCACAAGTGCAAAGATTATCGGTGTTGTAACAGCAATGCTTGGTATGGTTATGGTTAATCTTCAGGCATTGGGAGGCGGTTCCGCAAAAGGGGTTATCTTTGGCCTTTCATCAGCGGCACTTTATGCATCTGTTACCCTTGTAAACAAAAAGGTAAAAGGTTTTTCAGGACTGGAAGTTACTCTCATTCAGCTTACCTGTGCAGGTCTTGTGCTTATTCCTTACACAATGGCAACAAGTTCAATCGGCGAAATCTTCAAAATTGATATGACAGGGTTTGTGTGGCTTGCAGTTCTTTGCATTTTCCACACAGGTGTATGTTACTGGCTTTACTTTGTTTCCCTTCAGAAAATGCCAGCATACTCTGTTGCAATGCTCAGTTTCCTTGATCCTGTTTCCGCATTGTTCTTTGCAGCGATGTTCCTAAACGAAAAAATGACAGCTTTGCAGCTTGTGGGTGCAATGGTTATCATCGGCGGCGCAATGTTCTGCGAAATATGGCAGCACAAAAAGGACAAACAGTTGCAGAAATAAAATTTAAAGCAAAAATAAAAGTCATTCTGAAAATTCAGAATGACTTTTTGTTTTTTTGTCGGTTATTTCACATTGTGTTTAAACCAGAAAACGCCGATAGCGCTGAAAACAACACCTATGGCAAGCTGGTACAGGGAGAGTTCATTTAAAGAACCAACAAGGTTAAGCACCCCTGTCAAAAGAAAAAAAGCAGCAACAAAAATATTAAATCCTTTACTTGCAAACATAATATTTCTCCTATTCTTCTATAAGTTTGGTAACATCAACCCAGGCGGTTGCTTTGCTGAGAGTGAACAGTTCATCAGGGGTAAGCTTTATTGCACTGTTGGAAGATCCGCAGGCAGGGTAAACTGTTTCAAAACGTTTTACACTTTCGTCGATATAAATGCCAATAACACTGTCTTTAACAGCAAACGGGCACACACCGCCAACTGCGTGGCCGATAAGCTCCACAGCTTCGTCAGCTGTCAGCATTTTTGCTTTGAGACCAAATGTGTGGCGGTACTTTGCGTTGTCAATTTTCACATCGCCTGCTGTTACCACAAGAATACAGCCATCATCTTTTTTGAAAGAAAGTGTTTTTGCAATGCGGCCGGGCTGGGTGCCCAAAGCCTGTGCGGCAAGTGCGACAGTTGCACTGGAAACTTCAAATTCAAGAATATCATTTTCACGGCCAAAGCTTTTCATGTATTCTCGTACAAGTTCAATTGACATAATAAATACCTCGGGAAATTAAATATAAATATATACTATCATTAAAAAGCGACAACTGCAATACATACAACTGAAAGTTGTGTAAAGGAGTTGAAATTACAACCAACAGATGTTAAAATGTATCTACAGATATACGACAGGGAATTTCTCTGCCGATAAAATTTTTCTCAAAACAAGTCACAAAAGAAAGAGGGAATGACTGTGGATATATTTGAAAAGCTCAGAATTTTAACAGATGCTGCAAAATATGATGCTTCCTGTACATCCAGCGGATCAGACAGAGGTCAGGGTGGCAGTGTTGGCAGTGCAGTAAACTGCGGGATATGTCATTCCTGGGCTGCGGACGGCAGATGCATTTCACTTTTGAAAGTTTTGTTTACAAACTACTGTGAATTTGACTGTGCTTTCTGCATAAACCGCAAAAGCAATGATGTAAAGCGCACTGCCTTTACCCCGAGGGAGCTTGCGGATTTAACAATGAATTTCTACAAAAGAAACTATATAGAGGGGCTTTTTCTATCTTCAGGTGTTATAAAAAATGCCGATTACACAATGGAGCTGATAATAAAGGCAATCCGTATGCTGAGATATGAATATGGTTTTAACGGATATATCCATTCAAAGGTTATACCCGGAACAAGTCCTGAACTTGTGGAAAAAATCGGTTTACTCTGCGACCGTTTGAGTGTCAATATTGAACTTCCAAGTGCAAAAAGTCTTGAAACTCTTGCACCGCAGAAATCAAAGGAGAAAATCCTCACGCCAATGAAAGCTATTCAGCAACGCAACGAACAGGCAAAACAGGAGCTTGCCCTTTACCGCCGCGCACCAAAGTTTGCGCCTGCAGGGCAGTCTACACAGATGATTGTGGGGGCAAGCGATGAAAGTGATTTGCACATCCTGCGGCTTACACAGGGATTGTATGACAAATACAATCTCAAAAGGGTTTTCTTTTCAGCCTATATACCTGTCAACAATGACAGGCTTCTGCCGTCGGTTGACACAAAACCACCTCTTCTGCGGGAACACAGACTTTATCAGGCTGACTGGCTGCTGCGGTTTTATCATTTCCGTGCAGAGGAAATTCTTGATGATGAACACACCATGTTCAACGAATTTCTGGACCCAAAATGCAACTGGGCCCTTAACAACATGCACCTTTTTCCTGTTGAGGTAAACACCGCAGACTATGAAATGCTGCTGCGCGTGCCGGGAATTGGTGTGACCAGTGCAAAAAGGATAATCTCAGCCCGCAGGGCAGCTTATCTGGATTTTGACGGGCTTAAAAAAATAGGTGTGGTACTAAAGCGCGCACAGTTTTTTATAACATGTAAAGGCAGGGCTGCACCTTATGTAAAAATTGACAAGCAGCACGCCGAAAGATATCTCATAGCAAGTGAAAAGCAGCCGTCATTCGGCAATGTGGAACAGATAAGCATGTTTGACAGCGGTGCTGTTACAAGAGAGGATGTGTTCAAATGCGTCAGCGGACAGATGTGATTTTTGTGTATGACGGCACATTCGAAGGATTTCTCTGCTGTGTGTACGAATTCTACTATTCATCTTTCCGTCCTGTTGAAATTGTGGAGGAGGATAATATTCAGGCCAGTTTTTATCAGCTTGTCACAATAGTTTCTGACCCGTACAAGGCAGGAAAAGTGAAAGCTGCAATAGAAGAAAAAATATCTCCCTACACAGTGCGTTTCCTGCAGGAATGTATGCTGACATACGGAAAAAGCAAGGAAATGCACATGCTTGGCTATGTGGTCAAAGGATTTAAATACGGTGCCAAAATTTATAATATAGTCAGCGATAAAGATGTGGATTATCTGCGCAAGGCACACCGGCACCTGAAAAGGGAACAGCAACTCTACCTTGGAATCATCCGTTTTTACAAGGCAGGAGAGGTATATATTTCGGTGATAAAACCCAAAAATATGATACTGCCCATAATCGCATATCATTTTACACAACGCTTTGCCAATCAGGATTTTATGATATACGATGCAACAAACGG
>JAZOTI010000087.1:0-3596 GCA_045657565.1 Oscillospiraceae bacterium | reverse complement strand
CCAAGCAGATGAGTTTCTACAGCATGACGTGGTTATTGATAACGAACAATCTGATTGATGTCATCCACGCCGTAGCAGAAGACCTTCGTGATGCAGAATAAACATAGCTTAGGAGATTAATTTTTTGTTTTACATTATTATTGTTTTGTATCACTCTGCTTATATGTATAGTCTTTGATATTTCAATAGTCTATGCTCTCATTGTGGGTTTTTTCATTTTTATAGCTTACGGCAGATACAAAGGATTTTCTTTGCAGGAACTGCTTAAAGAAGCTTTAAACGGCGTAAAAACCATCAGAAATATACTTATAACTTTTGTACTTATCGGTTCTCTCACCGCTTTATGGCGTGCCAGCGGTACAATCCCATTTATTGTAAGCTATGCTTCCAAACTAATAACTCCGGATATTTTTCTGCTTATGACCTTCGTGCTTAACTGTATGGTATCTTTTCTCATTGGTACTTCCTTCGGCACTGCGGCAACCATGGGAGTTATATGTGCAACTATGGGCGCCGCAATGGGTGTAAACCAGATTATGGTTGGCGGGGCTGTTTTGTCCGGCACCTTTTGGGGAGACAGATGTTCCCCTATTTCCACAAGTGCTCTGCTGGTTTCCGAACTTACAAAAACTGATATTTACGATAATATCCGTCAGATGTTCAAAACCTCTGCGATACCTACGCTCCTTGCTTGTGCAGCTTACACCATTTTAGGTTTTTGCCAGAATAATAACGGCAATATAATAAATCTTGAGGCTTTGTTCAGCACAGAATTCAGACTCCATATTATCTCTGTTCTTCCTGCAATAGCTGTTCTTGCATTGGCATCCTGCAAAGTAAATGTAAAAAAATCAATGCTTGTAAGCATATTGATTGCAATTCCGATTTGCTATTTTGTACAGGGAATTCCTGCATCAGAAATATTTAATATTATTGTAAAAGGTTATACAGCAACCAACCCTGAACTGTCTGCTATTATCAGTGGCGGCGGTATTGTGTCTATGATAAGGGTTATATTTATTGTTTGCATTTCCTCTTCATATTCAGGCATTTTCCGCAAAACAGGGTTACTTGACGGTATAAAACAGCTTATCGGACAACTTTATAAACACACTAACAGTTTTGTTTCCACCCTTGTTCCATCCCTGCTTTCCGCTATGATTGCCTGCAATCAGACTCTGGCAATTTTGCTTACCCACCAGGTGTGTGACGATATTCACACCGATAATAAAGAATTCGCCATTACTATTGAAGATACTGTTGTAGTTGTTGCACCATTGATTCCATGGTCAATTGCATCCGGAGCACCGCTTACTTCCATAGGTGCACCTGCAGCATCAATACTCTTCGCATTTTATCTTATGATTCTGCCTTTGTGGCGTACACTGTTATCTGTCAGAAAAAACAATAATATAGCAAAATAAAAAAGAGGTGCCAAAAGCACCTCTTTTAATTTTAAAATAAGCTTGTATTATCTTTATAACGTTTCTGGGCATCTCCGTGTTCGTACTCTGTTTTGCCTGTTGCAACTGTATCAGCGTTGATAATAACTTTTGTAATTGTGTTATCACTTGGTACTGTGTACATTGCATCCATGAGACAATCTTCAAAGATGGAACGCAAAGCTCTTGCACCGCTCTTTCTTTCAATTGCTTTTTCAGCAATCTTTTCCAAAGCTTCATCTGTGATGCTGAGTTCAACATTATCAAGGCCAAACAAAGCCTGATACTGTTTGATGAGAGAGTTTTTAGGCTCTTTAAGAACTTTGATAAGAGCTTCTTTATCCAAAGCAGAAAGCACTGACACAACCGGCAGACGGCCGATAAGTTCCGGTATAAGACCGAATTTAACCAAATCTTCCGGCTCAACCTGTTTCAGCAGGTTTGTGATATCCTCTTTGGATTTATCATTGATTGTGCTGTTAAAGCCCAATGCAGATTTATCTGTACGTTTTTTGATATTCTTTTCGATACCGTCAAAAGCACCACCGCAGATAAACAAGATGTTTTTTGTATTTATCTGCAAAAATTCCTGATGAGGATGTTTTCTGCCGCCCTGTGGAGGAACATTGGAAACTGTGCCTTCAAGAATTTTAAGATGAGCCTGCTGAACACCTTCGCCGCCAACATCTCTTGTTGTGGATGGGTTTTCACTCTTTCTTGTGATTTTGTCAATTTCGTCTACATAGATAATACCAATTTCAGCTTTTTTGATATTATAATCTGCAGCCTGTACAAGTCTGAGAAGAATGTTTTCAACGTCTTCACCTACATAACCTGCTTCAGTGAGTGTTGTAGCATCGGTAATTGCAAATGGCACGCCAAGCATTTTTGCAAGTGTCTGTGCCATGAGGGTTTTACCTGTACCGGAAGGGCCCAGCAGAAGAATATTACTTTTCTGGATTTCAACATCATCAAGGGAATCGTTGCTGAGAATACGTTTGTAATGGTTATACACCGCTACACTGAGAACTTTCTTAGCTTCGTCCTGACCGATAACGTATTTATCCAAACCTGCTTTGATTTCAGCAGGTGTAAGGATATTTACGTCAATTTCATCCTTGCCGGATTTTTTATGTTTTGATGTATTGCTCTTGGTCTGGATGATACCATCTTCTTCAAGAAGATCTGCACAAAGCATAATGCATTCGTTGCAGATATTAACACCTGGACCAAGAACAATTCTTTCTGCTTCCTGACTTGTTTTACCGCAAAAACTGCAGATAACGTTTTTGTCTTTGTTAGCCATTATATCTCCGTTTATCTGCGATAGATAACTTCATCAACAAGGCCGTATTCTTTAGCCTGTTCTGCGCTCATAAAGTTATCTCTGTCTGTATCTTTTTCAATAACTTCCAAAGGCTGACCTGTTGCTTCTGCCAGAATATTGTTGAGTTTGTCTTTCATTTTAACAATTCTGTCAGCATGAATTTTGATATCAGAAGCCTGACCCTGCATACCGCCGAGTGGCTGGTGAATCATAACTTCACTGTTTGGCAGTGCATATCTTTTGCCTTTAGCTCCCGCTGAAAGGAGGAAAGCACCCATGGAAGCTGCCATACCTATACAAATTGTAGAAACATCGCATTTGATGTAGTTCATTGTGTCATAGATAGCCATACCTGCTGTGATAGAGCCACCCGGACTGTTGATGTACAAACTGATATCTTTGTCTGGATCCTGACCTTCAAGATAAAGAAGCTGTGCAACAACAAGACTTGCTGTTGTGTCGTTAACTTCGTCACAAAGCATAACAATTCTGTCATTGAGCAATCTTGAGTATATATCATAAGAGCGTTCGCCCCTGCCGGTCTGTTCTACAACCATTGGTACATAAGCCATTCGTTAAACCTCCAAATTATAATCAATAGGTAGTTTTGGCTGTGTACAGGTTAATTATTCAACTGTGATTTCTGCGTTTGCTTTGATAAAGTCAATTGCTTTGTTGATAGCAAGATCTTTTTTGATTTCTACAGCTGGAATGAAAGCTTTAACCTGTTCAAGCTTCATTTTGTAAGCTTCAGCAATTTTTGTAAGTTCTGCTTCAACTTCTTCTTCAGAAGCTTCAATGTTTTCCATTTCAGCTACTTTTTCAAG
>JAZOTI010000086.1:0-17214 GCA_045657565.1 Oscillospiraceae bacterium | reverse complement strand
GGCGATTTCGAAAAAGCAATCGAATACCTCAGAGAAAAAGGCCTTGCTGCTGCTACTAAAAAAGCTGGCAGAATCGCTGCTGAAGGTATGGTATTTGCAACAGTTGACAAAGAAGCTAAAGTTGGTGTAGTTATCGAAGTTAACTCTGAAACAGACTTCGTTGCTAAAAACGAACAGTTCAGAGCTTTCGTTGCTGACCTTGCTAAAATTGTTGCTGATACAAACCCAGCTACAGTTGAAGAACTCATGACAAAAACAATGGAAGACGGCAACACAGTTGAAGCTGGTCTTCAGGAAAAAATTCTTGTTATCGGCGAAAACATCAAAATCCGTCGTTTTGTAAGATATGAAGGTCCATGTGTAGCTTACATCCACGCTGGTGGTACACACGGTGTTCTCGTTAAATTCGAAACATCCGACGAAATCTTTGCTAAACCAGAATTCGAAGCTTACGGTAAAGACGTTGCAATGCAGGTTGCTGCAGCAAACCCAACTTACCTCTGCAAAGCTGACGTTGCTCCAGAAGTACTTGAAAAAGAAAAAGAAATTCTTATGCAGCAGGCTATCAACGAAGGCAAACCAGCTAACATTGCTGAAAAAATGGTTATGGGCAGAATCGCAAAATTCTACAAAGAAAACTGCTTGCTCGACCAGGCATTCGTTAAAGACGATAAAATGTCTATCACAGATTACACAAATGCAACAGCTAAAGAATTTGGCGGCGATATCAAAGTAGTAGCATTCACACGTTTTGAAAAAGGTGAAGGCCTCGAAAAGAAAGAAGACAACTTCGCAGAAGAAATCGCTAGCATGACAAAATAATCAAAGCGCAAATAAAGGTGTTACCGTAAGGTAGCACCTTTTATTTTGCCTATAATACTAAATATAACCACAAAAATATATATAATTATAATTATATAATTATGAATAATATCCTTTACTTTAGAGACGGAATATAGTAGAATATTATAGAATAAAGTATTGTGAGGTGCATAAACGTGTTGAAATATAAAAGAGTTTTAATTAAACTTAGCGGCGAAGCTCTGGCAGGTAACAAAGGTTTTGGTCTTGATTATCCTTCCATTGTAGAAGTATGTAAAGACATCAAAGCAGCTGCAGATCTTGGTGCTGAAATTGCAATCGTTGTTGGTGGCGGCAACTTCTGGCGTGGCCGTACAAGCGGTGATATGGAAAGAACAAGAGCTGACCAGATTGGTATGCTGGCTACAGTAATGAATGCTTTGTCTGTTGCTGATGCTCTTGAACATCTTGGCCTTGAAGTTCGTGTTCAGACAGCTTTACAGATGAATCAGGTTGCAGAAATGTATATCCGAAACAAAGCTACAAGACATCTTGAAAAAGGAAGAATTGTTATCTTTGCCTGCGGTACAGGTAACCCATATTTTTCAACTGATACAGGTGCAGCTCTCAGAGCACTTGAAATCAATGCAGATGTTATGTTTAAAGCGACAATGGTAGATGGTGTTTACGATAAAGACCCTAAAAAATATCCTGATGCAGTTAAATATGACACACTCACATTTACTCAGGTTTTGAACGACCAGCTGAATGTTATGGATATGACAGCAGCAACAATGTGCAGAGATAACCATCTTCCAATCCTTGTTTTTGATATGGCAGAAGGTAACTTTGTAAAAGCTATTAAAGGCGAAAATATCGGTACTTTAGTTACAGAATAAGGAGAATATATATTATGATTAAAGTTTATGAAGATAAAATGACAAAAGCTGTTGCACACCTTGAACATGAATACGCTTCAGTTCGTGCAGGCCGTGCAAACCCTGGCGTGCTTGATAAAGTTACAGTAGACTATTATGGTGTTCCAACTCCTGTTAACCAGGTTGCTTCCGTTTCTGTTACAGAAGCAAGAACTCTTTCCATTCAGCCTTGGGACAGAAGCTTGCTTAAAGCAATCACAAAAGCTATTCAGGTATCAGATATCGGCATCAACCCAATTGATGACGGTGTAAGCATCCGTCTTAACTTCCCAGCACCAACAGAGGAACGCAGAAAAGCTTTGGCTAAAGATGTTTCCAAAATGGCTGAAGAAGCAAAAGTTGCAGTAAGAAATGTTCGCCGTGATGCAATGGATAAATTTAAATCTGCTAAAAAAGCTTCCGAAATCACAGAAGATGATTTGAAGAATCTTGAAGAAAAAATCCAGAAAGTTACTGATAAATACATCAAAGAAATTGAAGCAGTAGCAGACAGAAAAACAAAAGAGGTTATGGAACTGTAATAGTTTACGCCGAATATGTAATAGTTTTTTAAAGGGCGTTTTATAATGCCCTTTAATTTTTTAGAAAGGTTATTATGGATAACAATATCACAATTCCTAAACATATTGGAATTATAATGGATGGTAATGGAAGATGGGCTAAAAAACGTCTTCTTCCAAGAAATATGGGCCATAAAAAGGGCGCAGAAGTATTTCAGGACATCACAAGATACTGTAACCAGCTTGGACTGGAAGCAGTTACTTTTTATGCTTTTTCCACAGAAAACTGGAAACGTCCACAGGAAGAAGTTGATGGTCTGATGAAGCTGTTCAAACAGTATCTGATAGATGCTTTTGACTACGAAAAAGAAAACAACAGAGTTGTTTTTCTCGGCGATAAATCCGCTTTCAATGATGAGTTGAGGGACTTAATGATTGAAATTGAAAGCAAAACCGCAGACAGAACAGGTATGATTCTCAATCTTGCATTAAACTATGGTTCAAGAAGTGAAATAGTTACTGCCTGCAAACAGATTGCTCAAAAGGTAAAAGATGGCGAAATGTCTGTTGAAGATATCACAGAAACCAATTTTTCTGATTATCTTTACACTAAAAATCAGCCCGACCCCGATTTTATTCTCAGACCGAGTGGAGAAAAAAGAATTTCCAATTTCCTTTTGTGGCAATGCGCTTATTCAGAATTTATATATATGGATGTGTTATGGCCTGACTTCACAAGAAGAGATCTGGACACTGCCATTGAAGAATTTAACAAGCGCAACAGACGCTTTGGCGGGGTATAATATATAATTAAAGAGGCATTATGAAAACAAGGGTTATATCAGGTATAATAGGTGTTTTGATTGCAATTGTGGCAGTCATAAATTTTTATACAATATTTTTTGATATTGCTGCTTACGCAATATACGCAATAGCTGTATTTGAAATATGCAGAGTATTTAAAGACGGCAATTCAAAAATAACTTCAGTTATTTTATGGATAACAGGTGCAATGGTTATCTTCAACAATATACTTCAGTTAGAACCAATGCTTATAGCTACTGTATTTATAGCGGCTATAGTATGTCTGGTTGTATTTGATTTTGAAAATGTAAAGTTTGTATCCATTGCTTCCAGTGTATCATTTTCTATTTATGTTTTATTTGGTGTTTACTCCATAGTAGGTCTCAAACGTGTGCTTGATTTTACAACATACGGATGGGATGCAGCTTTTCTTTTTGTACTTTGTGCAGGCATAGCATGGGGTGGAGACGTAATGGCGTATTTTTCCGGATATCTCTTCGGGAAACATAAGCTGGCGCCTAAACTTAGTCCTAAAAAAACAATCGAAGGTGCTGTGGGCGGCATTATCGGCAGTGTAGTAATTTCTGCACTTATGATGTTTGCGTATTCTTCGCTCACTCATATTTCAAGTCCTGGATTGCTGGTTTCAACAAGTAATAATTATTTTGCATTGGCAGTTATTGCTGCAATAGGTTCTTGCCTTGGTGTAATCGGTGACCTTTTTGCCTCAGCAGTAAAGAGACAGTCAGGAATTAAAGATTATGGCAATATTATGCCAGGTCACGGTGGAGTAATGGACAGATTTGACAGCGTTTTATTTGTTGCTCCTGTAATATTTATAATGGCCGGTCATATTGCAAAAATTTAAGAGGAAATATAATATGTACAGTAATTTAATTTTATTGGGTTCTACTGGTTCAATAGGGACACAAAGCCTTGATGTTGCACGCAAACACAATATCAATGTTGTTGCTTTGTCCGCACATAAAAATGTAAAATTGCTGGAAGAACAGATAAAAGAGTTCAAACCTGAATATATTTGTATCACAGACCTTGAAACAGCCAATAATTTTGAAGAAAAGGCTGCTGAACTTGGTGTTGTTTTATTTAAGGGCAGTGAAGGTACACAAAAACTTGCACAGCTTTCCGGCTATAATAATGTTGTAGTCCTTAATGCCATTGTAGGTATTGCGGGCCTTAAAGCTACACTTGCGGCAATCAATTCCGGTAAGGATGTAGCTTTAGCAAACAAAGAAAGTCTTGTTACCGGCGGTAAGCTTGTAATGGACGCAGTAAAAAACAATAATGTAAAACTTTTACCTGTAGACAGTGAACATTCTGCGATTTTCCAGTGTCTTCAGGATAAAAATTCTGCATCATCACTCAAGAAAATTCTTCTTACAGCTTCGGGCGGACCATTCTTTGGATATACAAAAGAACAGCTTGAAAAAGTGACAAAAGCACAGGCTTTAAAACACCCTAACTGGTCAATGGGCAGCAAAATTACCATTGATTCTGCTACACTTATGAATAAAGGGCTGGAACTGATAGAGGCTGTGTGGCTTTTTGACGTAAAGCCTGAAGATGTTCAGATTATTGTACACCGTCAGAGTATAATACACTCTATGGTACAGTATGCTGATAACAGTGTAATTGCACAGCTTGGTTCTCCTGATATGAGAATTCCTATTCAGTATTCACTTACATATCCGGAACGAATGGAATGTAATGCTGCAGAAGTAGACTTCTTCACTGTAAAGGATTTCACCTTTGCACCTGCAGATGATGACACTTTTTTGTGTCTTAAAGCCGCGAAAGAAGCAATTTCCAAAGGTGGGCTGTATCCTTGTGCTGTAAATGGTGCAAATGAACGTGCTGTTGAACTGTTTTTGAACGATAAAATCTCTTTCCTTGATATCGGCAAAGCAGTATACGGAGTGATCGAACAATTCGATTTTGAAGATGATTACACACTTGATGATGTAATCAAAACAGATAAACTTGCAAGGGAATATGTTGACAGTTTATTTGATATTAAATAACTAATAGAGGTATTTAATGAGTTTTCTTATTAAAGCTTTGGCTTCGGTTTTAGTGTTCGGTTCTGTAATTTTTATTCATGAACTCGGACACTTTATTGTAGCTAAACTCAGTGGTATAAAAGTAAATGAATTCAGTATGGGTATGGGGCCAAGATTATTTGGTTTTACTCGCAACGAAACTGAATACTCCCTTAGAGCACTACCTATCGGCGGTTTTGTGGCAATGGAAGGGGAAGATGAGGAAAGTGAAAATGAAGGAGCATTTAACAAAGCCCCTGTACAAAACAGGATAGCAGTTGTTGTTGCTGGTGCTGTTATGAACCTTCTTCTTGGTTTTGCGGTACTTACTTTCCTTGTTTCGCAGCAGTCTGCAATCACAAGCAGAACTATAAGCCAGTTTCACGAAGGTGCGACAACAGCACAGACCGGATTACAGGTTAATGACGAAATCATTGCTGTAAACGGACGAAGATGCTATATTGCCAATGATATTATATATGAATTTGCACGCACACAGGACGGTATCGCAGATTTTACTGTCAGACGTAACGGCGAAATTGTAAAACTTGAAGATGTAACATTCCAGACATACACAGATGAAAATGGATATAAACAGATGGTCATCGACTTTTATGTTTATCCGGAAGAAAAAACTTTCACATCTGTGATTGATGAAGCTGCAAAATGGACTGTCAGTCTTGCAAGAATGATTTTCCTTAGTCTTGTGGATCTTATAACAGGGAATGTTGCTATAAATCAGATGTCTGGACCTGTAGGTATAGTTACAGTAATAAGTGAAGCAGCATCAATAGGCATAGAAAACGTTCTGCTTATTCTTGCTATGATAACTATCAATCTTGGTATATTCAATCTTGTGCCGTTTCCTGCATTGGATGGCGGCAGATTGCTGTTCCTGTTAATAGAACTTGTAAGAGGAAAGCCTATAAATCAAAAATATGAAATACTTGTAAATACAGCAGGTATGATTATTCTTTTGGGTTTCATGGCTTTTGTAACATTCAGCGATGTAACCAAGCTTATCTTCTAAAAGCGGGGGTTAAATATGAGACATTTAAAAAGAGAAGTTAAAATCGGCAATACTGTTCTTGGCGGAAATAATCCCGTACTTGTACAGAGTATGCTTAATGTACCTTCATCAGATATAGAAGGAAATGTAAAACAAGCGGTAGAACTTGAAAAAGCAGACTGCCAGATTGTTCGAGTTAGTGTTCCAACTCTTGAGGATGTAAAACTTGTTGAAGCTATTAAAAATGAAATTTCAATTCCTCTTGTGGCAGATATTCATTTTGACTATAAGGTAGCTTTGGCCTGTGCAGATGCAGGCATTGATAAAATTCGCATCAATCCTGGTAATATCGGTGATGATGACAGAGTAAAAGCAGTTGTAAAAGCCTGCCAGACTAAAAATATACCTATCAGAATAGGGGTAAATGCAGGTTCTCTTGAAAAAAATATTCTTGAAAAATATGACAAACCTACACCTGAAGCATTATGCGAAAGTGCAATGTATCATATAGGTCTGCTTGAAAAATTTGATTTCAATAACATTGCAGTTTCAATCAAATCCTCCAATGTTGAAAATATGATTGCTGCATATACTTTACTTGACTCCAAATGTGATTATCCGCTTCATCTTGGTGTTACCGAAGCAGGTACATACAGAATGGGTATTATCAAATCCGCAATGGGTATCGGAAGTCTTTTACTTAACGGTATAGGGGATACTATCCGTGTAAGTCTTACAGATACCCCTGTTAAGGAAATTGAAGCAGGATATGACATTCTCCGTGCAGCAGGTCATAAAGTTAACGGGCCTGAAATTATTTCCTGCCCAACCTGTGGCAGAACACGTCTTGATGTTGCAGCTATTGCAAATCAGGTTGAAGCCGGCCTTAAAGGACTTAACAAAAATATTAAAGTTGCGGTTATGGGTTGTGTTGTTAATGGTCCGGGCGAAGCGAAAGAAGCAGATATTGGCATTGCATGTGGTGTAAATAATGCTGCAATGTTCAAAAAAGGTGTAAAGGTGAAAACCTACACAGGTAATTTTGTAGAAGAATTTATAAAAGATATAAAAATTTGTGCAGAGGAATTATAAGTGGGAAATCTACTTTTAAGTGTATACAAAGAGCTTCAGAAAAATAATCCGTATGCTCACGAATATATGGAAACTGTACTTGAAAAAGTACAGGTAGAAAAGAAATCATCAAAACTTACAGCCGTGATAAATTCATCACGGCTGCTTAGCTTTAATGCAATTGAATATTTTGCGTTGTTTCTTCATCAGAAATACCCTCGTTTTTCCATAGATGTTGCAAACACATTTGATAAAGATACTTTAAGTACCAAGGATTTTCCTACACTTTTCAGATTATATTCTGAAAGTGTAAGAGCCATTCCTTTATACTTCTTTGATGATGCCGATGTTGAACTTGAAAATAAAAGTATCACTATAAACCTGTCCTGTGGCAAGAATTTTCTTGATGCAGTTGATTTTTGCGAAACCTTTTCATCATATCTTGCACTACTTATCGGCAAAGAGTATAAAATTACACTTACACAGACAAAAGAATCATACAAAAAAGAAGTAAATACTTACGAACCTGTAGTTCCCGTTGTCAAAATTGCAGAAAAATCAAAATATGACGATTTTGAAATCCCGGGACTTTCTGTCAAGAAAGATTCTGTCAAGATTATTCACGGCAAATATCAGTCATTCAAACCAAAAGATATTATCAGTATCGATCAGGCTCTCAATGACACAGGTAAAGTTACTGTATGGGGCAAGGTGTTTGCTGTTACAGAACAGGGGAACTTCCGCAAAATATTTATATATTCCATCACAGATGGTACAAATTCAATAAATGTAAAAATACTTCTGGACCCGAACGATAAAAATATCGAAAAATGGGAAAGCATAAAACCTGGTGTTCACTTTGCAATAAAAGGTGATTGTCAGATGGATAAATACGAAAGAGATTTTGTAATTGCACCGTATGACATAATTTCCTTTGATCTGCAAAAGAAAAAGGATACTGCAGAACATAAACGTGTTGAACTGCATCTTCACACCAAACTTTCTGCTATGGACGCTCTTGTAGAACCTGGCGATGCAGTTAAAAAAGCATTTGAATACGGACATCGTGCTGTTGCTGTTACAGACCACGGTGTTGTGCAGGGATATCCTCAGGCAATGCTTGAGTATGATTCCATTATGAAAAACAATCCTGATGCGGATTTTAAACTTATCTACGGCTGTGAAGGTTATTTTGTAGATAATATGGTTGATATATATTCAGGTAACAACAAAGGAAATATCAGCGAAACAGAATTTGTTGTTTTTGATATAGAAACCACAGGTTTATCTCCAAACACTGAAAATATAACTGAAATAGGCGCTGTTCTTGTAAAAGGCAATGTTGTTCTGGATGAGTTCCATACTTTTGTTGACCCTGAAAAACATATTCCTGAACATATAACTGAACTTACCGGTATTACCGATGAAATGGTTATGGATGCACCAACTCAGGAACAGGCAATCCGTGCATTCAAAGGATTTATCGGCAACAGAATTGTTATAGCTCACAATGCAGCAAGCTTTGATGTCAATTTTATCAAAGTTGTAGGTGAAAGAATCGGTGTGGATTTCGACTGTGAATATATCGACACTCTTCCGCTTGCACAGA
This sequence comes from Oscillospiraceae bacterium, assembly GCA_045657565.1. Taxonomy (GTDB): domain Bacteria; phylum Bacillota; class Clostridia; order Oscillospirales; family Ruminococcaceae; genus RGIG3102. Next base: position 8,422 of record JAZOTI010000086.1, on the reverse strand, counting down.
ATCTGCTTACAGAGCTTAAGAAACATAAACTCGATATTATTGCAGAACACTATAATCTGGGGAATTTTAATCATCACAGGGCAACTGATGATGCAAAAATGCTGTTTGAAATATTCAAATGCATGACAAAAGACCTTGCAGATAAAGATATTATCAATATTGAGCAGATAAACTCAGGTCTCAGCAGTACACAGAAACTGCCAAGAAAAAGCAATCATATTATTCTGCTGTGCAAAAACAAAGCAGGTCTTAAAAATCTTTATAAACTCATATCCTTCGGTCATCTTAAATATTTCTTCAAACAGCCAAGAATGCCCAAAAGCGAAATAATCGCTCACAGAGAAGGACTTATTATCGGTTCTGCCTGCGAAGCTGGGGAACTGTATCAGGCTGTTGTGGCAGGTAAACCTCACAAGGAACTGCTTAAAATAGCATCTTTCTATGATTTTCTTGAAATTCAGCCACTTGGCAACAATGAATATATGCTTCGTGAAGGTATAGTTGAATCTATGGAGCAGATAAAAGATTTCAACCGAAAAATCATTCAACTTGGCGAAGAACTGAATATTCCTGTTGTAGCAACAGGTGACGTGCACTTCATGACTATGGAAGACAGCAAATACCGCGCTATCCTTATGGCTGGTATGGGATTCTCTGATGCTGACAATCAGGCACCGCTTTATTTCAGAACAACAGATGAAATGCTTGAAGAGTTTAACTATCTTTCACCTGAAAAAGCATTTGAAGTTGTTGTTACAAATCCAAATATGATAGCAGATATGATAGAACCGGGTATACGCGCTATCCCTAAGGGTACATATCCGCCAAGTATTGACGGTGCAGAAGAAGAACTGAGAACTGCTACCTATAAAAAATTGCACGATATATACGGTGAAAATCCACCTGCTGTAATCACTGAACGAGTTGACAAAGAACTTAACAGTATCATAAAGCATGGTTATGCTGTTCTTTATGTTATCGCTAAAAAACTTGTTCAGAACAGTGAAGAGAACGGCTATCTTGTTGGTTCCCGTGGTTCTGTAGGATCTTCCTCCATTGCATTTTTCTCCAGCATTTCCGAAGTTAACCCGCTTCCTCCACACTATGTATGTCCAAAATGCAAATACAGTGAATTTGATGTACCTGCAGAATATCTCACAGGTTTTGACCTTCCTGACAAAATGTGTCCTGTTTGCGGGGCAAAATTGCACGGTGACGGCAATGATATTCCGTTTGAAACCTTCCTTGGCTTTGATGGAGACAAAGAGCCTGATATCGACCTTAACTTTTCCGGTGAGTATCAGTCATTTGCACACAGATACACTGAGGATCTTTTTGGACATGAGTATGTTTTTAAAGCAGGGACTATCTCAGCTTTGCAGGATAAAACTGCCTACGGTTATGTAAAAAAATACCTTGATGAACGCGGTATTGTATGTAACAAAGCAGAAGAAAATCGTCTTACACTTGGCTGTGCCGGGGTTAAAAAGACAACAGGCCAGCACCCTGGCGGTATGGTTGTTGTTCCAAGCACACACGAAGTTTATGATTTCTGTCCTGTACAGCATCCTGCAGATGATAAAGATAAAGGTGTTGTAACAACACATTTTGAATTTAAATATCTGCATGACACATTGCTCAAACTTGATATTCTCGGCCACGATGTTCCTACAATGTACAAGCATCTTGAAGACCTTACAGGTATAAAAATGGCTGATGTTCCAATGAATGACCGCGATGTATATCGCATGCTTACAAGCACTGAGCCTATCGGCGTTACCCCTGAAGATATTCAAAGCCAGACGGCAACGTTCGGCATTCCTGAACTTGGCACTGACTTTGTACGACAGATGCTTATTGATGCACAGCCTCAGACATTCTCTGACCTTATACAGATTTCAGGGCTCAGCCATGGTACTGACGTATGGATTGGCAATGCTCAGGACCTTATCAAAAGCGGAACCTGCACCATCAGAGATGTTATAGGAACCCGTGACGATATTATGCTTACCCTTATCAAGAAAGGTGTAGAAAAAGCAAAAGCTTTCAAGATTATGGAAATCACCCGTAAAGGCAAGGCAGCCAAAACTTTTGATGCAGAACTCGAAGATATGCTGAGAAGCCACGGGGTAGAAGACTGGTATATTGAAAGCTGTAAAAAAATCAAATATATGTTCCCAAAAGCTCATGCTGTTGCATATCTTATGGCAGCTATCCGTCTTATGTGGTTCAAACTGCACAAACCACTTGAATTCTATGCAACCATCTTTACTGTTCGCGGCGATGCTATCGACTATGAATCCGCAGTAGGCGGCAAAGCAGTTGCTACCAAAAATCTTAAAGAAATCACACAGCGTCTGAGAATCGAAAAGAACGCAAAAGACCTTGAAAGCCAGACAGCATTACAGCTTGTGTGCGAAATGCTTGCCCGTGGTTATGAATTTTTGCCTATTGCTTTGGGTAAAAGCAAAGCTAAAAAATATGTAATCGAAGATGGTAAAATCCGTTTGCCATATTCATCCCTCAAGGGCGTTGGCGAAGCTGCTGCTGAACAGCTGGAAGAAGCCTGCAAAAATGGTGTTAATTTTATTTCTGTGGAAGATTTCCAGAAATCCAGTGGTGTTTCCAGTGCTGTTATTGACGGTCTTTACAATGCAGGTGCTCTTGGCAATATGCCAAAAGAAAATCAGGTATCACTTTTAGGTATGTTTTAATATGGAAATTTACATTCCTGATAACATAAAAAAATATACAGCAGGCAAACCGTATTCTGCAGATAATATCGGTTTGTCTGCTTCCTGTGTTCTGATATTTGATGATATGGTTCTGAAAATAGAGAATTATACAGATAAATCAGATGAAACAGTAGTAATGCTGAAATGGCTGGAAAACAAAATTCCGGCTCCCAAAGTTATCTGTTACGAAATATGTAATGGTAAATCATATACTTTAATGTCACGAATCAAAGGTAAAATGGCCTGTGATGAGTATTATATGGAGCAATCAGATAAAATGGTCAGTTTGCTTGCAGAGGGTTTAAAAACTTTGTGGGATATTGATATAAGAGATTGTCCGAGAACTCTGCCGGTTGATTATGATTTAACCATTGCAGAAAAATATGTGAATGATAACCTTGTTGACGAACAGGATTTTGATTATTCTTTGCTTAATAAATTGGGTTTAAAAAATGCCAGAGAAATTTTACTGTGGCTAAAAAAACATATTCCGCCAATGGAGCCAGTTTTATCTCACGGAGATTATTGTCTGCCAAATATATTGCTGGAAAATGATGCTGTATCGGGCTATATTGACCTTGGAGACTGCGCAGTTTCAGATAAATGGAAAGATATCTCTATGTGCTATATAAGCCTTAAAAACAATTTTTCAGGCTATTTTGGCGGCAAAGTATATCCTGAGTTCAATCCACATGTTTTGTTTGAAAAATTGAATATTGAACCTGATTGGGATAAGCTTAACTATTGGATGTTACTCAACGAACTATTTAAACTAAAATAAAAAAACGCACAGATTGTATACTGTGCGTTTTTAATTTTTCATTATAACTGTTCAAAATACTTTTGAACAAAACTGTCTGTCAGCATAAATTCTTTACCTGACAAATAAGAAAGGGAAGATGTTTCTGGAATAGTTTTAAATATAAGTTTATATGCACAAAGAAGCTGGCTTTTAAGTCCTTTTACTGAAACACCATATTTTTTGTCCCCCAAAATGCCTGCCCCTAGAAAACTGAGATGTGCTCTTATTTGATGCGTTCTGCCGGTAACAAGAGTGCACTCCACAAGATGACTGTTATTTTTGGAAGTTATAGTTTCAAAAATTGTAGTAATATCTTTGCTTTCTTTATTAAGTGGTTTAGGAGTTACAGTAACTTTCTTTGTCTGTTTATCTCTGGTCAAATACGCAGAGTAAGTTCCGTTAACAGATTTTGTTGTAACAGCAAGATATTTTTTGTTTATCAGATCTTCTCTGATAATTTCGTTCATATCAGCAAGTGCCCGATAATTTTTTGCTGCTATAACAATACCTTCAGTGCCCTGGTCAATACGATTACATAAGGCAGGGGAGAATGTGTTTTCACCATCAGGAGAATATTCTCCTTTTGAAATTAGATATGCTGTAACCATATCAACAAGGTTAGGTTCGTTTTTATTGTCTGAATGGCATAGTAAGCCCTGAGGTTTATAGATGAAAATGATATTTTCATCTTCAAAAACTACATCAAGTTGATTTTTATATTCTGTTTTTGGTTTTTGAGGAATTTCAGTATACTCGGAAAAGAACTCATCGTTTATATACAACTCGATAAAATCTCCAAGTTTAAGACGATAATCAGCATCCTGTTTTTTGCCATTTACCTTTATTCTTTTATTGCGGAAACTTTTGTACAGCATGCTTTTGGGCATTTTAGGACAAACTTTTTCGCAAAAACGGCTTAAACGAACACCGTCATCATTTTTTGTTGCTGTAAAGCTTTTCATATATACCTGCTTTTTAAATTGAATTTAATCATCATATATTATATAATATTAAAAGTATACAACAAATTATTTGTTCAGTAAATATTTTTAAGGAAACTATCAGTATGAATTTACACGAAGGACACAGACAAAGGTTGAAAGAGCGCTTCATAAAATCAGGTCTTGCCGATTTTGAAGACCATAATATATTGGAACTGCTTTTATTTTTTTCAATTCCAAGAAGCGACACAAATGAACTTGGTCATGAACTGCTTAAAAAGTTCGGTAGTCTTTCCAATGTATTTGACGCACCCGTTGATGAACTGTGCAAGGTTGACGGTATAGGTATACACAGTGCTACGCTTATCAAAATGATACCTGAACTTTGCAATATCTATCACACTGACAAAACGGAAAATGTTACTATTGTTAATTCAACAAATATGGCCGGCAGATATTTCGTGCCAAGATTTATGGGTAAAGCAAACGAAGAAGTACATATTATGCTGCTTGATGATAAAAAGAAGGTTATCAAATGTGAAATGATTTCCAAAGGTACAGTAAATGCCAGCGCGGTATCTATAAGAAAAATCGCATCCGAAGCATTGAACAGCAATGCAACCGGTGTTGTTATAGCCCATAATCATCCGGGAGGTATTGCGCTTCCTTCAGCAAGCGATATTACGGTCACTAAAAGAATATACAATGCTCTTAAACTGATGGACATTCAGCTTTGCGATCATATAGTTGTTGCAGACGGTGATTTTGTTTCAATGCTTGACAGCGGCATGTTTGAAGATTTTACTTATTAAGAATTTGATATATTTTAAAAAATCAGTTGCAGGACATTATCGTTTTGATGCATCACTTATCGACTCTTCTGCACTCGCTGAATGGAAAGAGCAAATTATAATTGAAAGGTGGATATATGCAGGGATATAATGTAATTGTGGTATTTAATCCCAAAATGGATAAAATGCTTATGTGCAGGCGAAAAAAAGAACCGTATAAAGATCTTTCAAATTTTGTCGGCGGTAAAATTGAAAAAAATGAAGACGGATTTTCCGCTGCTTATCGTGAACTTTGGGAAGAAACAACCATCACTAAAGAAAATGTTTCAATAACACATCTTGTGGATTTCACATATCCGCTTGATGACTGTTATGTAGAAGTATATGTAGGTAAACTGAACAGGGAAGTTACCGTTTGTGGCGATGAAAACGACCTTTACTGGTCGACTCTGGATAAAAATTTTTTTGACAGCAGTCAATATGCAGGATATGGAAATATTGGTCATATCATGGAACTCATCTGGCTGTATAAAGATAAACAACTTAAACTCTGACATCTGAAAGGATTTATTATGGCAAACTATTTTGAAAACAAATCAGAAATTACATTGGAAAAATATTTATATCAATGTAACAACCCAATCGGTAAAAAAACAAAAAAAGAACTCCTGCGATGGAAATCCATACAGGCCGGTGGTATGGGGATAATGACTGTCACCACAATACTTTTTATAACTGCTGAAGCAACACCTTTGTGTGCAGTAAGCGTTGCATTGTTTCTGGCTTTTGCATATAACCTTTTTATAAAAAGAAACAGACAAAATAAAAAACTTTACAGTCAGATATTACGTAACCAGCCTGACGGAAAATGGGTAAGAACTATTATATTTGATAAAGATATAAAAGTAACCGACGGAAACACTGTAACAACATTTAAATACAATGAATTTGTAAAATTCACTGAAAATGATAAGTATTATCTGATTTTTAAAAATGAAAACGCTGTTCTGCGTGTTGAAAAAGGATGTTTCACTGCAGGCAACGAAGCGGATTTTGTTTCTTTTATGAAAAGAAGAATAAACAAACAAAAATAAACTTGATATCTGTATAAGGGTTTAGTACAATTGAATTAATAATAAATTCAAATAATTTCGGAGGCTTTCTATGAGCACAAAAGTATATTTTTCAAGAACAATCACACCTGAAAAAGTTCTTGAACTCTACAAACTTGTAGGTAAAGAACTTAACGGCAAAATCGCAATAAAGGTTCATTCCGGCGAAAAAGGAAATCAGAACTTTTTAAGACCTGAATTCTGGAAACCTGTAGTTGAAAGTGTAGGAGGCACTGTTGTTGAATGTAATACTGCATATAATGGTCCTCGCAGAAATGCAGACACACATATGGAACTTATGAACGAACATGGCTGGAGCAAACATTTTGATGTTGAAGTTCTCGATGCTGAAGGTCCTGATGTAGTTCTTCCTGTTCCTGATGGCAAAATGATTAAAGAAAACTACGTTGGCAAAGGTATTCTCAAATATGATTCAATGCTCGTACTTTCTCATTTCAAAGGTCATCCAATGGGTGGTTACGGCGGTGCTCTTAAACAGCTTTCTATCGGTGTTGCATCTTCATTCGGTAAAGCATATATTCATGGGGCTGGTGAACCTGAAAAAATCTGGTCCCAGAAACAGGATTTGTTCCTCACTTCCATGGCTGATGCTGCAGGCAGTGTAATTGATTATTTCAAAGGCGAAATTGTTTATATCAATGTTATGGCTAATATGTCTGTTGACTGTGACTGTGTTGCAAAAGCAGAAGACCCTTGCATGAAAGACATCGGTATCCTTGCTTCCACAGACCCTATTGCTATTGATCAGGCTTGTATAGACCTTGTATATGCTTCTGAAGATGAAGGCAAAGACCATCTTATTGAAAGAATCGAAAGCAGAAACGGTCTTCTCACAATCAAAGTTGCTGCAGAACACGGTTATGGCAGCAAAGAATATGAACTTGTTGAAGTTGAATAATTAATATTAAATTTACCGCTGTATAAATTATACAGCGGTTTTTATTTACATATTGCATCAGATAAATTAATATATTACATATCAGTTTTATATTTCTGTATTTTCTCGGAACAATTTATTCTAAACAATTCAGGAGAATGATTATGATTTTATATTTTACAGGTACTGGCAACAGTAAGTTTGTTGCTGATTTTCTTGCGGATAAACTTGATGACGAAATTTTATCTCTTAATAATATACTTAAAAACAACCCAAAACTGGTCTGCAGCAGTGAAAAACCTTTTATTCTTGTTGCGCCGATCTACGCCTGGAGATTACCTTCCAGAATTGAAGAACTTATCAAAAACGCCGATCTCTTCGGAAATAAAAACGTTTATTGTATTGTTACAATGGGGGAAAACAGCGGTAATGCCGACAAATATATCGAAAAGATATTAACTGATAAAGGATTAAAACTGGCAGGTTATATTGGGGTTCCAATGCAGAACAACTATCTTGTTATGGAAAAAATGCCGGATGCGACTGTTGTTAAAGAGAATCTTGTTTCTGTAGTTGAAAAGCTTGAATATATTGTAAAAAAGATCAAATATGGTGAAAATCTTAAAAAAGATGACAAAACACCTTTACCGGCCCTTATGTCAGGTTTTATAAACTATGGTTTTAATAATTTTATGCTTAAAAATCAGAAATACACTGTAAACGAAAAGTGTATTCTTTGCCAAAAATGTATCGGCATCTGTCCGGTAAACAATATATCTTTAAAAAATTCATCTGTTATTTTTAATAACAACTGCATGGCATGCTTTGCCTGTTTGCACACCTGTCCTGTACAGGCAATAAATATTGAAGGTAAAACAGAAGATAAAGGCAGATATATCTGTCCTGAATATAAAGATATGAAATAAAACTTAAATATCTCTGAAAAGTTTGATTTCAAGGATCTTTTATTATATTTTTAATGGTTTTATTCCATTGACACATATAGTCCAAAATGATATTCTATTACTGCTTAAAAGGTATGTTAAATGGAGAGTATATGGAAACTTCAAAAAAGAAATTTGTTTTGAATTCAGATGTTGACTTTTTAAATGGTCCAATTATCAGATCAATTATAATATTCGC
>JAZOTI010000085.1:0-8994 GCA_045657565.1 Oscillospiraceae bacterium | reverse complement strand
TCGCAACAAAACAGGACAGCTTATTTCTCTTTGCGGAAAGCTGGGTAGTCTTAGTTGTGAACTCACAGAAGAACAGAGAAAAGCAATAGATGTATTTTTTGCAAACACAGGTCTTGTGTTCCAGATTGTAGACGATATTCTGGATGTTGAAGGGGACGCAGCTGAACTTGGAAAACCTGTGGGCAGTGACCGTGAAAACGGGAAATCCACATTTATTACACTTTATGGTCTTGAAGAATCCAAAAAACAGGTTGAAATGCTTACTAATCAGGCAAACAACCTTTTAAAAGCGAATTTTGGAGAAAAAGCAAATGATATAATTGATTACACTACACAACTTTCTAAACGTAAAAAGTAAGGAAAAGTATATGCAGGAAATTTTTACAGGAATAATCAACAACTTTATCATTCAGGTCGCATTTGCATCCTGGGCAACGGCACAGATACTTAAAACCTTTATCAACTTTGCCATTACAAAAACTTTTAAGGCAGAGCGGCTTGTAGGTGCGGGTGGTATGCCAAGTTCCCATACAGCACTTGTTATTGCACTTACTATTGCTACAGCAAGTCAGTGCGGTGTGGAATCAACAGAGTTTGCCCTTGCAGCGGCATTTGCTGCTGTTGTTATTTATGATGCAATGGGTGTAAGACGAGCAGCTGGTGAACAGGCAAAAATTGTAAATCAGCTTGTAGACGACTGGCTTGACAGAACAAACTGGACTGATAAAAATATGCCTCAGGTAAAACAGCTTAAAGAAATGCTTGGGCACACACCGCTGGAGGTAATCGGCGGTTTTATCGTTGGTGTTGTTGTCTCTGCGATTTTAATATGAAATAAGGGAAATTTTATATGGAATATAAATTGTTAAATCAGATTAACCGAAGCGAAGATATTGCTGATTTGCAGGAATCACAACTTCCGCTTTTGTGTGAAGAAGTAAGACAATTTTTAATAGAAAATGTTTCAAAAACAGGCGGACATCTTTCTGCAAACTTGGGTACGGTGGAAGCAATAACTGCTATGCACTATGTTTTTCCTACACCGCTCAATCAGTTTGTATTTGACGTCGGCCACCAGTGTTATACACATAAAATTTATACAGGCCGTAAGGCAGGTTTTACAAAACTGAGAAAAAAAGACGGACTTTCAGGTTTTCCGTCTCCAAATGAAAGTATGCATGATGCTTTTATTTCGGGTCACGGTTCAACATCAATATCAATTGCAATAGGTCTTGCCACAGCAAAAAAACTTAAAGGTGAACCTGGTAAAGTGATTGCAGTTGTAGGTGACGGTGCGTTTACAGGCGGCATGATATATGAAGGTTTGAACAATGTTGACAAAAAACTGGACAACCTTATTGTTATTCTCAATGACAACAAGATGTCTATATCCAAAAACGTTGGTTCAATGTCCACATATCTTGCCAAACTCCGTACAAGCGAAAACTATCTTAACACCAAAAAGAATGTGAACGATATTCTGGAAAAAGTGCCTTATCTTGGCAAACCTATCAGCAGTACAATTACTCATTCCAAAACAGCTATCAGACGTACTTTGTATCAGAATAAAAGTACATTTTTTGAAGATATGGGATTTTTGTATCACCGCGTGGATGACGGTAATGATATAGGTCAGATGTGTCACGCAATGAAGTATGCAAAAAATGCTGAAGGCCCTGTTTTTATCCACATGGTAACTGTTAAGGGTAAAGGCTTTACACCTGCCGAAGAAAACCCTGGTGCATTCCACGGTGTAGGCAGTTTCAATGCTGACAAGGTTTCTGACCCGGATGTGGCACCAAGCGACTCTTTTTCTACTGTTTTTGGCAGAAATTTATCGGATATGGCTGTTTCAAACCGCAAACTGTGTGCTATCACAGCGGCTATGAAATATGGCACAGGCCTGCAGTTTTTCTATAAAGAACACCGCAGAAGATTTTTTGATGTTGGTATGGCTGAAGAACATGCGGTAAGTTTTGCTTCTGCTCTGGCAAAAAGCGGACTTATGCCTGTTGTATGCCTCTACTCAACATTTATGCAGCGTGCGATGGACCAGTTTATCCACGATACAGCATTGCTTGACCTCAATGTAATGTTTGCAATTGACCGATCAGGACTTGTTCCGGGTGACGGTGAAACACATCAGGGTATTCACGATATAAGCATTTTTACCAACTATGACAATGTACCTGTTGTATGTCCATCCAATTACGATGAACTTGTATACTGGCAGCAGTATCTTATCGAAAAGGTAAAAGGACCAAAAGTTATTCGTTATCCAAGAGGCGGTCAGGATTCATACATTGAAAATTATAAATGTACCGGCAACTTCCATGATATTATCGGAGAAAGCAAACAGCATATTATTGTGTGCTACGGCAGACAGTTCGTTGAAGTTATGAAAGCAAGAGATATGTTGATGCAGGAAGGTGTGGAGGTTTCCATACTTAAGTTAAATGTTGTTAACCCGATTGAAAAGGAAATTCCACAGATTCTCAAAGAATATAAAAATGTTTACAGTTTTGAAGAACATGTTAAAACAGGCAGTGTAAGTGCAAAACTCGGCCTTTGTCTGTTTGAAAATAAATTCGAAAACAACTATTACTACAAATGTGTTGATAACCACACAGTTTATCACGCAAATGTTCCGGAACTGCAGAAAATCTGCGGAATAGATGCAGAAACAATAGTTCAGAAAATAAAGGAAAATATATGAAAATCAGATTAGACCAGTATGTATTTGAACAAGGGTACACCGAATCCCGTCAGCGTGCACAGGCACTTATTATGGCCGGAGTGGTGTATGTAAACAATCAGAAGGTAGACAAAGCAGGATATTCCGTAAAGGATACAGATAAAGTCGAAGTGCGCGGCAAAGACCTTAAATATGTAAGTCGCGGCGGCTACAAGCTTGAAAAGGCAATGGAAATGTATGACCTTAAACTTGAAGACAAAATCTGTATGGATATCGGTGCATCAACAGGCGGTTTTACCGACTGTATGCTGCAGAATGGTGCACAGAAAGTGTATTCCGTTGACGTAGGATATGGTCAGCTTGCATGGAAACTGCGCACAGACGAACGCGTTGTAAATATGGAAAAAACAAATATCCGCAATGTTACAACAGAAGATATTGAAGAAAAAATCAACTTTTTCAGTGTAGACGTTTCCTTTATATCTCTCAAACATATTTTCCCGGTGGCTTTTGCAATTTCCGAAGATGATGTTACTGGCGTATGTCTTGTAAAACCACAGTTTGAAGCAGGCAAGGAAAAAGTAGGCAAGAAAGGTGTTGTAAGAGATTCTGCAGTGCATAAGGAAGTTATTGTAAATGTAATGGAATATGCACATCAGAACGGATTTGCGGTGAGAGAACTTACATACTCACCAATCAAAGGACCTGAAGGAAATATCGAATTCCTTATTGTTGTTACAAAAAATGAAGCAGACAATCTTATTGATGAAGCTAAAGTTGATGAAGTTGTAAAAGAAGCAAAAGAAAAGCTGGGTGATTGATTGTTATGAAAATATTCATAAAAGCAGGCAAAAACAGCAGCAGTGCTACTGCACTTAATAACATTACCGCTATAATTGAAAAATATAATCACAGTTTTTCTGTTTCATCTGGTGATGAAAAACAGGATGACAGTGCAGTGGCAAACAGTGACCTTATAATCACTGTGGGCGGAGATGGCACATTGCTTTCTATGAACCATCAGGCTATAAAACACAATAAACCTATATTGGGTATAAATGTAGGCAGACTTGGGTTTCTTACTGCTATTGAAGGCAATCAGTTGGAAAAACTGGAAACATTCTTTGAAAATCCTGAAGAATTTGAAATCAAAAAACATTCACTTCTTCAGGCAAAAATCAATAACGGAAGATGGAAATATTGTCTTAATGATGTTGTAATTGCAAAGCATATGTTTTCAAATACAATTTCTACCCGTGTTTACTGCAATGACAGCAGCATTGCAAACATTGTATGTGACAGTCTTATTGTTGCCACATCCACCGGTTCAACAGCCTATTCTCTTTCAGCAGGTGGTCCTATAGTTGACAATGACCTTCAGGCACTTGTTATAAGCCCTGTTGCAGTACACAGTCTCAATGCCACACCTATGGTACTGGCGAAAAACAAAACAATAACAGTAAGGTTTGACAACAGCAGAAAACAGGATGTTTTTGTGTCTTTTGACGGAGAAAACCATCGTCAGATAAGCGAAAATGACACTGTTACAGTCAAACTTTCAAACAAAGCACTTAATATCTTCTCTGCAAAGGACTTAGGTCAGTTTGCAAAAGTGGATAAAAAAATAAAAGTGAGATAATCAAGGAGAAAAAATATGAAAAAGAACAGACATAAGAAGATTCTGTCCCTCATACAGGAATATAATATTGATCGTCAGGAAGTACTGCTTGAATATCTCAATAATGCAGGTTTTGCAGTTACTCAGGCAACAGTTTCCCGAGATATCAAAGAACTTAATCTTGTAAAGATTGTTTCCTCAACAGGGGAATACAAATATGCCCAGAATACAATTGTGGAGGATACAAAGGCAACCTTCAACCGCTTTGACTATATTTTTTCTGAATCTATCAAATCTGTTGACTATGCCCTCAACACAGTTGTAATCAAATGTCATACAGCAATGGCACAGGCAGCATGCGAAGTTTTCGACAGTCTCAAATGGGACGGCGTTGTAGGTACAATTGCAGGGGAAAACACAATTTTCATCCTTATGCGTACCGAAGAAATGGCACATAAACTTAACGACAAACTTAAACAGTACATCAAATAAACTCTTTAGCGGGGTGTTCAGATGCTCAGAGAGCTGACAATAGAAAATGTTGCCGTTATAGAAAAGGCAAACATTGAGTTCAACGGCGGATTTACTTGTCTTACAGGGGAAACCGGTGCAGGTAAATCAATAATAATAGATTCCATAAACGCCATTATGGGGGAACGTGTGTCCAGAGATGTTATCCGCACAGGTGCCTCCAAGGCGTCTATTGTGGCTGTTTTTGAAAATCTGAATCCTGATATAATTGCACTTGCAGGGGAATATGACATCGACATAGAAGATGAATGTATTGTTTCCCGCACAATTTCAGCTGAGGGGAAAAATACTGCAAGAATCAATGGCATGCCGGTGCCGGTAAGTGTTATAAAAGCGGTGTTTTCCGAAGCTGTAAATATTCACGGACAGCACGACAGCCAGAGTCTTCTTGACCCTGCAAAGCATCTTGCAATCCTTGACGGTTTCGGCACAGACAAAGCAATTTTTGATGCATACAGCGATGTATACAGAAGATATGTTGAAATCAACAAAAAAATAAAAGATCTTTCTTCACTGGAAAAAAACAAGCAGGATGATGTTGAACTGCTGCAGTTCCAGGTGGAGGAGATTTATAATGCAGACATTTCCGAAGAAGAAGAAACTGAACTTCTGGAACAGAAAAAACTTATAAAAAATGCAGAGAACATAATTTCTGCATTGAGTGCGGCATATAATCTGTTAAGCGGCGGCGATGAATTTGCTGGTGCCTGCAGTGCACTTCAGCAGGCAGAGGGGGAAATTGCGTCAATTTCGGAATTTTCTGAAAAAATCGCAAAAATCTCTGAAACACTCACAGATATATCCGAAACAAGCCAGGATATTATGTATGATATCCGCAATGCAATCGATGATTTCGATGTGGATATCGGTATGCTTGATGAGATTGAAGAACGTCTTGATACATATTACAAGCTTAAACGCAAATATGGCGGTGATGTGACATCGGTTCTTGAATATTACGAAAAAGCACAGCAAAAACTGGGCAATATAGAGTTCGCGCAGGAAAAACTGGAAGCATTGTATGTTGAAAAACAAGCTGTGCTGACTGAACTTGACAAAAGTGCACAGATGCTTACTGAAGAAAGAAAAAAACAGTTTGACCTTATGGCAGGAGATATCCAGAAGGCACTGGTGTTTCTCAATATGCCGTTTGTACAACTTTATCTCAATATTGAACAGAAAGATTATTCTGCAGACGGCAGAGATGAAATAGAATTTTATATTGTGACAAATAAAGGTGAAAGTCCAAAACCACTTGCAAAAATTGCATCAGGTGGTGAACTTTCCCGAATTATGCTTGCAATCAAAAGTGTGCTCAGTGAAAAACAGATTACTGACACAATGATTTTTGACGAAATCGACACCGGTGTTTCCGGTGCAGCGGCAATGAAAATCGGCAAACTGCTGAGACAAACAGCAGGGGAAAGACAGGTTTTTTGTGTTACCCATTCACCTCAGATTGCGGCTTTTGCGGATACACATCTGTTTATTGAAAAACAAACAAAAGGTGAGTCCACATTCACAACGGTGCGCAAACTTGGAACAGAGGAAAGAATTGCGGAAATTGCACGCATAATTTCCGGAGACAACATTACCGAAACTGCGGCAGAAAACGCGAGGGAAATGCTGTCAATTGCCCGAAACAGTTGACAAAACAAGTGTTTGCAGATATACTTGTTTTATCTGTGAAACAGATTTATAAATGAATATTCAAACGCAATGACGGATTACAGTATTCTGAAAGCAAGGCAAAGAGAGCTTTCGTTTGGTGCAAGAAAGACCTGTGTTCAGAAGAATTTACTTTCCCGAGCGGCATAACTGAAAACAGCAGTAGGTTATGACGGTTTTACCCGTTACAGTATTTAAGTTTTATACTTTGTGAGGTGTATTCTGCGAGGGGTACACAAACAGAGGTGGTACCGTGTTTACAAACACCCTCTGCTGATTTTCAGCAGAAGGTGTTTTATTTTTTATAAATAAAAGTAGATTTCATACTTTATTCAGATAAAAGGAGAGGGAAAATATGAAAATTTATGACGAATTGGTTGCCCGTGGTCTTATCGCACAGGTAACTAATGAAGATGAAATCAAATCTCTTGTAAACGAAGGCAAAGCTGTATTCTATATCGGTTTTGACCCTACAGCAGATTCACTTCATGTAGGTCACTTTATGGCACTGTGCCTTATGAAAAGACTTCAGATGGCAGGCAACAGACCTATCGTTCTCATTGGTGGCGGCACAGCTATGGTTGGTGACCCATCCGGCAGAACAGATATGCGTTCCATGATGACAAGAGAAACAATCCAGCACAACTGTGACTGTTTCAAAAAACAGATGGAAAGATTTATCGAATTCGGCGAAGACAAAGCAATTATGGTTAACAATGCTGACTGGCTTATGGATCTCAACTATGTTGAAGTTCTCCGCGAAGTTGGTGCATGCTTCTCTGTAAACAATATGCTTCGTGCAGAATGTTACAAACAGAGAATGGAAAAAGGTTTGTCTTTCCTTGAATTCAACTATATGATTATGCAGTCCTACGACTTCTACTATCTGTACCAGAAATACGGCTGCAATATGCAGTTCGGCGGCAACGACCAGTGGTCCAATATGCTTGGTGGTACAGAACTTATCCGTAAAAAGCTGGGTGAAGATGCACACGCAATGACAATCACATTGCTTCTCAACAGCGAAGGCAAAAAGATGGGCAAAACAGCAAGCGGTGCTGTATGGCTTGATCCTAACAAAACAACACCTTACGATTTCTACCAGTACTGGAGAAACGTAGCTGATGCAGACGTTCTCAAATGCATCAGAATGCTCACATTCCTTCCTGTTGAAGAAATTGATAAAATGGATGGTTGGGAAGGCAGCCAGCTCAACACAGCAAAAGATATTCTCGCTTATGAGCTCACAAAACTTGTTCATGGTGAAGAAGAAGCAGAAAAAGCAAGAACAGCATCCAAAGCTTTGTTTGCAGGCGGCAGCGACGACTCCACAATGCCAACATTCACAATTCTTGATGAACATTTCACAGATGGCAAAATTGCTGTACTTGATTTGCTTACAGTTTCCAAACTTACACCAAGTAAATCCGAAGCAAGACGTCTTGTATTGCAGGGTGGTCTCCTTGTTAACGATGAAAAAATCACAAGCATTGATACAGTATTTACAACTGAACAGTTCAATGAAAAATTCATTGTTAAAAAAGGTAAAAAGACATTCCTCAAAATAGTAAAATAAAATTAAAAGGGTACCGCAAAGTACCCTTTTAAAGTCATATTATTTTTTTTCGTAAGTGCCGCAGCATGTTTTTGGGCCGTTTACAGTTTCTTTGTTTTCAACATTGATACAGGATGCTGTACAGCTTCTGACACCGTCGTGGTATTTACATTCGCTTACATCACAGTTTACACCTTTAATAGCTTTGTCAAACATAATATATAACCTCCTTTATGGTTGTGTTTATAGTATGTCAACGGATTATTTATTTATACAAGGAGAACAGTTTTGTCAATTTTTGCAATCGGAGATTTGCATCTTGCATTGGGTGTGGCCAAGCCTATGGATATATTTGAAGGCTGGCAGGATTATCATATAAGACTGAAAAACAACTGGCAAAGGGTAGTAAAACCTGAAGATACAGTTGTTATTTGCGGTGATATTTCCTGGGCAATGGATATAAAGGATGCAGTTGAGGACTTTAAGTTTATTGAAGAACTTAACGGAACAAAAATTATACTTAAAGGCAACCATGATTACTGGTGGCAGACAGCAAAAAAACTGAATGGTTTTCTGGAAGAAAACGGTTTTAAAACCATAAAATTTCTCTTTAACAACAGTTACGAAGTGGAAGATATGGTTATATGCGGAACACGAGGATGGATTTTTGAAAACGGTGAACCTGCCGATGAAAAAATTATTCTGCGCGAAGCCGGCAGACTTAAAGCTTCTCTTGATTTTACAAAGTCTGACAAAGAAAAGGTTGTGTTTTTACATTATCCTGCAATTTATCAGAATCTGCAGAATACCCACATTCTGAACACAATGGAGCAATACAATATTAAAAGATGTTACTACGGTCATCTTCATGGTAAATCCATCAGATATGCATTTCAGGGTGAACACAACGGTGTAAAGCACAAACTT
>JAZOTI010000084.1:0-2185 GCA_045657565.1 Oscillospiraceae bacterium | reverse complement strand
AGAAATCAGTTTTAAATTCAACAGCTTCTTTTTCACTCAACTGACCTTTGATAATTGAACAACAAGTGTCGAGCATACAGCTCATTGGGAATGGCTCGTCTTTTTCTTCATTTAAGCCTGTTTCAAGCTTTGTAATATCTAAAATATCATTTATAAGACCCAAAAGATGCTCTGCAGACATTCTGATTTTTTTATGGCAATCTTTTAATACTTCTGGCTCTGTCATATGCCTTTCGGCTTTTGATATCATACCGAGAATACCATTAATCGGCGTTCTTATGTCGTGTGACATATGTGACAAGAACTTTGTTTTTGCCATATTTGCATTATGGGCTTCATCTGCACTCGCTGCAAGTGCTTTTGAATATTCACGCTCCTGTTTTAAAAGAAGTGTCTGGTTTCTTGATTTATAAACATAAATTACAAGTGACAAAATAGCAAGGCTTATTATAAGCATAATAAATGAACCTGTATCAACAATAGCACTCGCAAAGTCAACAGTTTCAGCACTTACATATTCTTCAGGAACAACCATAACCAAATCCCAGTCATTGTGTCTCATCGGCTGAACTGTTATAAAATATGTGTGGCCATCATCCTTGACTTTTACTGAAGTAACAGAGCTTTTATTATTCTTTATATTTTCTTCAATAACATCAATAGTGTCACCATTTATCCTTTCAACATTAGGGTAAACAGTCATATAATCAAAACTATTTATAAATTTATACTTTTCGTTTTCAACGTAAATGTTAGTACCATTTTCGCCACGGATAAAAACTGTATTGTGTTCACCATAAGCATCCGAATGGAAAAGTTTTTTGTAATAATTCATTTCCCAGAAAAGTACAGTGTGAGTAATTCTTCTGCCATCACCTAACGTTACAGGTCTGTCATTTTTAACAATGAAGGTCATATAATCAATATCAGAACCTTCAACCGGATTAAGAATAGCAAGTGTTCTGTCAGTAATCTCTTCTAACTTCAGCGTTTGAAGAGTGTAAACCTTCCTGTCTTCATTTGAAGCAAAAACATTGCCATCTTCATCGACAATACCAAATATTAAACCATCTTTACCGAGGGTATTTTCCATTACAGTGATTTTAGAAACACATTCTTCTGTAGTAAGACTATCAAAAGTTGGATAACGGAGTGACATTATCTGAAGCAAGGACCATTGCTCGTCAATAGCAACATCAACTGTTTCGGTGATTTGCGATGCTGTTTCATTCAAGTGATAAGCACGTTCTTTATAAACAATATCGCTGAACTCGTGCATAAAACCTACAACCGCAACAGCACCAATAGCAGCAATTATACAACTTGCTACTACTGCCACTATCTTCCATTTTGTGTTAATCTTTTTTTGCATTACTTCACTCATCCTTGTGCAAATCTATTTCTATAGAAATCGGTAATACTACCCTTACACTCTCTTGCTATTTTATAAACCTCGTCTGAAAATGCACCAGCATCTACTGTTAACTGACTTAAAGCTATATTGAAATTCTGACGTGTGAAATCATCCAACTTACAGAAAACTTCATCGAATTGTGCTGCAAATGCACAAAGCTGAGCGTGAATTGGAATTTCTTCCGCAGTTAACTGATGTGGGAAGCCTGTTCCGTCTGCTCTTTCGTGGTGATACATACAAATATCAGTACAAACAGAAATAAAATAACTACAGCTTGGGGCAATATTTGTTCTTATAAGTCTGCCACCAGCTATTGTATGCTTCTGATACATTCTGTAATCACTTTCATTTTTCTTAGGAAAATCGATACATCTGTCAGGAATTGTCATATAACCGATGTTGTAAAAATATGCCGCTGTTGTAATCATATTGATTTTTGCTGGTTCATATTCATCACCAACAAACTGTGACGCGTATTGAGTCATAAGAATTCTTGTTAATTCTGAAACTCTCTTATAACGTTCGTCACTTGCACCACGATTTTTAAGATATTCTCTGTAAACACCCTGAAGTCTGCCGATATACATATTTGTATCGTTTATATCGTACTCCTTCAAAGGTCCAATATCCTTGAGCGGTGTTCTTTGTTCAATATTTAAAAGCGTATGAACCTTTTCTAAAACTGTTTCTGCATCAAATGGTTTAGAAACGAAATATGTAACACCATATTCACCTGCACGGCGAACGTTTTCTTTAGTTGCTTCTGCTGTC
>JAZOTI010000083.1:0-3789 GCA_045657565.1 Oscillospiraceae bacterium | reverse complement strand
GAATGTTCTGCCTTCAGCGTTCATAGCATTCATTGTAGGTATAAAGATTTTTTCAAAAGCAATTGCTTCAACTTCTTTTGTGTAAACAGGGTTTGGTGCAATAACACCCATACCGCCTGTGTTAAGACCTTTGTCATCGTCAAATGCACGTTTGTGGTCTTTGGAAGAAATCATAGGTTTAACACATTTGCCGTCTGTAAATGCAAGAACGGAAACTTCTGTACCTGTGAGGAATTCTTCGATAACGATTTCGCTGCCGCTTTCGCCGAATTTGCCGCCTTCAAGCATTTCGATAACAGCTTCTTTTGCGTCTTCAAAGTTTTCTGCAATGATAACGCCTTTGCCAAGTGCAAGACCGCTTGCTTTGATAACTGCAGGATAGCTGTTCTGTGCTTCAAGATAAGCGATAGCTGGTTCAACTTCTGTAAATTTTTCGTATGCTGCTGTTGGGATGTTGTATTTTTTCATAAGGTCTTTGGAGAAAGCCTTGCTGCCTTCGATAATAGCAGCTGCTTTGTTTGGACCAAATGCTCTGATGCCTGCAGCCTGAAGTGCGTCAACCATGCCAAGAACAAGTGGTTCGTCCTGGCTTACAACTGCAAGGTCAATTTTATTTTCAACAGCAAATTTTACAATGCCTTCAACATCGTTTGTTTTGATGTCAACACAGGTTGCAAGGTTTGCAATACCTGCATTGCCAGGTGCGCAGAAGAGTTCACGGCCTTCTTTTGCAAGGCTTTTAACGGTTGCGTGTTCTCTGCCGCCGCCGCCAACAACTAAAATTTTCATGATTTTTCTCCTTGTGGGATAAAATGATATTTGTTAAACAATTATATTTTCTCTAGACTGTCATTCTGAACCGCTTTGCGGTGAAGAATCTCTCTCCTCTACAAAGAGCAATGTCTGCCCGTAATTCTGCATAAACAGAGAGACTCTTCGCTTCGCTCAGAGCAACAGTTTAACGCGGCTTAGTGATGGAACAGACGGATGCCTGTAAATGCCATTACCATATTGTATTTGTTTGCTGTTTCGATAACCTGATCATCACGGATAGAACCGCCTGGTTCAGCAATGTATGTAACGCCGGATTTTTTAGCTCTTTCGATGTTGTCGCCGAATGGGAAGAATGCGTCGGAACCAAGTGCAACACCTGTGAGCTGGTCAAGCCAAGCACGTTTTTCTTCTGCTGTGAGTTTTTCTGGTTTTTCAGCAAAGATTGTCTGCCATGTGCCTTCACGGAGAACGTCATCACATTCTTCACCAATGTAAACGTCGATAGCGTTGTCACGGTTTGCACGGCCAAGACCTTCAACAAATTTGAGGCCGAGAACTTTTTCGTGCTGACGCATCCACCAGTTGTCTGCTTTCTGACCTGCAAGACGTGTGCAGTGTACGCGGGACTGCTGGCCTGCACCGATACCGATTGCCTGACCGTCTTTTACATAACATACAGAGTTGGACTGTGTGTATTTGAGTGTGATCATTGCAATAGCAAGGTCACGTTTTGCATCATCTGTAAGTTCTTTGTTTTCTGTTACGATATTGTTAAAGTATTCTTTGTCAATTTTAAGTTCGTTTCTGCCCTGTTCAAATGTGATACCAAAGATATCTTTTGTTTCTACAGGAGCAGGAACATAGTTTTCGTCAATTTTGATTACGTTGTAAGCGCCTTTGCGTTTGCCTTTAAGGATTTCAAGAGCTTCATCTGTGTAACCAGGAGCGATAACGCCGTCGGAAACTTCTTTAGCGATAATTCTTGCTGTGGAAGCATCACAAACGTCGCTGAGTGCGATAAAGTCGCCAAAAGAGGACATTCTGTCAGCGCCACGTGCTCTTGCGTATGCACATGCAAGTGGGGAAAGTTCCATACCTTCAACAAAGTAAATCTGTTTGAGTGTATCGGAAAGTGGCTGAGCTACAGCAGCACCTGCAGGGCTAACGTGTTTAAAGCTTGTTGCAGCTGGAAGACCTGTTGCAGCTTTGAGTTCTTTTACAAGCTGCCAGCCATTGAGTGCGTCCATAAAGTTGATGTAACCAGGACGGCCGTTGAGAACTTCGATTGGAAGTTCGCCTTCTTTCATAAAGATACGGGAAGGTTTCTGGTTAGGGTTACAGCCATATTTAAGTTCAAGTTCTGTCATAACGGTATGTACTCCTTTTGCAAATTAAACGTTTTTGTTAACAATTTTTGTTGTTGTTTCGCCTGTTGTTCTGTTTACAAAACGTACAAAAAGGCTAACTTTGTTTGTTTCATTAAGGCTGTTCCAAAGCATTTCTGTAACTTCATCAATGCTGCCTTCAAAGCCTGTAACTGTTTTTGGTTCGCCTTCAAAGGATGGAATTGGGTTGCCGTTGTCGTTGTATGTGTGAATAATTCTTGCTTCGCCTTCAATTGGTGCAGCATATTCGTAGAAGTATCTGAGGCACTGTGCTTCGTTGCCTTTGTCAGATTTGAGAATGGACATTTTGAAAGAACCATCTGCATTTACTGCTGCGGAAATTCTTGGTGTCCAGTTTGGACCGTCCGGTTCAAATTCTCTTGTTCTGAGAGCGTTTTCAAAGCTGTCGCCGTTCACCATAAAGTCACGGATTGTGTCTGTCTGGTCGCCGTTTGTAACAACTGTTACATCGCCAACTTTTCTTACAGGATGGTAGATGATAAGGCTTGGGTCAACCATTTTGCTTTCGTCAAAAGCTTTTGTGCGGATGCCGTCTTCAGTTTCTTCAAAAATTCTGTTCTGGCTGTTTACGCTGCGGCCCATAATGAAGTAAGCCATAACGATATCTGTTGCTGTTTTGCCAACCATAATACCTCTGCCTGGGTATTCTTTGCTCTGCAAATATTCTGCTATTTTCATAATTATCAAGTCCTTTATGTATAAAAATGGTTAAATAATTTACCGGTTAATGCAATGCATCTGTAGCATCAGGGTTTCTGCGCATGCAGGTTGTGCCGCCGATTGCTGCAGAAAGTGCCGCATCCTCTGCAATTGTCTGGATAGCTCTTGGAAGGATAATCCATTCTGCTTTTTCCATAACGCGTTTCTGGAGCACTTCAGGTGTGTCACCGCGGAGAACTTCAACAGCTTTCTGTGCAATAATTTCACCGCCGTCAACAATTTCGTTTACATAATGCACTGTTGCACCTGTAACCTTAACCCCTTTTGCAAGGGCAGCTTCATGAACGTGAAGACCATACATGCCTTCGCCGCAGAAGCTTGGGATAAGTGATGGATGCACATTGATGATTTTGTTTGGGAACTGCTTGATGAAGTTTTCGCTGAGAATTGACATAAAGCCTGCAAGAACAATAAGGTCAATTGAATTGTTTTTGAGTTCCTTAACAAGTGCATCTTCCCACTGTGCAGCGTTTTCAAAATCTTTTTTGCGGATAAGTGCTGTTTTGATACCTGCGTTTGTTGCTCTTTCAAGTGCATATGCACCTGCAACGTTGGAAATTACCAGTTCAACTTTTGCATCTCTGATAATGCCTGCGTTCTGTGTATCAATGATAGCCTGCAGGTTTGTGCCGCCGCGGGAAACAAAGGCTGCTACTCTTAACATAAGATAACACCTTCTTCGCCGTCTACTACGCTGCCGAGAACGTATGCGTCTTCACCCTGTGCTTTAAGAATTTCGATTGCTTTGTCAGCTTCTTCAGGACTAACAATCATAATCATGCCAACGCCCATGTTGAATGTGGAGTACATGTGGTCTGTTGGGATATTGCCTGTTTCCTGGATAAGGTTGAAGATTGGGAGACCTCTTACATCTTCATATCTGATTTTT
>JAZOTI010000082.1:0-8860 GCA_045657565.1 Oscillospiraceae bacterium | reverse complement strand
AGCAATCCGCCACGCAATAGAGGTTGCGTGGGACAGAGGCAATGTGGAAATTATGAACCAGTATTTCGGCTACACCGTAAGCAATATGCGCGGCAAACCGACCAACAGTGAATTTATCGCAATGATTGCCGACAGAATGCGTATGGAACTTAAACGTCGCAGGGTTGTGTAGTAATACAGATCTGCACAGGGAAAATCTGTGCTGCACAACATTTTTGCCTGTGTACTGCAGGGAAAACAGGCATACTATCAACAATATCTCAGGTGTACAGATAGCCTCTTTCACAAAGACATTGTCTTTGACACAAAACAATAAGACACAAAAACCGATGTCACGCAGACATCGGTTTTTGTTTTGTGCAAAAAGATTTTACAAAACAGGCGTTTATGCTGTATAAAAACAGCGAAAACAGCATAAAAATACTGTAAATCTGAAACCCTTTGTGGTACAATAAACCTACAATAGGATAAAATGGGGGATTATATATGGTTTTGGCCTGATTCTCCGTGTTTTATCGGTAAAAACGTATTATAACTAATGAAATTTATCATATATATTTAAACATATACACAGGCGAAAGGGTGATATATATGAGAAAAGCTCTGGTTCTTGCAGGTGGCGGCGCAAGAGGTTCCTATCATATCGGTGCCTGGCAGGCGCTTATAGAGATGGGATACCGCCCTGACATTGTCACAGGCACATCGGTCGGCAGTCTCAACGGCGTTCTTGTGGCACTTGACTGGTTTGACGTTGCAAGAGGAATGTGGCTTTCCATAGGTGACAGGGATGTTATGGACATTCCCGAAAAAGTTGTTTCCAAAGAAACGCTGGAGTTTGCAAAGGATTTTGCAATCAAAGGCGGAATAAGCCTTGAACCGCTTGAAAAAATGATTACCCGTTTCGTTGATGAACAGCAGCTGAGAAATTCACCCTGCCGTTACGGTCTTGTGACGGTAAATGTCAACACCCTCAAACCGATGGAACTCACCCTTGAGGAAATCCCACAGGGCAAACTTGTGGATTATATGGTGGCTTCCAGTGCGTGTTTCCCTATTCTCAGGGCCAAGGACATTGACGGACAGACCTATATCGACGGCGGTTATCACGACAATCTGCCTTCCAACCTTGCAGCAAAAATGGGTGCGGAAGAGATTGTGGAAATTGACCTTGACAGCATCGGCATAAACCGCAGACTTGATGATGAATATAAGAATATAAAAATCATATCGGTGAAAAGCTGGCACGACCTCGGCGGTTTTCTGGATTTTGACCCGGAAAATGCCCGGAGAAATATGGAAATCGGCTATCTTGACACCTACAAGGCTTTCGGAAAACTGGAAGGCAAAGCCTATGCCTTTAAAAACGGCGAAACTGAAAAAATATATGGCAGTTTTGGCGAAGCGTTTGTGAAAAGCTGTGAACAGCTTTGCGAAAAACACCCAAGCCTCAAACTTGCCGTAGAGGTGTATATGCGCACCGAACGCAAAAACCCTGCAACAGAAGGGGATAAATTCCTCGGCATGCTGGAGGGGGCAATGGTGGCAGGCGGTCTGCCTGTCGGGGAGGTATACACCGCAGAAAACCTGCCAGCATATATCAGACAGGCAAAAACAGGTGGTATTTTTGAAAAACTGGAACAGTTTGCCCATGACAAAAAAATTGCAGACCTGCTGACCCCGCTGGGTGCGGCAGATGTGAAAAAAGTTTATCTCACTCTACTCAAAAACATACTATAACATCAGGATAAAACATGGAGGTACTATATGGTAAAATACGTAGGAACACCTGCTTCCGGTGGGCTCACAATGGCAAAAATAAAAATTGTAAACCGCAGAATAGCAGGCTTCAAGCGTGTTGTGCTGGCTTCCCACAGGGAGAAAGCACTCTATAAAGCGGCGGTGATTCTTGCAAAGGACGAACTGCGCGAAATTATGGAACACACCTCCAACGAAAGCAAGGATATTATAAATTTCCAGATTTTAATGCTGGACGACAACGGTCTCAACCAGTCCATACTGACCAAAATTGACAGCAACACAGGTGCTGCACGCTCGGTGGAACTTGCAATGGAGGAATACTGTGCAAAGATCAAAGCCATAAACGACGGCTATCTCAGTGAACGCACAAGCGATATCCGCGATGCCCTCACCCGTGTTATCGATATTCTTGACGGCAGAAAAAGAGAGCGTTTTGTTCTCACCGAACCTGTGGTTATTGTGGCGGACGAAATTCTGCCAAGTGACCTTGCGGCAATGGACCGCAAATATGCACTGGGCTTTGTGACTGTGGGCGGTTCCTACCAGAACCACGCAAACATCATTGCAAGAACAACAGGCATTCCTTCTGTCTGCGGTGTGGACAGCGAAATTCTCAACCCTCTCAACGACGGCAGAACAGTGGCGGTTGACGGATATACAGGGGAGGTTTTCGTTGTTCCTGATGAGGCTACAATAAAAGCATTTGAACACAAATTGAGCCTTGAAAAACACGATGTGGAAACTGCACAGCTTGTGAAAGACATGGACATTGTGGCGCCTGATGGCACAAAGGTGGAAATCTACGCAAACTGCAATGACCCTGAAGAAATAAAACTTGCCATAAACAACGGCGCTGCAGGCATTGGCCTTGTGCGAAGCGAAATTCTGTTTATGAGCACTACATACGATTTATCCCTTGCAAGTCAGATACGCTTTTATTCCGAATGTATCCGTGCGGCAGGTGATAAGGAAATTATCATCCGAACCTTTGACATCGGTGCGGACAAACCTCTGGAACGCCTTATGCTTCCAAAGGAACCAAACCCGGCACTTGGCATGCGTGGCGTGAGACTTATGTACTCACAGCAGGAAATATTTGAAACACAGATTGAAGCTTTGTATGTTGCGGCAGACCGATGCGGATATCTCAATGTGATGCTGCCTATGGTAAGTGTGGTAAGTGATGTTACCGACTATATGGAAATGGCGGAAAAAGTGAAGGAACGCTTGCTTAAAGAAGGCATTATTGCAAGTGACAGAATCAACTGGGGCATTATGATTGAAACCCCGTCAGCTGCACTTATCAGCGATGAACTGGCAAAATATGTAAACTTTTTCTCCATCGGCACCAACGACCTCACACAATATGTCCTTGCGGCTGACAGAATAAACACCAATGCGGCAAGATACTACAACCCTGTTCATTCTGCGGTTGTAAAACTTGTGGAAATGACGGTGGAAGCAGGCAGAAAATGGGGTATAAAGGTTAGCATCTGCGGCGAAAGTGCGGCGGATTTTGAAAGTGCAAAAATCTACATCGAAAAGGGTGTAAGATGTCTTTCAATGGCACAGAATGCAATGCTGCCTATCAAACAGCGACTGATAAAAGAATTTTCAGCAGACTGACACAATTTTGTAGTGGAAATTTGCACGGAAAAGTGATATTATAATTACAGACTAAAAACATTGTGCGCAATGTTTATCATATTTGAAGGAGGTAGCAATTATGAAACTTATTATGGCTATCGTTAACAAGGAAGACGCAACAGAAGTTTCCCACGCTTTGACAAAAGCAAGATACTCTGTTACAAAACTTGCAACACAGGGTGGTTTCCTTATGTCCGGCAACATCACAATCCTCTGTGGTACAGATGACGACAAGGTTGATGGTGCAATTGAAATTATCAAGGAACATTCCCGTCAGAGAAAGGAAATCGTTCCATCCACAGCTACATACGGCATCGGTGTGACAACATCTTTCCCACTGGAAGTAACAGTTGGTGGCGCAACAATCTTTGTGCTTGATGTTGACAGATTTGAAAAAGCATAATGTTTATTGACAGCTTTACAGGCAATAAAAATACAAGACTAAGCTTAGGAGAACTCATAAAATCCTCTAAGCTTAGTCATGCTGTGCTTATTTTTGCCAAAGAGGGCTGCGGAGCAAACTTTTTTGCCCGTTTGCTTGCGGCAGATATAATAAGCACTGATAAAAACGGGCTGGAACTTATAGCCCACGGTGCACATCCGCAGGTGCAGGTTATCAGCGGCAGCGGCGCATCGGGACAGATTAAGGTTGAAAGTGTAAGAGAAATCAACGACAATGTAAACTTTTCTTCCATCGGTGGCGAAAAAAGGGTTGTTATTATTCAGAACTGCGAAAATTTCAACAACAGCAGTGCGAATGCCCTGCTTAAAAACCTTGAAGAACCAAAGGATGACATTACCTACATCCTTACCACTACAGACACTTCACGGGTGCTCAGCACCATACGTTCCCGCTGTCAGATGTATTCCCTCACACAACCGACCGAAGCAGAAACAAGGGAGTATTTTGCACAGGTTGCAGACGGGGAAAAGGACAGGCTTATCAGAATATATTCAGGCAATATCGGCATGGTAAAAGATGCTCTTGAAAATCCAAAAAGGGCGGAAATACTGAACAAAGCTCTTGCTGCACAGCAGCTTATGGCTTGTGCAGACTGGTACGAGCTTGCAAAACTGCTTTACGGTTTTAACAAGAAAAAGGACGAATTTATACTTTTTCTCAAGGACCTTGAGTTTGTCTGCGACAAAAACCTGTCTGCGGTCAATGTCAGTGTTATGAATGCAGTGCTCACAGCAAGAAATGCCCTGGCACGCAATGCAAACCCTGCATTGGTTATGGAAAACTTTATTATCGACGTTAAAAATCAATAAAAATTTATATAGATACAGGAGAATTTATGACAAAAGTTGTCGGCGTTCGCTTTAAAGCGGGGGGCAAGGTTTATTTCTTTGACCCTCAGGATTTTGATATAAAAAAAGGGGACTATGTTATCGTAGACACAGCCCGCGGCCTTGAATGCGGCCTCTGCGTGCAGGGTGTTCACGAAGAAAGTCCTGACAAAATTGTTCGTCCTCTCAAAGCGGTTAACCGCATTGCTTCTCCACAGGATGTGGAAAAGATGGAACAGAACCGCAAAGACGAAAAAAAGGCTTTTGAAATCTGCCTTGAAAAAATTGAAAAACACGGCCTTGAAATGAAACTCATCGACGTGGAATACACTTTTGACCGCAGCAAGGTGCTGTTCTACTTTACTGCAGACGGCCGCGTGGACTTCCGCGAACTTGTAAAGGAACTTGCACAGGTTTTCCGCACAAGAATTGAACTGCGTCAGATTGGTGTGCGCGATGAAAGCAAAATGATGGGCGGCGTTGGTGTTTGCGGCCAGCAGTTCTGCTGTTCCCGCTTTTTGTCCGACTTTACACCGGTAAGCATCAAAATGGCAAAGGAACAGGGTCTGTCCCTCAACCCAAGCAAAATCAGCGGCAGCTGCGGCAGACTTATGTGCTGTTTAAGCTATGAACAGTCTGCATACGAACATCTCAACAGCATCACACCGGGTGTTGGTTCCGTTGTTAAAACCGAAGAAGGCAACGGCGTTGTTACCGAGGTAAGTCTGCTGAGAGGTGTGGTTAAAGTTCGCCTTGACAAAAACAAGGAAAGTCTGCCAAAGGAATATGCAGTGAAAGACCTTACAGTTCTCCGCCGTGTGCATCCAAACAAGAAAAATTCCGCTTCCGACCAGGCAAGCGAAAAAGAGCTTCGTGCACTGGAAGACTAAAGGTAAAAAACATCTGCATTCTGCAGGTTATGACAAATTGAACACAAAGGGTGTTCCACATAAGAAAACATCGTTTCTATATTACAATTTTTGCGACTGAATAGCTCAAAAAGGCACTGACATACACAAAGTATGGCAGTGCCTTTTTTCACTTATCATTCATCAAAAATTGAGGTATAGAAATGCACGCACCTGCAAAATGGCATTTTTTGTGCAAATGCAATGAAAATTGCCGCAGGCATACTTTGTGTCTGACAAGGCAATTTGAAGCCGTCAGTTGCCAAAACAATGCCCCTTTGCAGGCGATGTTTTCTTGTGCGGAACACCCCAAAAGGTCTGTTTTTGCAAAGCAGGCCTTTTTGATTGCTTTTTTGCCGTGTGCACTGACCACAACATATTGTGTTTTTATACAATTAGCACAAGCTAACTTTGAAAAAACTGTGGAAAGTGACAGCATAGGTCTTGATTATTTTTTAACGCTGTAGTATAATAGGCTCAACTAAAAATACCATTTTGGTTTATTATTATGGAGGTAAATATTATGGCATACAAAATTACTGATGCTTGCATCGCTTGTGGTGTTTGTGCTGGCGAATGTCCAGTAGGCGCTATCTCTGAAGGTGATGGCAAATACGTTATCGATGCTGACGCATGTCTCGCCTGCGGCGCATGTGAAGGTGCTTGCCCAACAGGTGCTATCGAAGCTTAATTCACACGAATTACATAAAATGTCCTTTCCAACAGGAGAGGGCATTTTTTTGTTGTGCAGACAGCGGTTTAGCGAAAGGGAATCTTTGATTATACCGTCTCCCGCACTGTCATTTTCTGCAGGTATATGTTATAATATATTCAACAGTCAATATATTGCGGAGGCATTTTATGAACAACGAAAACACAACATTTAATTTCTGGGATAAATATTTTAATCTTGAGGAAGAAGAACTTAAACTGTTTAACTTTGTTCTTCAGTTTGATTTTGGCGAAGGCAACGGGGAGTATTCCTGTGAGGATTTAAAAGCTGCCGACCTGACAGTAAATCAGGTACTGGGATGCCTTAAATTTATCATCTGCGGATACAACAACGGCAAACAGAACTATCTTGCTTTCCTTGACATTGACGAGGAAGGCGGCGTTGGATATAACTTCTTTGCTGAAGGCAGCGAAGAACTTGTGGAAGTGGAAGACGCAGAAATTGTTGCGGCCAACATCTATGCCATTGTAACTGACGGCCTTGTGCGAAAGTTTGAAAAATAAACAATAAATCAGGTATTAAAACACCATTTAAAGCAACGTTGTCAGATTAAGGAGTTTATCTGATAAACAATCTGATATGATAAAGTAAAATGTCATTCTGAGCACAGCGAAGAATCTCTTGTTTTTTCAAAAACCGAGAGATTCTTCGTCACTTCCGTTCCTCAGAATGACATATTTTATTATATTGATATTGTCACTAAAGTGCCTGTTTTTCGAGTTTTATGTTTATTAATACAAAATTATAAATGTAATTCCTTTTCCAGCATTTCTTTGTATCTTTCCGCAACCCACTGGGGGCCGGTCAGTTTTATCTTTTCGCCAAAACCGAACAGCCAGCCGTAAAAGTTGGGGCTTAAGGATACTTCCACCGTTGCCGCAAAGTGTCCGCTGTCTGCAGCCTGGGTTTTTACATCTTCGCCAAAACGGTCGATAATCACCTTCATCATATCTGCGGTGCATTCAAGTTCCACCGTTGCACGCTGGGCATCATACATCTGAAAAACAGTTTTGGTATAGTCGGAAATATCAAAATCTGCAGGCATGGTTACAGCCGTATCGGTGAGAATTTCAGGTGCGGATTCAATGCGGTCAACACGGAAAACGCCGATATCCTGATGTTTGTCAGAATATCCCACAACATAATAGTAGTCGCCGTTCCACACAAGAGAATAAGGGCTGAATATATAAGGTTTTCCATCGTTGCGGAAGACCTTTTCTTTGTTTATACCGTACTCAAAGTATGTAAACTGAATCTTTTTGTTCTTGTTGATAGCGGTATTTATGGCGTCCACAATGTAAAAACTGCGTTCGTTGTGGGGTTTAACCCTGCTTTCGGTGTGGATATTGCGCTTGATTTCGTCCTGCTGGTACATACTTGCAAAGGCACCCAGCTTGCCAATAAGCTCGCGGCTTTTCTTTTCGGTGATAAATTTGGAGGAAGCCACGGCGTCCACAAGCAGTTTGAGCTCCGGCAGTTCAAAATATCGGGAACTGATAAAGTATTTATTCTGTGTGGAGCGGACGCACTGCACATCCACACCCATTTCCTCAAGGTCGTTTATATCCTTGCCAACGGTTGTGCGGTGAATTTTCATACCGTATTCATTGTCCAGAATCTCCATAATCTGCACAGTGGTCAGCGGGTGTTCCTCATCAGAGTATTTTTCAAGCACCTCTTTCATAAGCATCAAACGTTTTTTATTGTCTTTTTCCATAGCCTGCTCCCTTTGCTGATTGATAGTTGTCTTTGTTTTCCACTGTTTCAGAAGTTACAATAATAGGGAAAGAATGACGGGTTTTGTTTTATAATAATATTCCTTATTTCAATAATAAATCATTGTATACTCAAAATCAATAATAAACGGCGGCAGGTGTCGCAATATGGCTCATCTGTGCAGGATGAAAAAATCTGTCTTGTTCGTTTTTTTATTGACAAACTATGGTCTGATAATATATCATATATACAATATATGTGACTCGAGTTACATCGCCTAAGGTTTTGCTATGGTGGTGCAACCAATGGGTAAGGAAAGAAATGACCTTGCCTTCCGTGTTTGAAAAGAGAACGTGTTTGTATTGGCGTAAATTTTTTTCTGTTGAAATTATATTTATAACGGTATCCATATGCTGTCTCTTTTCAGAGGCAGCATATTTTTATTTACAGAAAAGAGGAACTTGAAATGAAAAAACTTTTGGCACTTATCCTTGCAGGCGCTATGGCTTTGGCTATGGTTGCTTGCTCTTCCGCACCTGCATCTTCCGAAGCAGACACAGAAACACCTTCTCTCGACACAGCTTCCCTCACAGAACTTTTTATGTTTGTTGACGGCCAGGACGTAACAGACGGCAACACAACATACGATTCCATCAGTGCAAAATTTGCAGAAGCTGAAATCGACGGCAACAAATACACAGCAACAACACTTACAAACCTCTGTGCATATGACATCTCCACAGTAGTTGGTGTATTTGCAGAAGCAGCAGACGGTTTTGTACGTTACTATACAAACCCTGCAGACGTT
>JAZOTI010000081.1:0-8038 GCA_045657565.1 Oscillospiraceae bacterium | reverse complement strand
CTTCGGTACAAACGACCTTACACAGACAACATACGGTCTTTCCCGTGACGACGCAGGTCAGATTCTCGACGACTACTACAAAAACCGTATCTTCGAAAGCGACCCAACAGCTAAACTTGACCAGGCTGGCGTTGGTAAACTTATCCGCATGGCTTGCGGTTGGGCAAAAGAAGCTAAACCTGAAATCAAACTTGGTGTTTGTGGCGAACACGGCGGTGACCCTAACTCCATCCAGTTCTTCCAGAACGCAGGTCTTCAGTATGTTTCCTGTTCACCATTCCGTGTGCCAATTGCACGTCTTGCAGCTGCACAGGCAAAAATCAAAAGCGAAAAAAACTAATTGTACAGATGCAGAAAGCATAGCATAACATTTTGAGTTAATACAAAACAGCCACTCGTTGAGAGTGGCTGTTTTTATTGTGTATAAAATTATATAGCAGCAATGACGTTTAAACCCAATGATATTTATGCATCACTTGACTTTATTCTGCGGTAACTTTACAATAAGATAAAATGAATCTTCAGGGGGATACATATGGAACTTTTAAACAAAGCAAAAGATATTCTTCCAATCAGGGAACAGTACAAAATCAGAGATGAAATTCTTGCTGACCGCCTTAAAAATCTTATGCCAAAGCTTATGAAAGAATGTGGCGTAGATATGTGGATGGTTGTAAGCAGAGAATACAACGAAGATCCTGTTTTCAAAACACTTGTGCCAAGCCTTGTAAAATTTGCTTCCCGTTTAAGCTGTCTTGTTTTTTATCTCGACAAAGACGGCAATTTTGAGGCAATAAACCTTGGCAGACCAGACCCAAGACTTTCACCGTACTATACACATATGTATACTACACAGGAAAATCAGTATGATGTTATTGCAAGGGTTGTAAAAGAAAAAAATCCCACAAAAATTGCAGTAAATGTTTCACCAAACTGCGCACAGGCAGATGGTATGAGCAAATTTATATGGGATAATCTCTACGAAAGACTGGGCGATTTGCTTACCCCTGACGAAAATATGGCTATCCGCTGGCTGGAAACACGCACAAAAAGAGAGCTGGAAATTTACCCTCACATCCACCGCATTGCAATGGATGTACTGCGTGAAGCATATTCTCTGGATGTAATTACTCCTGGTGTTACAACCACAACAGATGTGGAATTTTACATTATGCAGCGATTCAACGATATGGGTCTTGATGCATGGTTTTCACCTGATGTGGATGTTCAGCGCAAAGGCTGTGAAGGCAAACGCATGAGTGCAACAGTAATTGAAAAAGGTGATATCATCCACACTGACTGGGGCGTTGAATATATGGGATACCACACCGACAGCCAGCGTTTGGGTTATCTTCTCCGTGACGGAGAAACCGAAATTCCTGCAGGCATACTGGAAGGTTTCTGCATTGGTAACCGTTTTCAGGATATAGTGCGTGAAAATATGATTGAAGGCAAAACAGGCAACGAAATATTCTTTGCCGCAATGGAACAGGCCAAAGCAGAAGGCATAAGACCAATGCTGTACACACATCCAATTGGCTTTTATGGTCATGGTGCAGGTCCGCTTATCGGCTTATATGGCGCACAGGGCTTTGTACCAGGGATAGGTGAACGCAAACTGTATGGTGACACCTGTTATGCACTGGAACTCAATGTTCAGCACTGCATACCTGAATGGGACAATCAGGACGTTGCATTCTATATGGAAGAAACAATAATGTTCACAGGCGGAAAAACATATTTCAGTGATGATTTCCGTGATGTTATGATTAAAATAGGATAAAATAAAAAAGAGCCGGCAGAATTGTCGGCTCTTTCTGACATTTCGTATTGGTTTATAGAAATCTGTCAGTAACTATATTATACATCATTTGCTGAATGTTTCAATAATCAAAAAATGACGTATTTATCTGAATTTATACAGTTTTAAAAGCGTTTTTTGTTGTATGAAAGGTGAATAATGTAATAAATTGTCGAAAATATAAAACACCTGAAGACGAAAAGGACAAGAAGCAAATATCCACCATATCACATTAATGCGGTATGGTGGATATATTTTGTTTGAAAATTATTCTGCTTTTACAACAACAACGCCGTAAGGTTCAAAACTTACTTCGCCGTCAACAGCAGTATCTGTCAGCAGGTCAACGCCTTTTACAACACTGCATACTGCAGGCTGGTCGGAAATGTTGAGGTAGAAATGGTATGTACCTTCTTCGCCGTAACGAACATGATGTGTGATTGTTTCAGGCATTTCTTCAAGTTCAACACCTGCGTCATTACACATCTGTTTGAAAAGCGGAACCATATCAGCTGCAGAAACTCTTGCTGCATAATAGTATGCATTGCCTTTGCCGTGGTTTTTAACAGTAACAGCAGGAGTATCTTTGTAGAAGTCTTCCATATATGTTGCAAGCACTTCTGCACCTTTCATTTTAAGCACTTCACAGCAGTCTTTAACTTCGCAAACTTTGCCGTCAGCAAATTTAATATGGTTTCTGTCAGATGGGAACAATGTGTCAAGTTCTTCGCTGTAGATACCAAAAAGATCGCTCAGACCTTCACCAGGGAAACCACCCAGGTGTGCAAGCAATGTTTCGTTTACATAGCCTGTCATATAGGTACAAAGCAGCTGACCGCCGTTTTTAACAAACTCTGTCAAAGCTTTTGCAACTTCAGGACGAACAATATAAAGCATTGGTGCGTAGATAACCTTGTATTTGCTGAAATCATCATTATAGCTTATAAGGTCAATTTCTGCACCTGCACGGTTGAATTCTTTCCAGCCTTCAATTACAACGCGTTCATATTTTTTGTCGTCGTAAATCATGCCTTTCATATCCTGAATAGCCCAGCGGTTATCCCAGTCAAAGAGGATTGCAACCTCAGCTTTCAGGTGTGTGCCTGCAACAGGGGCGATTTTCTTGAGGTCAGCACCAACCTGACTAAGTTCGCGGAATACACGGTTGTCTGTGCCGGCGTGGTCAATAAGTGCACCATGGAACTGTTCAAAGGAACCGCGGCTTTTTCTCAGCTGGAAATACTGCACAGTGTCGGAACCTGTTGCAATTGCCTGCAAAGCCTGCAGTCTCATTACACCCGGGCGTTTAAGTTTGTTGTAAGGCTGCCAGTTAACAAGGCTTGGGGTGCATTCCATAAGCATGAACGGACGGTCAGGTTTAAGCCCGCGGAACAGTGCGTGGCTGCATGCCAGTTCTCTCATTGTATCATCAAATGTTTCCCAGTCATTGTGGAAACGAGGATAGCTGTCCCAGCTTACATAGTCAATATCTTTGGCAATTTCTCTGTAGTCAAGACCGTTGAAGAAGTTCATAAGGTTTGCTGTTACAGGAATATCAGGATTATATGCTTTTACAGCACGGATTTCGCTGTTCATACAGTCGGTCATGTTCCAGCTTGTAAAACGCTTCCAGTCAAGGTTAAGGCCAAGAATGCTTGTTTCGCCGTTATAGAAAGGTGGTTCAATTTCTTCAAAACAGGAGAATTTATGGCTCCAGAAAGTTGTCCACCATGCGTGGTTCAGTGTGTCAATGTCACCATATTTGTCTTTAAGCCACTGCTGGAATTTTGCAACACATTCAGGACAGAAGCATTCGCCGCCCATTTCGTTGGAGATATGCCACATAATAAGGCCAGGATGTTTTGCAAATTTCTGTGCAAGGAGAGTATTTATATTGTTCAGCTTTTCTCTGAAAATTTTGCTGCTCATACAGTGATTGTGGCGGTCACCGTGGTGATTTCTTATGCCGTAAGCGTCAACACGCATACATTCAGGATATTTTCTGTCAAGCCAGGCAGGGCGTGCACCTGATGGTGTTGCAAGTATTGTATAGATACCATTTTCATAAAGGGTGTCCATTACATGTTGCAGCCATTCAAAGTGATATTCACCTTCGCGTGGTTCATAGCTTGCCCAGGAGAATATACCAAGGGAAACACAGTTGATACCTGCTTTTTTGAAAGCTTCGATGTCCTGTGCAAAAATATCAGGATAACCAAGCCACTGGTCAGGGTTGTAGTCTCCGCCGTGTGCGAGGCCTTTAAGCTGTGGGAAGATTGCGTTTTTTTCCATACTTTTAAGAATTCCTTTCTTAATTATATTTACTAATACTTATAATATAGAAGAATGATAAAAAAGTAAATGATTTGCTGATTAATAATCTGCCGATAATTCCATCATATTTTTGTGGCAAATGCCAATAATAAATATATATTTTACGGCAGAGGTGCGGTGTGAATAAAAAGAAAAAAACAAAACTTGCAATAGCAGGGCTTACAAGCGGTTTTCTCAACGGAATTTTCGGTTCGGGCGGGGGAGTGGCAGCGGTGATGTTTCTCCGCGGTATCCTGAAAGATGAAAAAAAGGCCCACGCCAGTGCCACACTTATGATTTTAATAATGAGTACTGCAAGCCTTTTGCTGTATGCCTTTAACGGTCACGTGGACTGGAAAACAGGTTTTATGTTTGTGCCAGGAGGTATACTTGGGGCAATAACAGGCACATTTCTGCTTAAAAACCTAAAAAACAACAGGCTGAAAAGACTGTTTGGTCTTGTGCTTGTAATTTCGGGGATGGTGATGTTTTTTTCATGAACTGGCTTATGTCAACGGTGGTGGGGGCTGCCTCGGGAATACTTGCGTCCATGGGAATGGGCGGCGGATTTATACTTGTGGTGTATTTTGCTCTTTTTACTGATTTTGTGCAGAAAGGCGCACAAGGGATAAATCTGTTGTTTTTTATACCTATCACGGTGATTGCGGTGTGTCTGCATATAAAAAACGGACTGATAGATATAAAAACAGCCATAATATGTTCTGTTATAGGTCTGCCTGCGGTGGCAGTAGGATTTTTTGTGGCACAGAATATGGATAACAGCCTGCTGCGAAAAGCATTTGCGGTGTTTATTATAATTGCGGGGCTTAAGGATTTGCTGGGCCAAAAAACACAAAGCTGATAAATAAAACCGAAGTAATAGACAACAGCCTGATATATGTGGTATAATTATTTTTACTATGTGACTTAAGGAGAAAAGTAAAAATGAGCGAAAACAAAATTCTTGCCACAGTTGATGGCGTAAACATCACAGAAGCAGAAATTGATGCATTTATCTCTTCTATGCCAAGAGAACAGCAGATGTATGCTTCCCACCCTGAATTCAGAGAACAGTGCTTCAACGAAGTTCTTGCACTTCACCTCTTTGCAAAAATGGGCAAGGAAGAAAAACTTGATGAAACAGAAGAATTTGCAAGATATATGGAAAGCGCAAAAAAAGACATCCTTTCCCAGATTGCAATGAGAAAAGTTCTTTCTTCTGTTGAAGTTTCCGAAGAAGAATGCAGAGAATACTACAACGACCACAAAAGCCGTTTCCAGAGAAATGCAACTGTAAGTGCAAAACATATTCTTGTTAAAGAAGAAGCTGAATGCCTTGAAATCCTCAATGCTATCAATGCCGGCGAAAAAGAATTTGAAGCAGCAGCAAGAGAATTTTCAACATGTCCATCCGGTGCAAAAGGCGGCGACCTTGGCACATTCGGCAAAGGACAGATGGTTCCTGAATTTGAACAGGCTGCATTTGAAGCAGAAATCGGCACAATAGTTGGCCCTGTAAAAACAAACTTCGGTTATCACCTTATCAAAGTTGAAGACAGAGTTGATGCAAAAATTGCTGAATTTGAAATGGTTGAAAGCCAGGTTAGAAAAATGGTAACACAGCAGAAACAGGCTGATGTTTACGCAGCAAAATTCGCAGAACTCCGCGAAATGTATCTTGAAAGATAATTAAAAAACAAAAAGCCTTTAAGCAACAGCTTAAAGGCTTTTGATTTATATAAACAAAAAGTTCCTATCAAAAGACAGGAACTTTTTTGGTCGGGATGACAAGATTTGAACTTGCGGCTTCTGCGTCCCGAACGCAGCGCTCTACCAAACTGAGCCACATCCCGATAGATTGCTTTTTTGATTTTCACAATTTAAATACATATTACATATATATTTAAGGCGTAATCAGTTTACTACTTTTTAATATCCATGTCAACATTGACTAAAATTCAAAAGTATATTACAATTTACTCATTGATTATACAAGTAAAAGGAGAAAAGTTATGATTTGGGCAATTATCGTAGGTGCTTTTGTTGGTTTCCTTGCAGGCAAAATTATGGGTTCTGAACTCAACTGGATTATGAATATCATTATCGGTATTGGGGGTTCATTTGTTGGCAGCTTCCTGTTTGGCCTCATCGGTTTCCATGCTTCAGGCATTGCAAACATCATCGTTTCCGTAATTGGTGCGTGCATCTGTATCACAGTGGCAAGAAAAATCAAATAATTCAAACAAAAACAAAACCGTGTAAGCAAAAGCTTACACGGTTATTTTTTTATCCCAGATTTTTTCTGTCCTGGTCGCCGTCGGCCTTGAACATCATAAATTTATCTGTATTGGATGTAAAGAAATAATAATCGATATTCTGCTGTAAAAGTGTGTTGAGATAGTTTGGAATAATATTTTCATCCTGTTCATCTCTCAGCACAAAACCTGCTTTTTCGCCATCAACGCCAAAGCAGTACATATCGCAGAACTCGCAGTCATACTGTTCCATAAGTACATCAATGTGTCCGTTCAGATCAGCAATATTCTCAGGTTTGCCGATAAAATCAACAAGACGAAGCACAAAACCTTCATCACTTTCATTTACACGGAACACAACAAGGCTGTCGCAGACAGCGTTTTTAAACACACCGTATACGTTGTATTCATAGTGAGGATATTTAAAATATCTTTTATCCACATACCAGTAATCTTTTTTAGGACTGCTGTTTTCAAAATTATTGAAATGCTTTTTAACTTCTTCAATATTTTCAAACCTTACAAGCTGGGTTGACGGTGTGTCGCAAAGAGGAATGTTTTTGCTGTTCACTACTGCCATTTTGTATTCTTCCACATCACGCAGACGGTAATAATGGTCCATTTTGTCAGGGTGATAACCAAGGAAGGTGTAAAAAGCCATAGTGTTTTTGCGGATATTGTTGCAGCTCATTACCTTTGCACCGGTGAGTTCCTGCATTTTGCCCATAAGTGCAAGGCCAAGGCCGTTTTTGCCTTTTTTTGCACACCAGATGGAAATCCAGATATCGCTGTCTGCATCTTCGCTGCATTTTATATATCCGCAAACAGCGGCAATTTCGCCGTCGCTTTCAAGATAATAAAAGTTGGTCATATCGCCGTCAACATAGTAATAACGAAACAAATCTTCGTTGTTTACAAGGGGATGACGGGTGCCCCAGTGTTCGTTGAGAAAATCGATGATTATCTCTTTTTCGCACAGAGGGACTCTTTTTATAATATCATTACTCAATTGTGCTTCCTCCGGTAATTGGAAGGTTAACCCCTGTGATGTATCCTGCTTCGTCGCTTAAAAGGAAAGCCATTGCAGGCACAACGTCTTTAACAGTTGCGTTGCGTTTCATAGGATGAGCGGCTGCAGCCTGTTCCACAATAAGATGGCTTGTTTCTGCAAGGAATTTTGTTTCAATCATGCTTGGGCTTACAGCATTTACAGTAACACCATTTGGTGCATAGTCGGTTGCAAGGCTTTTCATCAGTGCAACAACAGCGTTTTTAGCCATAAGGTATGCAGCTGTGTTTTTTGGTGGATTGGAAAGAACATAGCTTGTTGCCATAAACAAAATTCTGCCAAATTTTGTTTTTGCCATTTTTGGCACGATAGCTTTGCAGATTTTAACAGCACTCATAACCTGAACATTCATATCCAGCAAAAAGCGTTCTTCATCAAAGCTTTTGAACTTTGTGTTGATAACACGCAGTGCAGGCAGATGCACAAAATGTGTCGGTGCATATTCTTTAAGCTGTTCCACAAAGCTGTCGGTTGCCGCACTGTCAGAAAGGTTTACATCAAAAAACTGTGCATCAATGCTGTTTTCATCACAAAAGGCTTTCAGCTTTTCAAAGTCGCCAAAGCCCTGCAGCAAAAATTTTGCACCTTCTGTGTTGAGTG
>JAZOTI010000080.1:0-13090 GCA_045657565.1 Oscillospiraceae bacterium | reverse complement strand
GATGTAAAGTTTTTAAGGGGTGTGAACTCGATATCCTTGGACTGAAGCAGTCTTGTGAGGTATCTGCTTGTGGAGTCGGAAAGGAAAATGATGCCTATATCACTTTTTTTATTGAAAACATCGTCGATAATTTCGTGGGTTTTGCATTCACGGAAATAGAATTCGTAATCACTGCTGTTTTCTTTTTCAAGTAGGTCGATAAAAGCTTTTACTGCAAATGCATAGTGCTGTGTGGAAACAGAAACACGCTTTTTTTCCACCATTTTGTTGATAAAACGGTTTTCAATCTGCTGTGCCTGTTCCAGAAGCTGTTTTGCATAGCACAAAAGCTCTGTGCCTTCTGCAGTAAAACGGGTTTTGCTGCTTCCGCGTTCCAGAATACAGATGCCAAGTTCTTCCTCAAGGTCTTTGATTGCCTTGCTGAGTGTAGGCTGTGTGAGAAACAGGCTCTGTGCAGCTTTACTGATTGTGCTGCATTTTGATACTTCCACTATGTATCGCAGTTGCTGTAATGTCATAACTTTTTCCTCTGCTTATAATTTTCCAATTGATACAAATCCCTATTTCACATAAATTAAATCTATGTAAATCCATTATTATTTACTAATATAACCTTTATCTATAGGTTTTGTCAATAGATTTTCTGTACTATAGTCTACTTTTTATATAATTTTTCAGAATAATATGCTTTATAAAACTTTAACAGCATATTAAAATTCATAAATGTAAATTTTTTTAAATTTAACAATATAATGTAGAAATATATATAAAAATGTAGTATTATATAAATTCAGATAGTAATTTGTATTTTACAGGAGAAAACCCTTGAATTTTTTTAATAGATTAAAAGAAAATTTTCTTAAACTTAATATAGCACAGCAGGTTTCCATTGGATTGCTTGTGCTTTGTGTTCCCGCCCTTATTGTTTTAAGTATAAATGCCATAACAACATCAGCCGAATATATGGCACAGAGCTCATCAGTAATTATATCCAGTGAAGAGCCGGTTTCCAGTGAGGTTATATCTTCCTCCAGCGAAGAAGAAACATCCTCCTTTGAAGAATCCTCCTCTGCTGAACCTGTGACAATAACTTTGCGTCCGTCCTCAGTTGAAGAAGACCTTGAAGTTCAGATTGTGGACGAAAAAGGTCAGCTTGTGACAGGATATACCTTTGTGCTTACCGTAAAAGGCAAAACCAATGGTTACAAAAGCGTATGGGATGTTGATGACGGCTTTCTGAGACTTACAAAACTTGATGCAGGTGATTATGTTGTTACCATTGCAGATGCCGAAGGATACATTATCCTTGAAAACGAAGTTGAATGTACCGTTAAAGAAAAGGTAAAGTACGAAAAAGTTGACGTTGCAGACAAAATCAAGGACGAAACCGAAATTGATGTTTCCAAGGAAGACGCAAGCCTGACAAAACCTGTGGAAACACCAGCACCTACACCTTCCCTTCCAACCTATGAAGACAAGGCTGCAACAGTAAAAGAAACAATCTCCACATACAAATACAAGGCAGAAATCTCCAGCGGTGATTTTGCCGAAGAAAATGTGGGTTACATACTCAACAAAGACGGCAGCAAAAGCAAATATGTTGCCAAACTTGACAAAGACGGTTTTATTGACGGCAACATTATAACTGTGCCTCACCACAGTTCATCCTCCACAGTTGCACAGATCAATCTGCTTGACCAGGCTGTATGGGACACAACCCTTGTTAAAACCCGTGGCAGAAACGATTATAAATTTATTCCGCTTACTTTGGTAAACAGCGATTCATTTGCGGTTATGACCGTTACAGAGGGCGATACTTCCTCTGATGTTATAGCAGATTCTTCTTCTGTTGCCGAAGCGCCATCAAGCAGCGAAGCGCCATCAAGCAGCGAAGCGCCTTCAAGCAGTGAAGTGCCTTCAAGCAGCGAAGGACCTTCAAGCAGTGAAGCGCCTTCAAGCAGTGAAGCACCTTCAAGCAGTGAAGCGCCATCAAGCAGTGAAGCGCCATCAAGCAGTGAGACTCCTTCAAGCAGTGAGGCTCCTTCAAGCAGTGAGGCTCCTTCAAGCAGTGAGGCTCCTTCAAGCAGTGAGACTCCTTCAAGCAGTGAAGCGCCTTCAGACAGCGATTCTGCTTCAGACAGCGACTCAATATCTGACAGCACATCCGACAGTCAGTCAGATTCTTCTGACAGTTCCTCTGACAGCACATCTTCCGACAGTGCATCTTCCGAACCAAAGCCAAGCTATGCAGACGGCACAAAAGCAGATGTATATATGGAAGGTTCCTCACAGATCAAAGCTGAAATTCTTGAAACACTCCGAATTACCGATGCCAGCGAAACAAGCAAAAGCTATCACAATGGCTGGAACCCTGACCGCAACAGCTATCACCTTAAAGATGGCAGCAAAATAAAAGGTCAGGCCATTATCGGCGGTACACTTTATAACTTTGACTCCAACGGCAATGTTATCAAAAATGTGGTAAAAGGCATCGACGTTTCCAAATATCAGCCTAATGTAAACTGGGCACAGGTTAAAGCCAGCGGTGTTGACTATGTTATTATCCGTGTGGGTTACCGCGGTTACGGCAGTGGTGTTATGGTTGAAGACCCTTACTTCAAAACACATATTGCAGGTGCAAAAGCCGCAGGGCTTAAAGTTGGTGTTTACTTCTATTCACAGGCTATCACCACCGAAGAAGCAGTTGAAGAAGCTTCCATGGCAATTCAGCTTGTAAGCGGATACAAACTTGATTACCCTATCTACTTTGATACCGAAGCCACAGGCACAGGCGTTGGCCGTGCAGACGGACTTTCCACAACACAGCGTACTGCAATTGCCAAAGCTTTCTGCCAGACTGTACGCAACAGTGGTTACAAAGCAGGGGTTTATGCAAGCAAATCCTGGTTCTACTATCAGCTTGATTACAGTCAGATTTCCCAGTACGATATCTGGCTTGCACACTACACAACCTCTACAGACTTTAAACACCGTTATGATATGTGGCAGTACACAGGCAGCGGCAGCTGTCCGGGCATAAGCGGTGCTGTTGACCTTAACTGGGCTTACAAAATTTACTGATAAATTAAATATTACCAAACTGTCCCAAGGGTAAATCCCTTGGGATTTTTTTGCATAAAAATGTTGTGATATGAGTATATTTTTAACAGTAACATTATTTATACGGAGGTTTTTTATGAATACAGATATTCCTTTTATAATAGACAATCCCAATGCAGATTTTGAAAACCACATAGAAGAAAATGAAAATCAGTTCCCTTTTGAATTTACGGCCACAAATGTGTGGGACGGGCGTTTTTTTCCGCCTGAAAACAACAGCTTTGATGCTTTGCGATGCGACATTGCTGATATCAGACAAATTGTGAATGATATAAAGCAGATTCTGTGTGATATGTTTGAATATGAAAGCGATACCGAATAGCCAAAAAGTACAGCAATGTAACAAAGGCAAAACAAAAACAGACCCAATTTATATCGGGTCTGTTTTAAATTTAA
Organism: Oscillospiraceae bacterium; assembly: GCA_045657565.1. GTDB lineage: Bacteria > Bacillota > Clostridia > Oscillospirales > Ruminococcaceae > RGIG3102. The sequence goes on along the minus strand of JAZOTI010000080.1, from coordinate 9,574 downwards.
CTGAATATTACCAAGCCTGGAGACAGTCTTCGTACATACGGATGTATTCTTTTGCAGAAACACTCCAGCTGCAATCGGATTTCATTGCGCGTTTTACAAGAACTTTCCAGCCTTCTTTGTCCTGATAACCTGCATAAGCACGGCTGCAAGCGTCATAAAGCTGTTCGGAATCGTAATCAGCAAATGTAAAGCCGTTGCCTTCGCCGTCCATAGAGTCATGAACGCTGTCCTTGAGACCACCTGTTTCTCTTACGATTGGCACTGTGCCGTATCTGAGAGCAATCATCTGGCTGAGACCGCAAGGTTCGGATTTACTTGGCATAATAAAGATATCACTGCCTGCATAGATTTTGCGTGCGAGAGCAGGGATAAATGCAAGACGAACGCCAACCTGACCAGGATATTTATATGCAAGATAACTGAAGAAGTCTTCGTACTGTGCTTCGCCTGTGCCCAGAACAACAAGCTGATAACCTTCATTTACAAGTCTTTCAGCTACGTTTTTAACAAGGTCAAAGCCTTTGTGTTCAACAAGACGGCTAACCACAGCAGCAATTGGTCTGTCGTTTTCTTCAAGACCAAAAATTTCTCTGAGGTCTGCTTTACATGCAGCTTTGCCTTTGATAAATGCATCTGCATGGAAGTTTTTAACGATGAGTTTGTCTTCCTTAGGGTTGTAGGAAACGTAGTTGATCCCGTTGAGGATACCGCAGAGTTTGTACTGACGTTCTCTGAGGAGTGGATCAAGACCATGGCTGAACCAAGGGTCAAGGATTTCCTGTGCATATGTTGGGGAAACTGTTGTAACCTTGTCAGCGTTTTCGATACCTGCTTTAAGGAAGTTGCATGCACCTTCGTATTCAAGCTGATGTGCGTATTCGTTTGGAACACCAAGCACATTTGATACCATTTCCATGCCGTACTGACCCTGATACTGAATATTGTGAATTGTCAGTACAGTTTTTGTGTCATAGAATTTTGGCATGTGACGGTAGTAAATGTTGATGTACAGGTTTACAAGTGCTGTCTGCCAGTCATTTGTATGGATAACGTCAGGTGTAAAATCAATGTTCGCAACCATTTCAAGAATTGCTTTTGAGAAGAAAGCAAATCTTTCGCCATCATCAAAGTGACCGTAAAGACCGTCACGTTTAAAGTAGTATTCGTTGTCGATAAAGTAGTATGTTACGCCGTCTTTAACCATTGTAAAGATGCCGCAGTACTGTACACGCCAACCAAGGAGTACATTAAAGTTTTTAACATATTCCAGCTGATCGCCGTATTTTTCCTTAATCTGACCGTAAAGCGGCATTACAACGCGAGCGTCAACGCCTTCGTCAAACAAAGCCTTTGGCAAGCTGCCTGCAACGTCGCCAAGACCGCCGCTTGCAGCAAAAGGTACAGCTTCACTTGAGCAATATAATACTTTCATCTATGTATTTCTCCTAAATTATTATACTTTTGCGTTTTTTTCCACATATACAGGGTGTGTGGATGTGCCGATGAGTTTCTGGCCTTTTGTGATTACAACACCTTTGTCGCAGATAACGTTTTCAACAACTGCGCCTTCTTCAACAACTACATCCTGCATGAGCACGCTGTTTTTAACTGCAGCTTCTTTTGCAACTTTAACACCGCGGAACAATACAGAACCTTCAACTGCGCCTTCGATAAAGCATCCGTCACCTGCGATTGTGTTTTTAACGCTGGATCCGATTGTGTATCTTACAGGTGCATCATCACGGATTTTTGTATATACAGGATATGTGCCAAAGAGTGCTTTAAGATTTTCTGCATTGCAGAGAGCAAGGTTTGCTTCAAAGTAGGATTTAACATTTGTAATGCGTTTTGCATAACCAACGTATTCATAGCCTCTTACTTCAAGTGTGCCAACTGCAGCCTGAAGCACGTCTCTTTCAAATTCAGAAAGACCTTTTGCTTCGCATTCGTGGATTGCTTTTACAAGAATATTCTTGTTGATTACATAAATCCACATACCGCTGTTGCGAACTTTGTCAGAAACGTCGTTGATAAGCATTTCGCAAACTTTACCATTGCGAACATCAAGTGTAACATTGTCTGTTTTTGCTGTTTCGTCGATAAGTTCCTTGTTGTAAACAATTGTGATATCTGCTTTGGATTCGATGTGTTTTTCAACAACGTCTTCATAATCAACTGCACATGCAACTGCACAGTCTGCAAGAACAACATATTCACAAGGTGTGGATTCGATATAACCTACGATTGCTTCCAGAGCGCCCTGTCTGCCTTTTGTAGCTTTTGTGCCTGCTTCGCCATATGGTGGGAAAATTTTGAGACCGCCACGTTTACGTGCAAGATCCCATTCTTTACCGCTGCCAACATGGTCCATAAGAGAAACATAGCTTGTTCTTGGAACAACAGCAATGTTGTCAATGCCTGCTGCTACAAAGCCGGACAATGTAAAGTCAATCATTCTGTATCTGCCGCCGAATGGCACAGAAGCCATTGTGCGGATTCTTGTCAATTCAGGGATTGCTTTGTCGTGCATATTAGGAAAAATAATCCCTAAAACTTTATCTTTTGGTACCATAATTATTCTTCCTCCTTAACATCTGTGTAAATCATTGCTTTTGCAGGTACTTTTGCATTTGCGCATACGGACAGGTTATTACCGATAACAGCGATGCCCCAGTTTGCGGAATCTTCAACTGCTTCAGGTCTTTCACCGATCTTTGCACCTGCTTCGATTGTACAGCCTTCGCCGATAATTGCATATTCAATTACAGCGCCTTTTTTAACAACTGTGTTAGGCATGATGATGGAGTCTTTAACAATTGCACCTTCTTCAACAACTACGTTCTGGAACAGAACAGAGAAGTCGATATTACCATCAACAACACAGCCTTCGCTGATCATTGAGTTTTCAACTTTGCCTTTGTCGCTTACATACTGTGGTGGGCTGTTGAGAGTTCTGGAGTAGATTTTCCATTCTTTGTCCCAAACGTCAAATGGTACATTAGGGTCAAGAAGGTCCATGTTGGATTCCCACAAGCTGTCGATTGTACCAACGTCTTTCCAGTAACCTTCAAAGTTGTATGCGTAAAGTTTCTGCTGATCAGCCAGCATGGATGTGATGATGTTTTTACCAAAGTCATTTTCGGATTCTGGATTTGCTTCGTCTTCAATGAGGTATTTTTTAAGTTTTTCCCATGTGAAGATGTAGATACCCATGGAAGCCAGAGTTGAATCCGGATTTTTTGGTTTTTCTGTAAATTTAACAATTCTGCCTTCAGCATCACAAGTCATGATACCAAAACGGCTTGCTTCTTCTTTTGGAACTTCAAGAACTGCAATTGTGATGTCAGCTTCTTTTTCTTTGTGCTGAGCAAGCATTTTTGCATAGTCCATTTTATAGATATGGTCACCTGAAAGGATGAGAACATATTCAGGGTCGTATCTTTCAATGAAGTTGATATTCTGATAAATAGCGTTTGCTGTACCTTTGTACCAGTCAGAACCTGTTGCTTTCTGGTATGGTGGCAATACATGTACACCACCGTACATTCTGTCCAGATCCCAAGGCTGACCATTGCCAAGGTATTCGTTGAGTTCCAGCGGCTGATACTGTGTAAGAACACCTACTGTGTCGATACCGCTGTTAACGCAGTTGGACAGCGGGAAGTCGATGATACGATATTTACCGCCAAAATAAACTGCTGGTTTTGCCATTGATTGTGTAAGTGCATACAGTCTGGAACCCTGACCGCCTGCCAAAAGCATTGCTACGCACTCTTTCATAATAGTTCACTCTCCTTATTTATTTTCAGTCACTTTTGTAGTCACTTTTTTACTTGTCTTTTCGTCCTTTTGACTATGGCTGATTTTTGTTTATGTTTCCTTTTCAGTTTCAGTTTTTCTGCTTTCGGTTTGCGCTGCACCGTACATACAGATAAACTGTTGCTCTTCAGAAACAGCAATGTATACCTTCATTTAAAGATAATTATACATCTTAATAATATCTTACCACTTATGTAGTTTTTTTCAAGTATTTTTTATACAAATCCGTTAAAAATAAAGTAAAAATTTAACCGCTTTTTGTATATTTTTTACACAAAAAATATATTTTTTTACGTATTCGCTTCACAAAGTATATCCTGACAGCCATATATAATTGTACAGTTCCTGTCCGCATAAATTTGTCGGTTTAACTGACACAAAAAGGTTATTTTTCCCGCACAATCTGCATACTGTTTAGTAAAACCTTTTTCAAGGGGAGTTTTATGAACAGTTTCTATACAACTTACATACATAATACATCACTGTGCCGCTGCGAAGCTGTGGCAAGATATATTATAGACACCGGAGATACCGTACGGGGCGCCGCAAAGGTGTTCGGAATTTCCAAGTCTACCATCCACAAGGATATCACAAAGGTTTTACAACACAAAAACCGTCCCCTTTATGATGAGGTCAACAAAGTGTTGCAGACCAACAAACAGGAAAGGCATATCCGCGGAGGGCTTGCCACAAGGGATAAGTATCTTATGCTGAAAAAGCAGTCGGAAACCCAAAAATAATTTTTGTCCTTTTCACCTTATCATACAGCAATTCACCGCAGTAACAAAAGCACCTTAATCGGTTGATTAAGGTGCTTTTAAGCTGTTTTGATTACTGTATAAGTACATCTGCAAGATGTTCTGTCTCGCTTTGTGCAAGGGTGGAGTATGCACTGTTTTCAAACAGGTTGTCATAGCGGTAAAGCGCAAAACCATCGATGCCATCAATGGAATTTATTGTATTTACCATCTTCATCAGGTTATTGCCACTTTGCCATTCGCCCTGATCATTGGCACCTCCGTCACCGTCACCGATACGGTATGCCCCAAGACCTATGTAAAGTTTCACCCCCTCTGCGCGGGGATAGCTTTCCCATTTTTCGCAGAGGTTAACAAACTGATAGTCTGTTCTGCCTGATGCTGTGAGATATCCGAACCCCCAGTAAATCTGTGGCATAACATAATCCACATAGCCTTTCTGTGACAGCCACAGATTGACATCACTGTATTGCATATTATAGTTGTTGTCGTTGTTGCCCTGAGGACTGATCCCAAAGGTTACAGTGCCGTCAATTGCTTTTATCGCAGAGTATATTTTTCTCACAAGGGTGTTTACATTTTCTCTTCTCCAGTTTTCCTGAGAAAGATTTGTTCTGCTGGCTTTGTAATGTTCCGCGTCAAGTGAAAGGTCGGTTGCAGGATAGAAATAATCATCAAGGTGTATGCCGTCAACATCGTAGTTTTTTACAATCTCCTCAATACCTGCCACAACAAGGTCCTGAACCTGTGTGAGGGCAGGGTTGTAATAAACACCATTGTTGGCCTCAAACACAAGGGCGGTATCATTTGCAGGGTTTGACGATGCAATATTATCCGGCATTTTACTGTGGAGACGGACACGGTAAGGGTTAACCCATGCTTCAATTCTCAGCCCCATTGAGTGTGCAATCTGCACCATTTCACCAAGCGGGTCATAGCTGACAGCTGCACCCTGAGTGCCGTTTATAAGGTGACTTGTTGGGAATACCGACGAATTATACAATGCATCACCAAAAGGTCTTACCTGCACAATAACAGTGTTAAGCCCCATATTGCTGCAGTTGCGGAACATGGTTGTCATGTCTGATACAAATGCGGATTTTGAGGAGAAATTGACTGACTGAAACTCCAGATAACTTATCCACATAGCCTTCATATCAACTGAAACCGTGGTGTTGTGAGGAGTCTGTGTAGGATTTGGGGTGGCCGTTGTCTGCGGTGTTGGTGTAGGTTTTGGCGTTTGAGCAACCGATGAGTTTTCCTTGCTTTCTGCATTTTCAACAGAAGAAGATTCCTCTTCAGAAAAAACGCTTTCTGTCTGTGATGAGCCATTATTACCATCATTTTCAGCAGAATCATCTTTTTCACTTTCAGAAGATGAACTGTTATCCGCAATATCTACACTTTGCTGTATATCTGTACTGTCCGATGCTGAAGACATGTCTCCTGTCAGTTCCGTTGTCGGTCCTTTTGCCTGTGTAACCGCCATAAAAACCCCTGTCGCTATGGAAAGCACAAGGAAAATGGCAATTACCGACATAACCGCTTTTATATTCTTGTTTTTCTTTTTCAAAATCTCTTTCCTTTCCTTTTAAAGGATATATTTTAAATACTATGCTGTACTATGTTAAATTTATACTAATTATTTTATTGCCCTGTACGCTTTTTTGCAATAGTAAGATATCGTCAGATACCCCATTGGTGTGCAATATCACCAATGTAATAAAAACATGTCATTCTGAAAAGCGAAAATGATGAAGAATCTCTCTGTTCCGTAAAACCGGGAGATTCTTCACTGACGCTCAGAATGACATGTGAATTTGTTTTATTCTTTTTTATCTTCGGTTGTGCTTTCGATAATAAATTTAGGGCGCTGTTTTACTTCGGAATAAATTTTGCCGATGTATTCACCGATTATGCCAAGACAGAAAAGCTGTATACCGCCCACAAGTGCCATAACCCCCACAAGGCTTGTCCAGCCTGCAACAGTGTTGCCCATAATGCGTGCGATTATAGCCCAGACAATAATCAGAAAGCTGATAAACGCCATGCCGATGCCAAGTGTTGTGATATATCGCAAAGGTTTGGTAGAAAGGCTTGTGATTCCGTTGAGGGCAAGGTTAAGCATTTTGGAGAAAGGATAGTGGCTTTCCCCTGCAATTCTTTCGTGTCTTTCATAATAAACACTGGTGGATTTATATCCGACAAGAGGCACTGTGCCGCGAAGGAACAGGTTTACCTCTTTGAACTGTTCAAGACCATCCAGGGCGCGCTTGCTCATAAGTCGGTAATCTGCATGGTTGAACACAGTTTCCGCACCCATAAGCTGCATAAATTTATAAAAACCTTCCGCCGTCACACGTTTGAAAAATGTGTCGGTGTCGCGTTTGCTTCTCACTCCGTAAACCACATCGCAGCCGCTGTGATATTCCCGCAACATTTCATCCATTGCGTTTATATCATCCTGACCGTCGCAGTCGATGGAGATAGTTACATCACAGTGTTCCTTTGCGTACATAAGTCCTGCAAGAAGCGCATTCTGATGACCACGGTTGCGGGACAGTGTTATGCCGCAGAACCTATCGTTTTCCTTTGCCAGATTGCAGATTACATCCCATGTACTGTCCTTTGAACCGTCGTTCACAAACACTACCTTTGAACTTTCGCTGCAAAGCCCCTGACTTATAAGACTTTCTATTTTGCCGAGAAACATGGGTGCTGTTATCGGCAGCACTTCCTGTTCGTTGTAGCATGGAATTACTATATATAAAGATTTATTGTTCATAATTACACCTTATAGTATGGATAAATTATTTATATTGTAACATTTGATATTGCTATTGTAAATAACACTCTTTATGATATACTATTCATATAATTTAAATTGCACGTAACTCATTATTTTAAGGAGTATTATGTTTTTATGGAAGTTTTAAACCTTGATATGGCAGGTATATTTCAGGCCTGTCTTATTGTCTGTCCTATGGTTTTTCTTGCAGGTTTTATTGATTCTATCGCGGGCGGTGGCGGTCTGATTGCAACCCCTGCATATATGCTCGCAGGTCTGCCAATGCACACTGTGCTTGGCACAAACAAAGCAATGAGTATGTTTGGCACCTCAGTTTCTATGTTCCGATACATAAAAAGCGGCAATATTCACTGGCGTGCGGCAATATGGGCTGCAGCAGGCTCTTTCCTTGGTTCTGCCGTTGGCAGCCGTGTGGCATTGATGATTGACGCTGCTGCACTGAAAACATTTTTTGTGTGTATTCTGCCTTTTGTTGCCCTGTTTGTTCTTTTCAATAAGAAAAAAGGCGATGACAACACCAAACTGCTGGATGGCAGCAAGCTGAATATTGTGTCTTTCCTTGTTGGTGTTGTAACAGGTGCTTATGACGGCCTTATCGGCCCGGGTGCAGGCACATTTATGATTTTTGGTTTCACAATGTTCGTAGGCCTTGACTATATCAAGAGCAGTGGCTGTGCAAAAGTTGTAAACGTAGCAAGCAATGTTTCTGCTTTTATTACATTTGTTATGGCCGGCAAAGTTATCTGGGCTCTGGCAATTCCTGCAGCGCTGTTCAACATGGCAGGCAGTTATCTCGGCAGCGGATATGCTATAAAATATGGCAACAAACTGGTAAAAAAAGTTCTGATTGTTGTTCTGATAGGTATATTTATCAAACTGGCAATTGATGTATTGTAATTTGTATTCAATAATAAAAAATGAAAGTTCCGGTACTTAAAGTATCGGAACTTTTTTATTGCCAAAACATTGCACAGATTCATCTGCACAACTTTTCTGTTTGATTTTATCAAAATCCAACATTACTGATTCAGCCGTCAACAGTGTTTTGCACAAAACAAAAAGGCATCGGAAAATCCGATGCCTTTAAAAACATTGTCAAACAAAAATTATTTGAGTTCAACTTTAGCGCCAGCTGCTTCAAGTTTAGCTTTGAGTTCTTCAGCTTCTGCTTTTGGTGCAGCTTCTTTAACTGTTTTTGGACAGTTGTCAACGAGTTCTTTGGATTCTTTAAGACCAAGACCTGTGAGTTCTTTAACAGCTTTGATAACGCCCATTTTGGAAGCGCCAGCTTCAACGAGAACTACGTCGAATTCTGTTTTTTCTTCTTCAGCTGCTGCTGCAGGACCTGCAACTACTGCTACTGGAGCTGCTGCTGTTACGCCAAATTCTTCTTCGATTGCGGATACGAGTTCTGCGAGTTCGAGAACTGTAAGAGTTTTGATTTCTTCAACAAATTTTACGATTTTTTCGCTTGCCATTTTAAATGTCCTCCGTAATTACGTGATTTTTTAAATAAATTGGTTTGCTTACTTTTAAGCGGCAGTTAAACAGCTATTAAGCTGCTTCGCCTTCCTTCTGTTCTTTGATAGCGTTGATAACGCGTGCAAGACCGCTGAGGTTGCCCTGAAGTGCGGAAAGGAGCATAGAGAGTAAGCCTTCTCTGTTTGGAAGGTTAGCAATTTTCTTAACGCCTGTTACATCGAGTACTTCGCCGTCAAGGTAGCCACCTTTGATTTCGTATTTGCCTTTAGAAGCTTCGCTGAACTTATTGAGGATTCTTGCTGCTGCAAGTGGATCTTCGTTGCTTGCGATAGCTACTGCTGTAGAGCCTGTGAGGAATTCGGAAATACCTTCGATAGATGTACCTCTTACAGCAATTTTGAGCATTGTGTTCTTAATTACTTCGTAGTGTACGCCAGCTTCTCTGAGTTCTTTACGGAGTTTTGTGTCTTCTTCTACTGTGATACCTTTGTAGTTGAAAACAACGCCGCCCATAGAAGCATCGAGGAGTTCTTTAACGCCTTCAACATAGCTTTTTTTACCAGCCAAGATTTTTTCGCTTGCCAATGTTTGTCACCTCTCTTATTATTTTTAAAACTAAATAACCTTTTTCTTATGAAAAGAGGCTGTGATTTCTTTTGCAAATATAAAAGGCTTGCCTTCTTTGCAGAAAACAAGCCTAATAAAC
>JAZOTI010000079.1:0-2123 GCA_045657565.1 Oscillospiraceae bacterium | reverse complement strand
GAGTTCGATGGATGAACCCATTGTGAAAGAGCCTGAAGCCATAATAATATCGCTGTCGTAACCAGGCATTGGACAAGGTTCAGGAGTTGCAAAGCTGTCGATAGGGCTCATATGCTGAATTGCCTGACAGATTGCAATAAGATTTTCTGCATTTTCTGCGTGAATGGATGTGATGATATCATTTCTGTCTTCTGTGTAGTGTGGGTCGGTTATAAAGCCCATTTTTTCATAAAGACAGGAAGCGTAGATGCTTGTTTTGATTGCATTTGCTGTAACCATTGGTGCAAAGTACAAACCGAGGTACATGTTGCGAAGCACATCCATTGTACAGCCGATTTCACGGCCTGTGCCAGGTGCTGTAAGACGGTGACCACATTTTTCCACAAGGTCTGCTCTGCCTGCAATATAACCGCCTGTTGGTGCAATGCCGCCACCTGGGTTTTTGATAAGAGAACCAATGATAAGGTCTGCACCATAGGAACAAGGTTCTTCTGTATGTGTAAATTCGCCGTAGCAGTTGTCTACTGTAACAATAATATCAGGATTTCCAGCTTTTGCTGCATCACAGATTGCTTTAATCTGTTCGAGACTCAGAGCTTTTCGTGTAGAATAACCACGGCTGCGCTGAATGTGACATACATTTGATGTTTTTGCCATTTCTTTGATGCCATCAAGGTCAGGTTCGCTGTTTTCCAGCAAATCAACCTGCTGATATTTAATGCCGTAATCTTTAAGCGAACCATAATTTTCATCATTACCGTCGATGCCGATAACACCAAGCAATGTGTCATAAGGTTTACCTGTTGCACACATAAGTGTATCCCCTGCTCTCAGTACACCGAAAAGTGCAACTGTGAGAGTATGTGTACCTGACATAAAGTTGTGGCGGCAGATTGCATCTTCTGCACCTACAATGTCAGCAAAAAGACGGTCAAGGCCATCACGACCTCTGTCGTCGTAACCATAACCCGTAGTACCTACAAGGTGCTGTGCTGAAATATAGTTTTCTTTAAAAGCTTTAAGTACTTTAAGCTGATTATAGCACTGAACATCTTCAATTCTTTTGAAGTATGGAGCACAGAGTTCCATTACTTCTTTGTCTATTGCAAGAAGTTCATTGCTAATATCAAAAAACTGTCCTATCATTGTTTTTTCCTCTTTTATTCTTTATATACTTTTACTGTTCCTTTTTCTTTAAAGCCAAGTTTTTCATAGAACTGCTTCAATGTTTCTTCGCATTTCAGAATCACCTTTTTATCGGCGTTTTCCGCAATTATATGACTTATCACTTTTGCTGCAAGTCCCTGATTTCTGTATTCAGACAAAGTGGAAACAAAGGTAATATAAATTGTATCGTCATCATATATTGTTGAAATTGCACCGGAAGCAATTTTTCCGTTATGTCTTATATAATATATATTTGACAGGCCTTTATTGATTTTTCGTGTAAAGTTTGAATATACAATATCAAAACTCAGATTATGGAAATTTTCACAACAGAATTTAAGGAAGGAATAGTTATCTTCATTTACAAATACATTTTCCTGTTTTTCTGCGTTATTGCCTGCATATTCCATAATATATAAAACGTTGTCAATTTCCATTGGCAGGCCATTAACCTGACTTTCAATGGACTTTACTCCACAGAAATTGCAGAACATCAGAATTTCTTCCAGTTCTGATGGCCCAGGTTTGCCGCAAAGGGTTAGATTTACGCCAGAAATCATAAAAGCACTATTGTCTGCGACATAAAAACTGTTTGTTTCTTTAAGCTGCTGACTTATATAGTCTGCATATATTTTATTGCCCAAAAAATCAGAATTCCGGATTATTTTTTCAAACTTTTCTGTGTTTTCTGATGCATTTATAATCATAATTTATTTACCAGTTCTTTAAAATGTCTGCCGCGAACTTCAAAGTTAGGATAAAGATCAAAGCTTGCTGATGCTGGTGAAAGGCTTACTACATCACCTTCAGTTGTATTTTCATACATAAGCTGTACCGCCTGTTCCATGCTGTCTGCGTGAAGAATTCTTATATCACTTGCTGCAAATTCTGCATGTTCACGCACAACTTTTTCAATTTTAGGCCCTGTCTGTCCCATAACAACAAGAAGTTTTACA
>JAZOTI010000078.1:0-3162 GCA_045657565.1 Oscillospiraceae bacterium | reverse complement strand
CTGCCCGCACCAATAACTGCAAGTTTAAAAGACATAGTTCTGCCTCCTTTATATGTTTTGTTATTAAACCAAAGATTTGCGCCAGCAAAACTGTGGTTTCTCCGCTGATAAGCAACGCATCCGGTTTTTGTTCAATAACTGTTTTCACAAAAGCTTCGGTTATCTGTTCGCAGTAACCGGGCATTTTGCCGTCACCGCCTTTGATAGCCTCCACAGAATATTCACTGCTGTAAGTAAATTGCTTTGACAGATAATGTATATCTGTAGCGTGAAAAATTGTTATTTCTGTTTTTTCATTTTACGGGCTGTGTCGCAAGCTGCAAATACAAACAGTACAGCCATTAAAATTACAGTCGGCTTTTTCACAGCAGTCACCTTTTCGCAGTTTTAATAGTATTTTTTGATTTTTGAACCTGCAAAATAATGCAGATTAAGCATCTGTGAAAGATACTCAAGCATTTTGAGGCCCCATACGCTGTTACCTTTAGCATCAAGGCTTGGACCGTAAACCGCAATACCGAAATTTTCTTCCGATGTGCAGAATATGCCGCCACCTACACCACTTTTTGCAGGCATGCCAACCCTCATTGCAAATTCGCCTGAACCGTCATACATACCGCAGGTCATCATAATGGATTTAACAACAGGAATAATCCAGCTTTCCACAAGACGTTCTCCTGTGAAAATATTTACACCGTCATTTGCCAGCACACTGCCGAGAAAAGCAAGGTCCTGTGTGTTCACATCAACGGAACACATTTTGAAGTATATATCAAGAACATGTTCAACGTCCTTTTCAATAATACCTTCGTTTTTCAGCATATATGCAATTGCACGGTTGCGCATACCTGTTGCTTTTTCTGAAAGATAAACAGCTTCGTTGAGAAAAATATCCTCTCTGTTGCACAACTTGCGTGTAAGGGCCAGAAAATCCTGAAATGCAAAAGGAGTATCAATACAACCCACAACGGCAATTGCACCTGCATTGATCATTGGATTGAGAGGAATTTTCATTTCATGAGTTTCAAGACGTATAATAGAGTTAAAAGCGTCCCCTGTAGGTTCTACCCACACCTTTGAAAAAACTTTTTCCTTGCCTGCTGTCTGCAGTGCAAGAATAAGTGAAATCACCTTTGAGATACTCTGTATTGTAAAAAGTGTGTCCCAGTTGCCTTTGCGGTATATTTTTTTGTTGTTTGCCACAACACATATACCAAGGGCATTTCTGTCCGCTTTTGTAAGTTCAGGAATATAACTTGCAACTTCTCCTGTGTTTTCAAAACTTTTTGCATATATTATTGCATCATCCAGGAGTTTATCTATATTTATTGCATTCATTTTTTTACAATCCTTTTTAATGTATTTGATAGTTTTAGGATATCAATTCTCTCGTTTTTTTTCAATAGTTTTTATATGTAATATTATTATCATTTTCAAAAAAACAGCGACTTTTTTGTAACATAAAACCCCGCCTGCAAGTAACAGACGGGGTTTTGTTATTTATTGTTTTACCGCTTATTTTTTACTACAACGCCATAAAAATCAAGGCAAGAATCAACATATGCACAGGATAGAACCAGTAGCAGAAATATTTAAACGCCTTGCTGCTGTGTCCCTTGCGGCCTCTGTAAAGCCATATAGGAATAAGTGCAAGCAATGCAAGACCCTGCTGTACAACTTCAAAAGTATGTCCAAAAATTTCCACCTCGTAATAAAGTCCGCTGAGCATTTCCACATTGAGATAATAAAGCGCGGCAAGCTGGCCTATATAACACCACCATTTGCGGTGACGGAAAAAGTAGAACACCAGCACGGTGACAACGCCCACACCATAGTAGTCCATCATAAGCAAATATCCGGCAACAAAACCAGCAATAACTGTTGACACTCCCACAAGTATGGTCAGCCACAATTTACCTTTTTTTCTTGTGTTTTCATTTGCATGGATAAGCAAAAGGCCTGTAAGCAAGGTAAACAGCACATTCTGATGTATCGGAAAAATCATTGAACTTGAAACCATAAGGTTGAAAGGAATTTCCGATATAAGTGCAAAAACAAACAATCTTTTTGCGTATTTTTTTACATCGCTTGTGTGGAAATACCCTTCTACTGTCATAAATGCAAACATAGGGAAAGCAAGACGCCCCACACAGGTAAGCCAGTTATTACCCGCAACCACAGTTGCCCACAAATGGTCACACAGCATAAATGCCATGGCAAGAATGTGCAAAGTGGCAGAAGAAATATCCCATTTTAAGTTTTTTTCCATAGTAAACTCCGTTTGTATAAGATTTATCATTGCCAACCTGAAATATTATGTAACACAAAAGGCGGCAAAATTCCGCCTTTTGTATTATTATATCACATATTTATGTCAGTTTCATGTCAATCCAAAAATTTTATCCGATTGCTGTTATATGTGTGAATCCATTATTATAACTTGATGGAAGTTCCTTTTTTACAAAATCAGGCACATTGTTCTGAGAGATGTAATACAGTATACAGTCATAGCCTTCCACTTCGCGCCAGTTTACATCTTTATCCACAAATGCCACTGCATAGAAAGTTTCTTCAACAGCAGGCGCATAAAGACTTGTCTGACATACATCTGCCAATTGCTGTAGCTGATTGATCTCGTTGTATTCCCTGATGCGTGCAGGATCTTCGTATCTCATCTGATCCATACTCCAGTACTGGTCAAATGTATTGTTCAGATTCCAGTAAGGCTTGTTGGAATCATAATCCAACGGGTAGGTTGCCGCATATACAACAGCTGTTTTATCTTCAGGTACTGTAAGTTCTGTGTACTGTGTAAGCCCTGTTTCCGCCAGTGCTTTGATGGTATTTATGCAATCCTGTGTAACATCAAACACAACGTTGGTATACAGTTCATCAAGATTGTACTTGTGTGCATAATCCACTGTTGCAGTTTCCATAGTTACAGTAGAATAATAAAATGCTGTTTCTTTTTCTGTCGACAGGTCCTTTGCGATACCAACCGGTACATACGCAACCTCAATTCTTGCAAGAACAGGCCCTCTGCGCTGGTCCTTCATCTGACGGGTGATGTTGATGGTATCAAGTGCAATTGCATTGTACAGTTTTTCTTTCTGCTGTCCGGTAAGATTCATCAGTGACTTTGCATTGCCGCCGAAGCCGTCC
>JAZOTI010000077.1:0-2553 GCA_045657565.1 Oscillospiraceae bacterium | reverse complement strand
ATACTATCACAATCTGTCCGCATATACAACAACAGGCACAGCGTATGCTGTGCCTGTTCTGATGTGTTTTTTTGTGCAGGGTTTTGAATTACAGACCCATTTCTGCTTTAACTTCTGCAAAGCATTTGATTGCAAAGTCGAGATCTTCTTTGGAGTGACCTGCAGAAATCTGTGTACGGATTCTTGCTTTGCCCTGTGGAACAACTGGGTAGCTGAATGCGATTACGTAAACGCCTTTTTCCAGCATTTTCTTTGCAAATTCGCCTGCAAGTTTTGCATCGTAGAGCATAACAGGAACGATTGCGGAATCACCCTGAAGAACGTCAAAGCCAAGTTTGGAGATGCCTTCACGGAAGTAAGCAACGTTTTCGTGCACTTTGTCTCTGAGTGCTGTGGATTCTGTGAGCATTTCAAATACTTTGAGGGATGCTGCGCAGATAGCTGGAGCAAGTGTGTTGGAGAAGAGGTATGGACGGGAACGCTGACGGAGAAGAGCAATGATTTCTTTTCTGCCGGATGTGTAACCGCCGGAAGCACCGCCGCAAGCTTTGCCAAGTGTGGATGTGATGATGTCAACACGACCCATTACTTCGCAGTATTCTGCTGTGCCGCGGCCTGTTTTGCCGATAAAGCCTGTGGAATGGCTGTCGTCAACCATAACAAGTGCGCCATATTCTTCAGCAAGGTCACAGATACCTTTGAGGTTTGCGATGTAACCGTCCATGGAAAATACGCCGTCTGTTGCAATCAGTTTGATGCGGCAGTCTTTTGCTTCTTCAAGTTTTGCACGGAGGTCTTCCATGTTGTTGTTTTTGTAACGGAAACGGTTTGCTTTGCAAAGACGTACGCCGTCGATGATGGAAGCGTGGTTGAGTTCGTCGGAGATGATTGCGTCATCTGGTCCGAGAAGTGTTTCGAAAAGACCTGCGTTTGCATCGAAGCAGGAAGAGTAAAGGATTGTATCTTCTGTGCCGAGGAATTCGCTGATTTTTGCTTCAAGTTTTTTGTGGATTTCCTGTGTACCGCAGATAAAACGTACGCTGGAAAGATCAAAGCCCCATTTGTCGTAGCTTGCTTTTGCAGCTTCGATAAGTTCCTTGTTGTTGGAAAGGCCAAGGTAGTTGTTTGCACACATGTTCAGAACGCCTTCTGTTTTTGTTGTGTCAATACGGGAGCGCTGTTCTGTTGTGATAATTCTTTCGTCTTTGAATGTGCCAGCTTCTTTGATAGATTCAACTTCTGATGCAAAAAAGCCAAGTGCTTCTTTTGTATTCATGGGAATATTCCTTTCTGTGCTTTATATCAGATAAAGTTGTTTATTATTTTTTTGTCCAGTCAAGAACAACTTTGCCGGATTTGCCGCTGATCATAGCTTCAAAGCCTTTTTCAAATTCTTTGTAGTGGAATCTGTGTGTGATAACACCGGACATATCAAGACCGCCCTGTACCATGTTTTTCATCTGGTACCATGTCTGGAACATTTTTCTGCCGTAGATACCCTGTACTGTAAGGCCTGACATGATAACTTTGTTCCAGTCAATTGCAACATCGCCGCCGAAAAGGCCAAGCATGGAAACTTTGCCGCCCCAGATCATGTTGTCAAGCATCTGGTTGAATGCGCTTGGTGCACCGGACATTTCGAGACCGATGTCAAAGCCTTCTGTGATTCTCAGTTCAGCCATAACGTCTGTAAGGCTTTCTTTTGCAACGTTAACTGCTCTTGTTGCGCCCATTTTCATTGCAAGATCAAGACGGTATTCGTTTACGTCTGTGATAACAACTGTTCTTGCGCCAACAAATTTGCAGATTGCTGCTGCCATGATGCCGATTGGGCCTGCACCTGTGATAAGCACGTTTTTACCAACGAGGTCCCACATAAGTGCTGTGTGTGTTGCGTTGCCGAATGCGTCAAAGAAGGAAACTACTTCTTCGTTGAGGTCGTCTTCGATTTCGATAACGTTTGTTGCAGGGATGCAGAGATATTCAGCAAATGCGCCGTTGCGGTTAACACCAACGCCTTTTGTTGCTTTGCACCAGTGGCTGTTGCCTGTGCGGCAGTTGTAGCAGTGACCGCAAACGATGTGGCCTTCGCCGGAAACTTTCTGGCCTACTTTGAAGTTTGTTACGCCTTCGCCAAGTTCTGCAACTTCGCCGATATATTCGTGACCGATTGTGATTGGTGGAACAATGTTTGCATCTGCCCAGCCGTTCCATTCGTAAATATGAACGTCTGTACCGCAGATAGCTGTCTTTTTGATTTTGATAAGAACTTCGCCCGGACCAGGTGTTGGTACTGGAACCTGTGTGAGAACAAGGCCTGGACCTCTTTCAGGTTTAACAAGGGCATCCATCATTTTTTCCATGGTTTTTACCTCTTTCTTTGTGACTGATATAGTGTTTATTGGGTTGATTTTACGATTTTTTGCTGCAGCTGCAGCCTTTAAAATAATTGTAACATTGCACCCGCCAAAGTCAACCGGTATTTTAAACACAAAAAAAGAAAAATGTCCTCCAGTGGCGCACACTTTTCCGGTTACTGCCCCGAAATGTGTT
>JAZOTI010000076.1:0-10010 GCA_045657565.1 Oscillospiraceae bacterium | reverse complement strand
CCTGTTGATGGCTCAACAGATACTAACGCCTAAATATAATACCACAACATATATGCAATGTCAAGCAAAAATTAAACAAATTGTACATATTTTGGTATTGAAATTCTTATAAAATGACAAATAGTATTATTGCAGAACATTCATATCTTTATCAAAAAGATTTTTTCTGATTACAAATGCATCGATAACTTCAATTCCGTAATTTTCTTTTATAAAATCAAGCAAAAGCTGCGGATTAACATTCAAAGGTGTACCAGCAGGATAAATTGCTGTAAAAGTAACTTCAGTATCTTTTTCATCAATAACATTTATATCTGTAATAAGTTCTTTAAGATTTATATCTTTTTTACCCTTTTTGGTTGTTTTTGTAACAACAGCTTCACTGAGAGCCTGATATTCATTTATAGCTTTGAGGACTACAGTTTTTTCTCCGTACAATGTAATATCATATTTTGCGAATGATATATCTCTTGCATCATAATCAGGTGCCTGAGCTGAAACAAGCTCGATGCCCTGTGGCAGAGTGCCTTCCATTGCTTTGAGAATTTCTGCTTCTGTAAGTTCTTCGTTAAGGCGGAAATCCACACTTTCACATTCACTTTCATGTCCAAGAGACAGCGGCAAAGTAAAAGTCATATAAATATGTGGATTAAAACCCTGAGAATACCATACAGGCAGACCTGATTTTTTAAGTGCTCTTGCCATAACACGCTGCAGGTCAAGCTGAGAGTAATAAATTGAAAGACCTGTCTTTTTAAATTTAAGCCTTATTGTATTCAAAACAAGCCCTCCCTAAAAGTTTATTTGCACCACAGTTATAACACTGTTTGTTGCATGGTCTGGAAGTTATTGCTTCCAGAGCTTTTTCGTATTCTTTAATCAAAAATTCTTTGGTTACACCATAATTGATATGATCCCAAGGATTGATTTCTTCAAAAGGTCTGAATCTGTTTGCGTAGAAAGCCATATCAATGTTGTTTTCTGCAAAGGATTCCAACCAATTGTTGTAGTTGAAGCATTCAAACAAACCGTCAAAAATGCTGCCTTTTCTGTATGCATCAAGAATTACTTTGGAGAGTTTTCTATCGCCTCGTGCAAAAACAGCTTCAAGGAAGCTTGTGTCTGAGTCGTGATAACTCACTTTAATGCGTCTGTTGTTTGCACAGCATTCAAGCAGATATGCCTGTTTTGCCTTGAATTCCTCTGCTGTATCCTGTGCTACAAACTGGAATGGTGTGAATGGTTTAGGAACAAAACAAGCTACACTGATAGAAACTTCTGCTCCCCTACCCTTTGGTCTGTCAGACATTGAGTAGTAATATTCGATAATACGTTTTGCTGTGTCCGCAATACCTTTGATATCTTCCATTGTTTCGCCAGGAAGACCCATCATAAAGTAAAGCTTAACTGCAGAATAACCTGCCTTGAATGCAAGTTTGCAGGTTTTTTCAATTTCTTCTTCTGTAACGTTTTTATTGATAATATCTCTGAGTCTCTGTGTACCTGCTTCAGGTGCAAATGTAAGACCTGATTTGCGAACCTTGGAAACTTTTTCTACAAGACTTTCGGAGAAGTTGTCTACTCTAAGAGAAGGTAATGCAATGTTAACCTTTTCTTTTTCTGTCCAAACCATCATTTTATCAACCATTTCTTCAAGCTGTGGATGGTCACTTGTGGCAAGTGATGTGAGGGATACTTCTTCATAACCTGTGCATCTGCAAAGTTCTTTTGCACCGTCATTGATAAGGTCAACATCTCTTTCTCTGAATGGACGGTAAATAAAACCGGCCTGACAGAAACGGCAGCCACGTACACAACCACGAAGAACTTCTACCATTGCTCGGTCGTGAATAGCACCAATCATTGGTACTGCAACATCTGTTGGGAAAGGCAGATTTTTGAAATCTCTGACAATAGCTTTTGTACAAGGGATAGGTGCGATATCCGATGTTACAGATTTGATTGTATTGTCTTCGTTATATTCGATATTGTAAAGAGAAGGAACATAAATACCTTCAATTCTTGAAAGTTCAGCAAGAATTTCTGCCTTGGATTTACCTGTTTTTTTGAGTTCGTTAAGCTTGTTGCAAACTTCTACTGTATGGTATTCACCTTCGCCAAGGAACATAAAGTCAAAAAAGTCTGCCATAGGTTCTGCGTTGCAAGTACAAGGACCGCCTGCACAGATAAGAGGCCATTTTTCATCTCTGTCCTTTGCGTAGAATGGAATTCCTGCAAGCTCAAGCATAAGCAGCACATTTGTATATGAAAGCTCATACTGCAAAGTAAAACCAACAATATCAAAAGCTGTAAGAGGGTCTTTGCTTTCCAATGCATACAAAGGAATATTTTTTTCCTTCATCTGCTCAATCATATCAAGCCATGGTGCAAAACAGCGTTCGCATGAAAGGTTTGGCTGTTTGTTGATAGCGTCATATATAACCTTCATACCAAGATGTGACATGCCAACTTCGTATGTATCAGGAAAACAGAACGCAAATCTTACATCAATATTTTCTTTATCTTTAATAATACAACCCGGTTCACCGCCTGTATATCTTGCAGGTTTCTGAACACTGAGAAGGGCTGATTTAAGTTTATTGTCTATCATAATATCCCCCTGTAAACAGTTTACATTTTATTATAACATATATTATATTTTTTTCAAATGGTTGTTTTCACTGTAATAAAACAAAAGCTCAGACATTACTAAATATAGTATAGTCTGTGCTTTTAAAGTTTTCTTTTATTAAAAATCAGCTGTATTTCTGACTGTTATCAAATAATATATAGCAAATATCATAACTGCTGCTAATGAACAGATTATGTTTTCCGATAATATAAAAACCACAACAAGTATAAATAAAAAGGATAGTATATCTGCCATTTTTCTTACTTTGATATTATCACATACGATATTCAGCACCTGCCCCCCGTCAAGGAAATTTATCGGAAGCATATTGAAACACAAGATTATTGTATTTACCGCAAAAAAAACATACATCTGCAAAGAATATTTTTCCATTAAGAAACTGTATGAAATTATTGCTGATATCAGATTTATAAACGGCCCGGCCAAAACAACACATAACTTTTTTGACCTTTGAGCAGGATATGTACAAAGTTTTATACCAAACAAAGAAAGCTTTATTACAGGTTTTATTTTAAAAAGTACACAGGCAACAATATGCCCTGCTTCGTGAAGAATACTGCTTATCAACACATAAAAGAAAATATTAAGCCTGTCAAACAGCAAGGCAAAAAAAATAAATACAACCGCAAAATATTCCATCATTCAATTGTATACGCTGGGTTTATCCTCTCGCCTTTATAAAGATATTCAAAATGCAGATGCGGGCCTGTAACAAGACCTGTGTCTCCCACTGTTGCTATAACCTGCCCTTGCTTTATTTTATCGCCCTGTTTAATAAATATAAACTGTGTATGACCATAAAACGTCTCGGAATATTCATCATTTTTTATCTTGATATAATTCCCCGCTACAGGTGTATATCCCGTTTCGGCGACAATTCCGCTGAATGCCGATTTTATAAATGTTCCTTTTGATGCGGCAATATCCATACCGGTGTGAAAGTCCTTTTTACTTTTATTGAAAGGGTCTTTTCTTACACCGAAGCCTGAAGTTATTATTCCTTCGAAAGGATATATTCCTTTTTCTTCAGGTATAAACTTTTTCAAGGAAACATTATCAGGATATGTATCGTTTTTACCTTTTGCTGATAAATACGATATCGTTTCTGTAAGTATTTCATATTTATCCTTAATATCCTCAATAAGGTTATCCACAAAATTTTTATAGGAGAAATTACTTTCTTTTGGTATTTCTACAGTAAAAAAAGCAGAATAATCTTCTTTTATTGCATAAAATGCATTTCCTCCTTTTGTTTTAAGCATCAAAGATACTACAATAAATATTAATGTAACGACAATCTGTGTATACAGATAAAGGTTATTTTTATATTTCGATTTTTTCTTTGATGGTTTTATGTTTTTTCTTTGTGCTTGTTTTGAACTACCACTGCTTTGGGCTTTATTTTTAATATTACTGTCTTTCATTTTCATCACCAATAATATTTATATGAACTACATCAGATATTAATACTTTTGATAATGTAAAGTTTTGTTGCGCAACTGCAAAGTATATGTGGTTGAAGTAAAAATACAGGTAATATATAATAAAGCCAACAAACAAGGAGGCTACTCAATGACATTTGCAGAAAAACTTTCAGATTTAAGAAAAACAGAAAAGCTTTCTCAGGAAGAACTTGCTGAAAAGCTTAACATATCCCGCCAGGCTGTCTCACGCTGGGAAATGGGTACCGCCATGCCTGATGCCAATAATCTGGTACAGATAAGCAGACTTTTCAATGTTTCTATAGATTATCTTTTGAAAGAAGAATACACAAAGGAGATGTGTAACGGACAATCTGACATCCATAATCACATACAAATTTGCAAAAAACTTAAACCGAAATATTTTTTGATTATATATTTATTGGGGTTATTGATTTTCCCAAGTCTTTATTTCTTTATCTTTGATGGAAAATTGATATTCTTTTCAATATTCAAGGCTCTGTTTAGCGGTGGATTTGAAGCTGCCGGTGTTATCTCTTTATTCATAGGCTTTACCCGAATCTATTTGACAGTACTGATTATTATAACTATAGTTCTTTTTCTGTGTAAAAAGATAAAATAATACATAATAAAAAAACACATCAGCTTTGTTTTGCTGATGTGTTTTATTTTTGTTATTTTGCATTGAATGCAGCGGTTATTCCATCCGCAATAGCATTAGCCATAGCGGTCTGATACCCGTCATCCTTAAGTTTATCATATTCGGTTACATTGGAGAGGAATCCGCATTCCACAAGTACCGCAGGGAAATCCATATGAGTTGTAACTTTGTACAGCCCGTATTTTTCTCCTCTATCTTTAGTGCCCAATGCCCCCGACAGTGCAGAAGAAATTCTGTCTGCATAAATTTCTGAATAAGGATTGAAGAACCACACCTCTGTACCTGTTGCAGATGGTGAAGTTGATGAGTTCTGGTGAATACTTACAAACACGTGCGGAGCATAACTTTGTGACATACTTACGCGTGAATCCAGTCCTACGTAACCGGTTGTATCGGTAACCTGAACATTTGCACCTCTTGACCTGAGTATTTCCGCAGCTTTATTTGCAATTTCACGGTTTATCTGCGCCTCGGTTTTCATACCTTCAATAGGAAGTGCACCGGAATCGTATCCGCCGTGACCTGGGTCAAGATAAATTTTAGCTCCTGACAGTGATGATGGTATATCGGTAAAACGGAATATAAGATATCCGTCCTGATAATATGCACGATAACCTGCAAAACGGCCTGCACGGTGGAAATTAAGTGTTATAACCGCATTGCTGCCGTTTTTTGAAACAGATGCTGACGAGAACACATTGTTGCCTGTAAATGCCAATGATTCAGGAATATTTTCTACCTGATTGAATGTCAGCGTTAATGCTGTAGAGCTGAAAGAACTTACACCATTTGTTGAGTTGAAGCCCAACCCCGGCAGATTTGCATTGAACGCCATTGGCTGATCCTGTTTTATTTTAAGATAAACATAACCTGCTTCAGGATAAAGACTTGCTTCGGTCATATTGTTTGCAACAAGTTCAACTTCACCAAGAACCTGAACATCCGCAGCATTTACTCTGACACCCGAACGCAGAATGTAATAATTGTATGTTGTACCACCGCTTGCAAAGGTTAACAGGTCACTGGCTATAAAGTCACGGCTGCCTTTTGGCAATGGGAAACAGTCTCCTGATGGATCCGCATTAAGCACACCCGAAGGGTATGTTCGTGCCTGAGAAGCAACAACTTCTATCATATTGCCTTTTTCACCCGGTACAATTTCAGGTGGTGGCAATGCTGTAATACGGATATTAGCACCTGTTGCAGTTTCAGTTATGCCCTGCCATGTTGCTGTAATATTGATATTGCCTACATTCTGCACCGATTCTGTGCTTGAAGGACAGGCATAGTTGCCTACATAAAGTACATAACTTGAGTTTTTATCAGTATTGTCGCCTTCTGAAGTACTTTCATAAAGTTGAACAGCTGCACCGCCTACATTTGCAACAACAGATGAATTTTTATATGCGTATACAGAAATAGGTACCGTTGAATCACCTTCAACTGTCATTGATCCTTCTGGTGCTACTGACTGAATAATTTTAACATTTCTTGTAATGTTATATGTTACAGTTTTGGTTTTGTGTGTAAAGCTAAATGTGTTTACACCTACTGCAAGGTCGATTTCCAGTGAGAAAACCCCTTTGTCGTTACGGGTTACTTCCTCCCCGTTAAGCAGCAGCGGGAAGTTTGGGTCTGATGCACCATAGAAACTTACAACAGGTTCATAGGTTGAATATGTAAGCTGTTCCGGACGGCTTACTGTAAGGGTTGTAAGAATATCCTGAATTTTTACATTTCCTTTGAAATATCTTTCAATAAGCTCAGAATGTCCGTCATTATTTGCTTCAATATGCTTGTATGAAGCAAACGCTGCTCCTTTTGCTTTTACACTCTGCATTGCAATAAGCTGCTGAATAACCTGGTCCGGCGATGCCCAGCCTCTTTCATCTGTAGAAAGCTTACTGTTATAGATAAGTGAACAAACATCCGCACCATACTGTGAAGCAAAATTCTGCCACCAGGAAAGAGTAGTTTTAAAAGGTATCTGCTTGTTGGTAAGGGAACCAGGTAGTTTTACAAGCAATGTTTTTACATTGGAAATGGTCATTATTGTAGGCAAATCCACATATCCATCAGTATACATTTCAAATTCACCACTTGTAGCGGAACCGTTTTCAAGAGTTGTACTGTTCGCCCATACACTGTCACATACAAGCCCAAACTGAACCGCAGGGTTAACCTTTGCAGAAGTGTCAGCCAAAGCTTTTACAAGGCTTGTTGCACTTTCTTTTATCCATTGGTCAAAACCCATGCCTGCAGAATATTTTTTATACTGTTCAAAACTATCCTGTGTAAAAGAATTGTAGTATCCTTCTATCAGTAAAGCGTCAATATCATATTTGGAAACCACTTCGCTTATATTTTTCTGCGCCTGTTCTATGACATCATTGTAAATATACTGTGTATCAACCAGTACATCGTCGGCAGTTACATAGCAAGGATTAAGAATTGTATAAACATATATTTCATTATCTCTGGCTTTTTCGATAAAATACTGCAACGCATCAAAAGAAGTGTATGAAGGATAATAATCAGACGGATAAATTGTCCCTTCCCTTGTCTGCAGGTTAAGATACGCAGTGTTAAGACTGTATTCATCCATAGTAGCTATAATACTGTCAATCTGTGCTTTGACAGAAGCTTCATCCTGCAGTTTTTCTTTTGCAAAATCTTCTCCCGGCGAAACAAGTACACCATGAATTTCCTCTGGTGAATTGTAAACAATTTCCTGCACTGTGTCATCTGTTGTATTATCTGCATCTGTTGTGCCATTTGCAACTTCTTCAGCAAAAACTGATATTGAAAGCATGGAAATCAATAATATTAAATTTATGATAAAAGAAAATGCCTTTTTCATAAAATTACTCCATTATAATCATATTTAATTAATTATATTATATTTTTGTCGTTTTAACAACAATATTGTCGTATAAAATATAATATTTTACTATTATTTTCACAAATTTCACAGTTGTGTAATAAAAAAGACCGAGGGATTGTTTCCCTCGGTCTTTTATCTGTTTTTGTGCGAAATTGTCAGAAATTATGATTACAATACCTACTTATTTAACACTATCAGGCAGTTTTATGCTATCTTCAGCAGCTTCAAAGAAATCAATCTCTACATCCAATTCCATTTTAATTTCGCTGATAACCGCATCCACCTTGCCTTCACAGCCGAATTCAAGGTCTGTAAGTTTATCCCCCTCAAGTTCAACTGCAACATAACCTCTGTCAAAATTTATTTCAATACCTGTCTGTCTGAATACTGTATTAAGCAGATTTTCACATTCTTCTTTTGTCATTTCAATTCTGTAAAAAGTCTTGCTGTTTTCTTTTGTGATTTCAAACTCCTGACTGAGGCAAAGCTGGTATAATACATCCACTATTTTACCAGTATTGGTAAAAACTGTTGCTTCTATATCATTTATTTTTCCCCATCTTTCAGTATACAGCTGACCATCAACTATAAACAATTCAAAACTTCCACGTTTAATACAGGTTATATCTTTTCCGTTTTCTTTGGTTGAAAGCATTGTAAAAGACTCATCAAATCCGAGCAATTTGCTTTCCAGATCAATACTTATATTAGCCCCATATACATTATAATTAAAATAGTTTTCCCATGCTTTTGCAAGCAACTGTATATCAGAAAGCTGTAATGTGTTCTGTGGCTCCCCATTAATTATCATCTGTGCTGTATCTGCAGAAATTTCATACATATAATCAAGAGCTGATATATCTACAACAAATTTTGTCTGTTTTGTCTGCGGGTCATCTGCATATATGTTGATAGAAGAAAGTTTATCGTTCTGAGCCACAACAGTAATGTACATATCAGGAATATTATCTGTATCTGTAATACCAATAACTTCAGCAAGGCTGCTGAAAAGTTCTTTATCAGAAACAGTTACATCATATTGTGCGTTGTCACCTATTTCCTGTTTAGACACTTCTACCGCATTGTATATATCTCCTATTCTGAAAAATATATTTTTAAATTCATCAAATATATTTTCAGCCTCAAAAGCTGTACCGTTTTCAAAGTAAAATTTATCTTCACAATAATGTGCGGTCATATCATTCCATACAACTGTAGATATCTCTTTGCCGTCAATTGTATTTTTGTGCAGTACTGCTTCTGTATAAAAACCATCTTTATCTGTCATGTCATCATACGCCACAAGCAGTGAATATTCCGGCTGTTTGAAATAGTCTGAAACAACAGTATATGCTTCCACTCCGTATTTCAGTTTTTTACCGGCCTCTTTGTATGCAAAAACACCTACAAAGATGAGCACTGCAACTGCCAGAATAACAAGTGCTGTTATTTTACCCTTATTGCTTTTTTTATTTTCCATAGTACCCCCTTTTTAACTATATAACCAGTGCTTATATTTTTATCATATATATTTATTATTAAAAAATCAAATAAAAAACAGATAGTCTCACAAAATTCTCACAAGACTATCTGTTTTATTATTATACTTTAATTATTTGAGATTTGCTTTTACTTTTTCCACGATATTTGCTGCATTAAGGCCAAATACATCAAGAAGTTCCTTTGCAGGGCCTGATTTGCCGAATGTATCCATAACAGCAACAGGAACAACTTTGCAAGGTGATTCCTGAGAAACAACTTCTGTAACAGCACTGTAAAGACCACCAATAACATTGTGTTCTTCTGCTGTGATAATAAGACCTGTTTCTTTTGCTGCTTTTACAATAACTTCTTTGTCAAGAGGTTTGATTGTATGAATATTGATAACTCTTGCATCAATACCTTCAGCTGCAAGCTGGCTTGCTGCATCAAGTGCACGGGAAACCATAAGACCTGTAGCAATAATTGTTACATCTTTGCCTTCGCGCATTGTAACGCCTTTGCCAAGTTCAAATTTATATGTTGCTTCATCATTGATTACAGGAACTGCGAGTCTGCCAAAACGTGCATATACAGGACCTTCATATTCAGCCATTGCAAATACTGCTGCTCTTGCTTCTACATCATCAGCAGGGCTGATAACAACCATGCCCGGAATAGAACGCATAAGAGCAATATCTTCATTACACTGGTGGGAAGCACCATCTTCACCTACAGAAATGCCTGCGTGTGTTGCACAGATTTTAACATTGAGATGTGGGTAACCAACAGAGTTTCTAATCTGTTCAAAAGCTCTGCCTGCTGCAAACATTGCAAAGGAAGAAGCAAATGGAATTTTACCTGTTGTGGAAAGACCTGCTGCAATGCCTA
>JAZOTI010000075.1:0-15587 GCA_045657565.1 Oscillospiraceae bacterium | reverse complement strand
GGGATATATTTGATTCTTGATACAAGTGCATTGAAGTTAAACATTTTCTTTTAACACCTCATTTACAAGATTTTTTGCATCTTCAAATTTAGTCAGGCTGTTGGTGAGATAACGCAGATGTGCTGCACCGCGAAGCCCTTTCATATACAGTGCTGCCTGCCCGCGGGCTTTTTTCATGCCAGCGGTTTCTCCGTTCACTTCGCAAAGTTTTTCAATATGCCACATCAGCAGCTGCATTTTTTCTTCAACTGTAAGGTCTTTATCAATTGCTTCGCCGTTCAAAGCCTGTTTTATCTGGCGGAAAATCCATGGTCTGCTCAAAGCTTCTCTGCCGACCATAATATAATCACAGCCGGTGTAGTCCATCATATATATAGCATCTTCAACACTTGTTATGTCGCCGTTGCCGATAACAGGGATGCTTACCGCTTTTTTAACCTCTTTGATAATTTCAAAGTCGATGCCAGGAGTGTACATCTGTTCCTTTGTGCGGGCGTGAACTGTTATAAAATCTACCCCTGCAGCTTCGCATCGCTGTGCCATTTCCACAGCGGTCAGATAATCGTTGTTCCACCCTTTGCGGAACTTTACACTTACAGGTTTGCCTTCTGCATTTTCCACCGTTGCTTTTGCAATTTCTGCAGCAAGTTTTGGGTTTTTCATCAGTGCACTGCCGCTGCCGTTGTTTACAATTTTAGGCGCAGGGCAACCCATATTGATATCTATAAAATCAGGATTATGGCTTAAAACATGTTTTGTTGCGTGTACAAAATCGTTTGGGTCAAAGCCAAAAAGCTGAACACCAAAAGGAGCCTTATGGCTGAAAGTTTCCATAAGCTGATGACTTTTTTTATCTCCATAGTACAAAGCACGGGCGCTTACCATTTCGCTTACTGTAAAACCTGCGTCAAAATGGTCGCAGGCTTTGCGCATAACAATGTCACAGAAACCTGCCATAGGTGCAAGCACCGCTTTGTTTTGAATGTTTAACCCTTTAATTTCCATAAATCCTCTCAATTTTCAAATAATCTGTTTCAGCAGATAAATAGTATACCACAAAATGCAAAAATATGGTATACTATTTTAGATATATAATAAATGTATAAAATGTAAAATATAAATAAATCCGTAAAGGGAGATAAAATATGAAATTCCTTGCACTTGACGGCAACAGCATTTTAAACCGTGCTTTTTATGGCATCAAGGTTTTAACAACAAAGGACGGCCAGTATACCAACGGTATCTACGGCTTTCTCAATATTCTTATAAAACTGGAACAGGACATAAAACCTGACCGCGTTGCAATTGCTTTTGACCTTAAAGGCAAAACTTTCCGCCACAAAATGTATGATGATTACAAAGGAAACCGCAAAGGTATGCCTGAAGAACTTGCACAGCAGATGCCTGTTCTCAAGGAAATCCTCAGCGACCTTGGCTACACAATTGTTACCAAGGAAGGCTTTGAAGCGGATGATATTCTGGGTACAATTGCAAAAAGCTGCACTGCAAGAGGTGATATGTGCTATATCGCCACAGGTGACAGAGACTCCCTGCAGCTTACAAACGAAAATGTAAATATAATTCTTGCCACAACACAGTTTGGCAAAGGGCAGAGCCAGATAATGGACACAGCCGCAGTTACCGAAAAATACGGTCTTACTCCGGACAAGCTTATCGACCTCAAGGCACTTATGGGGGACACTTCCGACAATATCCCGGGCGTAAAAGGCGTGGGTGAAAAAACAGCGGTTTCCCTGCTGCAGAAATTTGGCAGTCTTGACGGCGTTTATGAAAACATCGACGATGCTGCAATCAAAAAAGGTGTAAGGGAAAAACTTGTGAATGATAAGGAAATGGCATATCTTTCACAGAAACTCGGCACAATTTTCTGCGATGTGGAAATTGAAACTGCACCTGAACATTTTGAAAGAAAAGAAATCAACAGCGACAAGGTAACAAAAACCCTGCGCAGTCTTGAAATGTTCTCCCTTGTGGAAAAACTTGTTCCTGCCTTCGAGACAGAAAATCTGACACTTTTTGACACAGTTCCAACAGTTGAATATGTGGAAATAAAAGAATTTGACAATTCACAGGACAAAGCAATTGTTTATCAGAACGGCGAAAAGTTTGTTGTGCTGTGGGATAAAAACATTTTTACTGCTTCACCTGACAGCGAACATCTCAAAGCATTCCTTGAAGATGAAACCAAAACAAAAATTGCATACGACAGCAAAGCACTGTACAGCTTCTGCATTGAAAAAGGTATAGAGGTTAAAAATGTTGTTTTCTGTATGAAACTTGCGGCATACCTTGCAAACCCAAATGCGCAGAGCTATGACTTTGAACGCATCTCCGCAAGCTGTGATGCTACAGCAAAATTTGACTGTGGCGACAGTTTTGCGCCTTATGCACAGCAGGTTTATGAAACCCTTGATAAATTTATCGAAGATGAAAACCAGCATGGGTTGATGTATGAAATCGAAATGCCTCTTGCAAAGGTTCTTGCTGAAATGGAATACGAAGGCTTTGGCGTTGACAAAACTGCCCTTGAAGCATTTGGTGATATGCTTAAAGAACAGCTTAAAAAATATTTAAGCGAAGTTTATGATATGGTAGGTTATGAGTTTAACCTCAACAGCCCTAAACAGCTTGGCAAAGCACTTTTTGAAGATCTTGGCCTGCCTGCAGGCAAAAAGACAAAATCGGGTTATTCCACAAATGCAGAAGTGCTTGAAGGATTGCGCAAGTATCATCCTGTAATTGAAAAAATCCTCAGCTACCGCACTTATCAGAAACTCAACTCAACTTATGTTGAAGGTCTTAAGGATAAAATCCGTGCAGACGGCCGCATCCACACAACCTTCAACCAGACCGAAACCCGCACAGGCCGCATTTCTTCAGGTGAACCTAACCTGCAGAATATCCCTGTAAGAACAGAACTTGGTCAGGAACTGCGTAAGTTCTTTGTTGCAAAAGAGGGCCATGTTCTGCTTGACGCGGACTATTCACAGATTGAACTGCGAATTCTTGCCCATATCAGCGGTGACGAAACTATGCGAACCGCGTTTATCGAAGACAAGGATATCCACACACAGACAGCGGCAAAAATTATGAAACTGCCGGAAGATATGGTTACACCGCAGATACGTTCCCGTGCAAAAGCGGTTAACTTTGGCATTGTTTACGGCATCGGTGCGTTCAGTCTGGCAAAGGATGTGGGCATAACAGTAAAGGAAGCAAGTCAGTTTATCGCAAACTATCTTGATACATTTACAGGCGTTAAGGAATATATGAACAGTATTGTTCAGTTTGCAAAGGATAACGGTTATGTGCAGACACTCTACAACCGCAAACGCATACTGCCTGAAATCTCAAATTCCAACCGAAATGTGCAGGAGATGGGCAAACGTATGGCAATGAACACTCCGATTCAGGGCACAAGCGCCGATATTATCAAAATTGCAATGGTAAAGGTTTCACAGCGTCTCAAAGCGGAAGGGTTAAAAGCCAAACTTATTCTGCAGGTACACGACGAACTTATCGTTGAAGCACCACTTGAAGAGGCAGAAAAAGCGGCTCTTATCCTTGGTGAAGAAATGCGCAATGCCGCACAGCTTTCCGTGCCGCTTAAAGTGGATGTAAACAAGGGGGAAAACTGGTATGTTGCCAAAGGTTAGACTTTTTACTGTAAATGATGTTGATGCTGTGGCACAGATTTTTGAAGGCGTACAGGACGGATGGAGCAAAACAGCCCTTGCCGACAGCCTTGCAAACGAAAGTATAAAAAGTTTTGTTCTGGAAAAGGAAAACAAAGTTGTGGCATTTGCGTCCTATCTTGTGGCGGATGATGCGGAACTTGTGTTTATTGTTACCGACAGAACCGAAAAACAGAAAGGCTTTGCAGGACAGCTTTTAGGCGAAACTTTAAAAATTCTCACTCTGCCATGTATACTTGAAGTCCGTGAAAGCAACACTCCTGCAATAAAACTGTACGAAAAACATGGCTTTGTGCTTATCGGCACCCGCAAAAACTTCTATTCCAACCCAAGAGAAGCAGCACTTATCTACAAACTTGACTAATACAGCTTACAGTTATAAAATTATATAGTTAAGATAATATTTCATACAAAGGAAAATATATATGTTAGTATTAGGTATCGAATCCAGCTGTGACGAAACAGCGGCTTCCATAGTAAAAGACGGCAGGGAAATAATTTCCAATATTGTTTATTCCCAGGCGGAAGAACACGGCCTCTACGGCGGTGTTGTGCCGGAAATTGCATCCCGCAGACATATAGATGCAGTCAGCGAAGTTGTGCAGAAATGCTTTGACGAAGCAGGCTGCACCGTAAACGACATTGACGCCATTGCATGCACATTTGCACCGGGACTCATCGGTGCACTGCTTGTAGGCGTAAACTTTGCAAAAGGTTTAAGCTTTGCAAGCGGCAAACCTATTGTGCCTACACATCATATCCGTGGGCATATCGGTGCTCTGTACCTTACACACAAGGATCTCAAACCACCATTTATCTGCCTTGTTGCATCAGGCGGTCACAGCCACATTGTTGCGGTGGAAGACTACACAAAATTCCGTGTAATCGGACGCACAATTGACGACGCAGCAGGGGAAGCGTTTGACAAGGTAAGCCGTACCCTCGGCCTTGGCTATCCTGGTGGCCCTGCGGTTTCCAAAGCAGCACTTACAGGCGATAAAACAAAATATAAACTGCCTACACCGCACACAGAAAACAAATATGACGTAAGCTTCTCAGGGCTTAAAACAGCGGTTATCAACATCTTCAATATCAACAATATGAAAGGTGAAGAAACCGATATAAACAGTCTTGCAGCAAGTTTTGAAGAAAAAATCAGCCAGATTTTGTCCGATAACCTTGTAAATGCGGCAGAAGAATTTGGTTTTGACACCCTTGCAATTGCAGGCGGTGTTGCGGCAAACCGCCGTCTCAGAGAACTTATCGAAGAAAAGGCAAAAGGCAAACGTTTTGTATGCCCTGAACTTTCTCTCTGCGGCGACAACGGCGCAATGATTGCCGCACAGGGATATTACGAATATCTTTCCGGCAATGTGGGGGATACAAACCTCAACGGCATTGCAAACCTGCCTATAGATTATCGCTAAAAGTCTTGACAATTGACATAAAAAAAGTTTTAATAATAACAGCAATGTTATAAGGCGAAATATGCTTTGAATATAAGGAGAAATACTATGGTTTTTGAAAAATTGAGAGATATCATCTGTGAAGAACTCCAGCTTGATGCAGAAACAGTAACAATGGAATCCAACCTTATGGACGATTTCGATGCTGACAGCCTCGACCTCGTTGAAATTGTTATGTCTATCGAAGACGAATACGGTATCGAAGTTCCTGAAGACGCTGTTGACGAATTTAAAACAGTGGGCGATGTTGTAAAATTTATTGAAGAAAATATTTAATTGATAAATATATACCTGCCCCTTATGAAAATAAGGGGCATAGTGTTTTTTTAGAGAGGGAAAATATAATGGCAAAAGAAAATAAACTGGTTAAAAGTATTACCAGCCGTGACGAAGATTTCGCACAGTGGTATACAGATATCTGCCGCAAAGCAGAACTTATAGACTATTCCACAGCTAAAGGCTTTGTTTATGTGCGTCCTTACGGCTATGCAATCTGGGAAAATATCCAGAAATGCCTTGATAAACGTTTCAAAGAAACAGGCCACGAAAATATGGCACTTCCACTTCTTATTCCTGAAAGCCTTTTGCAGAAGGAAAAAGACCACGTTGAAGGTTTTGCACCTGAAGTTGCATGGGTTGAATACGGCGGCAAAGAAAAACTTGAAGAACGTATGTGTGTACGTCCAACTTCCGAAGTTCTTTTCTGCGAACACTGGAGAAACGTGCTTCAGTCCTACCGTCAGCTTCCATTCCTTTACAATCAGTGGGGCAGCGTTGTAAGATGGGAAAAAACAACACGTCCATTCCTCCGCAGCCGTGAATTCTGGTGGCAGGAAGGTCACACACTCCACGAAACACAGGAAGATGCAGAAAGAGAAACACTTCAGCAGCTTGAAACATACGCTGACTTCCTTGAAAACGAAGCTATGATTCCTGTAATCAAAGGCAGAAAAACAGATAGCGAAAAATTTGCAGGTGCTGTTGCTACTTATACAGTTGAAGCTATGATGCACGACGGCAAAGCTTTGCAGTCAGGTACAACACATTACTTCGGCGATGGTTTTGCAAGAGCATTTGATATCACATTTGCAGACAGAAACAACGGCCGTTCCTACCCACACCAGACATCCTGGGGCGTGTCCACACGTCTTGTAGGCGCTATTATCATGGTTCACGGTGACGATGAAGGTCTTGTTCTTCCACCGGCTCTTGCACCACATCAGCTGGTTATCATTCCTGTTGCTCAGCACAAAGAAGGCGTGCTTGAAAAAGCAAACGAACTTAAAGAAAGACTCAAAAAACTCTACCGTGTTAAACTTGACGATTCTGACAACCAGCCTGGCTGGAAATATGCTGAATACGAAATGAAAGGTGTACCGCTCCGTCTGGAAATCGGCCCTAAAGATATCGAAAAAAATCAGTGTGTTATCGTTCGTCGCGACACAAGAGAAAAAGCTTTTGTTTCTCTTGATAATCTTGAAGCAGAACTTGAAAGAATCTTCAAAGAATATGCTGAAGGTCTTTACGAACGTGCAAAACAGAACCTTGTTTCCAGAACAGTTGAACTTGACAATATGGAAGATATTATTGCTCAGGCAGACAAAAACGACGGTTTTGTAAAATCTCACTGGTGCGGCAGCGCTGAATGTGAACAGGCAATGAAAGACCGTGCAGGCATGTCCTCAAGATGTATGCCATTTGGCGAACAGGGTGTTAAAAAAGGCGTTTGTCCTGTTTGCGGCAAAGAAACAGACACAATTGTTGTTTGGGGCAAAGCTTACTAATATTTATAAACAATCAAAGGCAGGGAACACCCTGCCTTTTGTTTTGTTGAAAAATAAATGTATATATAGTAGAATAATCCTATAAA
Source organism: Oscillospiraceae bacterium (assembly GCA_045657565.1). GTDB lineage: Bacteria > Bacillota > Clostridia > Oscillospirales > Ruminococcaceae > RGIG3102. Next base: position 8,535 of record JAZOTI010000075.1, on the reverse strand, counting down.
TATAAAACGGATTGGATTTACATTATGAAAACAGCTCTTGTTACAGGTGCAAGCAAAGGCATCGGCAGACAGATTGCCATAACTCTTGCGGAAAAAGGCTATACAGTTATCGGCACATACAACTCCACAAACGATGGACTTGATATAATCAGCAAGCTTCACGGAATTATCTACACAAAATGCGATGTGTCAGACTACAGTGATGTTCTGTCTCTGTTTGCGCATATAAAAGACAGTTTTAAAACCCTTGACTGTGTGGTGAACTGTGCAGGTGTTTCATGGGTTGGGCTTGTGCAGGATATGACAGAAAAGGATATCACAAAACTTGTGGGCACAAACCTCAACGGTACAATTTATGTTACACAGCAGGCGGCTGATATTATGGTCAGACAGCATGCAGGCTGCATTGTAAACATTTCCTCTGTGTGGGGCAACAATGGCGCAAGCTGCGAAGCAGTTTATTCTGCAACAAAGGGTGGTGTAAATGCTTTCACAAAAGCAATGGCACAGGAACTCGCACCAAGCGGAATTCGAGTAAATGCAGTTTGTCCGGGTGTAATAAAAACCGATATGCTTAACTGCTTTACTGCAGAAGACCTGAAAAGCCTTGCAGACGAAACTCCTCTTGGCCGACTTGGAACCACTCAGGATGTGGCAGATGCGGTAGAATTTCTGGTCAGTGAAAAAGCTTCCTTTATCACAGGACAGATTATCACCGTTGACGGCGGATTTGCTATGTAAAAAATAAAGACTGAAAGTATATCTGATATACTTTCAGTCTTTTGTTTTTAGTGGTTTACATAACGCCGATTTCATAACCAGCATTTTTTGCATTGGCGATAAAATCATTCAGTATAATGCTGTTGGTTTTCATAGGGTGGAACAGATAAACCGCACCGGGATGAAGCCTTGCTGTCACTTTTTTAAGTGCGGCATCAACATCAGGCTGATTGTTGTTGTCCCAGTCATTGTAGGCAAAGGACCAGAAAACACTGTGATATCCGTTTTCTGCAGCGATTGCCAGAGCTTTTTCGCTGAATGTACCGGCAGGAAAACGGAAAAGGTAACTTTCGTAACCGTATTTATCCAAAAGCACATTGTGCACCTGCATAATTTCATCAGCAGCATCACTGTCGCTTACTATTGTCATATCAGGGTGTGTGTTGCTGTGGTTGCCCACTGTGTGACCTTCGGCAATAATGCGCTGCACAATTTCATCCTGACTTCTGGCATAGCTGCCTGTCACAAAAAATGTGGCTTTCACATTGTTTGCTTTGAGCACATCAAGAATATCGTTTGTATATCCCGATTCATACCCAAGGTCAAAAGTGATATAAATTCTATTGTCATTATTGAGGAAAACCGCACCAAGGCTACCGTATTTTTCCTGCAGGGAAACACATGCAGATGGCTGGTTTTCATCATTGAAGTTTACGCCCGGGCCCCATGTTACCGCAGTTGTATCAAGCAGGGACAAATCTCCTGCGTTTACTTCAACAAGTTCAGCTTTTTCTGTTTCAGGGGAAATGTCAGTTTCTTCATTTATGGAAGAACTTTCGCTTTCCTGTGAGGATTCAGAACTGTCGGAAGAATCTTCGCTTTCCGAAATTATATTTTCTGTAATTGCGGAAGAAATTTCTGTTTTGCTTTCCGTTTTTGTGTTTACTACAGAAAATATGGAGATAAAAGCCGCTGTCAGCAAAGCAACGCTGACAACAAAAACAATTGCAAGTTTAATGAATTTCATCAGTTATAACTCTCGCTTATGGTAACAATAACACCTGCAGGCAGGCAGGAGGCTGTCTGGTTATCAAAATATATTTCACCAAAACCTTCGCACAGTTTGTCAGGACACTGGCTGTTTTCAAAGTGAATTTTGCCGCCTTCTACGGCAAGGGTTACAGGTAAAGTTGTTTCTATATGGTATGTTTCGTCAACGGAAAGATCAATTTCCATTCTTTCCTGTGTGCCAAAGTAGTGGATATCCACAATTGCAACAGCACCTTCCTTTTTTGTTGCGTTCATAAATATTATGCCCGCAATACCGGCAATAAGTACAATGCCAATCAAAATTGTGTTTATGTTCAAAAACTTTTTCATAGTTGATTCCTTTCAGATTGATAAAAGTTATTTTAACATATTATATTATATATTACAAATGTTTTGTGTTGAATTTGTATTGGCAGAAAGGTATAATGAAATACAGTAATAAATTCTGTTAAGGAGAAAATATATGGAAAATCTTCAGAATAAAGTTGTTGAGTTTGTAAAAGCAAACGAAAGAAATATTGTTCAGGATATCAAGGATATCTGTGCAATCCGCAGTCTCCCGGGCGAAGCTGCACCAGGCGCACCTTTTGGCAAAGAAACAAGGGAATGTCTTGACCTTGCACTCAAAATGTCACAGCGTCTCGGCCTTGACACAAAAGACTGCGAAGGCTATCTTGGCTATGCCGAAGTAAAAGGCGAAAGCGATAAATACATTGCGTCCATTGCACATCTTGACGTAGTGCCTGAAGGCAACGGCTGGAAAGCTGACCCATTTGTTGTGCGTGAAGTTGACGGCTGGCTTATCGGCCGTGGTGTGTGTGACGACAAAGGCCCTGCAATACTTACAATGTATATGCTTAAATTCTTCAAGGATAACTATGAAAAACTGCCTTATACTCTCCGTGCACTTTTTGGCTGTGAAGAAGAAACAGGCATGAGAGACCTTGAATACTATCTCGAAAACTATCCTGCACCTGTGTTTGCATTTACACCTGATGCAAATTTCCCTGTATGCTGCGGCGAAAAAGGTATTGCTGCTGCAAACCTTATCAGTGCTGAAATCAAAAACGGCAATGTTGTGGATTTCACAGCGGGTGTAGCTTCAAATGTTATTCCTGACAGAGCTTCCATCAGCGTTAAAACAGATAAGGAACTTCCTGCGGCAGAAGGCATTGAAATCTCTGTACAGGATGGTGTTGCAACACTCAAAGCTTATGGCATCGGCGGTCATGCTGCAATGCCTGAAGGTACAAAAAATGCAATTGGTATGCTTGTAGAGTATTGTCTTGCGAACAACCTTTTAACAGAGGAAGAAGAAAAATACTTTGCAGTTCTTTCTGCACTGCACGCTTCATCAGATGGCGCAGGTATGGGTATTGCTTCTGACGACGGCATCTTCACACCGCTTACTTGTATCGGCGGTATGATGAAACTTGAAGATTCAAAATTTGTACAGAACATCAATATCCGTTATCCAACATCCATCACAGGTGATGAAATCCGAGAAAAACTCAGCGAAAAACTGGCTTCAGTTGGCGGCACAGTAGAAATGCCAAGAGCAACAGCACCATTCTATGTGGACAAAAACTCCGCACCAATTCAGGCATTGCTCACAGCATACAATGATGCAACAGGCAAAAATGAAGAAGCTTATACAATCGGTGGCGGCACATACGCAAGACATTTCCCATCTGCTGCAGCATTTGGTGTTGAACCTTGTATGAGTGAAACAGATTATTTCCCTGATTTTATCGGCCCTGTTCACGGTGCTGAAGAAGGCTATGATATCAAAGGCTTTATGAAAGCCCTTGAAATTCTCATTATGGCAACAGCAAAACTTATGGAAATTGAATTTTAATCAATTGTGATTAACAAAATTAAAAAGCCGTATGGATTTATCCTTACGGCTTTTGTTTAATTGTTTCAAACTATTGAATTTGCAATTTTATTGTGATATATTTATCCTATTATTAAATAAAAATACATAAGAACTTCATAAACTTGTATACGGTTTGTGAAGGGAGGAGAAAAGTATGGAAAAAAGAGGACAATTTGCCAGCAAATTTGGCTTCATTATGGCCTCTGTAGGTTCTGCAGTAGGTCTTGGTAACCTTTGGGGGTTCCCTTACAAAGCAGGTATGGGCGGCGGTTTTGCATTTATCGTTGCTTATCTTATATTCGTTGCACTGGTTGGTATTCCTGTTATGATGTGCGAATTTGCACTGGGCAGAAAGATTAAAGCCAATGTAGTAACAATTTTCAAAAAACTTGACAAACGTTTTGGTTTTGCGGGTTACATCAGTGTTGTTGCAGTTTCACTTATTCTTGGTTTCTACGCAGTTCTTGGCGGCTGGGTTATGAACTATACATTCCAGTATGCAAAAGGCCTTTTTGCAAACGGTAATGCAGTTGCGGCGCCTGGTGATTACTTTGGTGCATTTACATCAAATGCCGGCCTGAGCATTCTGTTTTTTGTGCTGTTTATGCTTGCAACAATTTTTATTGTTACAAAAGGTATCGCAGGCGGTATCGAAAAAGCATCAAAATTTATGATGCCTGCGCTGTTCGTATGCCTTCTTGTTATTATTGTGCGTTCTGTAACATTGCCGGGTGCGGCAGCAGGTTTTGAATTCCTTTTCAAACCTGATATCTCCAAGCTCACACCAAAGACACTTGGTCTTGCTTTGTCACAGATGTTTTTCTCATGTTCTTTGGGTGTAGGTACAATGATTACTTACGGTTCCTACCTTAAAGATGATGACAATATCCAGCAGAATGCAATTATTGTTCCTCTTATGGACACAATGGCTGCTATCCTTTCAGGTATTGCAATTTTCCCTGCAGTATTTGCTCTCGGCCTTGCACCTGACGCAGGTCCAAGCCTTATGTTTATCACACTTCCAAGCGTGTTCAATAAAATGGCAATGGGCAATGTGTTCGGTCTTATCTTCTTTGTGCTTGTTCTTTTTGCAGCACTCACAAGCTCTATCTCAATGCTGGAAGTTACCACATCTGTTCTCAGTGAAAACAAGGGCATCAGCCGCAAATCTGCTGCTATTGGCACAGGTGCAGTTATCACACTGCTTGGTCTGCCTGTAGCACTCAGCTTTGGCAAACTCAGCCATGTAACAATCCTTGGCATGGGCTTCCTTGATTTCTATGATTTCTGTGGTGAATACATTGGCATGACAATCGGTGCATTGATAATTGTTATCCTTGCAGGTTGGATTCTCAAACCAAAATTTGTTTATGATGAAATTGAACAGGGCGGCAAATTCAGCGTAAAAGCAAAAGGTTTTTTCAGTTTTGCAATTAAATTTATAGCACCTGTGCTCATCCTTATTGTTATGGTTACAAACGTAATCAGCATGTTCTGATAATTACAAAAGAATCTTTACCCCGACTTATGTCGGGGTAAAATTATGCCTTGTGGTTTTCACAAATTATACACATTTTAGGAATAATGTGTTAGGTGGAATGTATATTTTTTCAAGTGGGGTGAAATAATGGAAAATACCCAGAAACTCTGGACCAAAAACTTTACCATTATAACTTTGGGGTCGGTTGTATCAATGCTTGGCCATATGATATCAAACTTTGCTATCGGGCTGCTTGTACTGGAACAGACTGATTCCACTTTTATGTATTCATTTTTTATGATTATGCATAACCTGCCAAAGATTTTCACACCAATTCTGGCAGGCCCAATCGTTGACCGTATCGAACGCAAAAAGATTGTTTACGGGCTGGACTTCTGTTCTGCAATTATCTACGTTTTCCTTTTTGTGGTTTTATTTACCGATCGATTCAATTTTATAATACTTATTGTTGCATCACTTATCATAGGCTGTATTGACGGTGTGTATGTTGTTGCATACGACAGCCTTTATCCAAACCTTATCACAAAAGGCAATTTCCGCAAAGCATATTCTATCTCAAGTATGCTTTCTCCTATAGCTTCCTTTATGCAGCCTGTTGCTGCAGCTGTTTACAATGGTCTTGGTACAGTTGCACCACTGTTCCTTTTCAATGCAATTGCATTTTTCATTGCAGCATGTTTTGAAACACAGATTGACCATAAAGAAGAACACAGCACAATTAAACACGAAAAGAAATATTTCAGCGATTTCAAGGAAGGTCTGCAGTATATCAGTGGCGAAAAAGGCCTTTTCACCATCACAAAATACTTCTTTATTTCCGGTGTATCAATGGGTGTTATGCACACTCTGATGCTTCCGTACTTTAAAAATCACCCTGACCTTTACAGTCATCTGCCTATTGACGTTATTACACTTTATACAATAACAACAACAATAGGTCTTATGGGCCGTTTTGCAGGCGGTTTTGTGCAGTATAAAATCAAATATCCTACCGACAAAAAGTTCGCAATAGCGATATTTGTTTATATTACATTTGCAATAATGAATGCAACCAAACTGTTCCTGCCGGTACCGCTTATGCTTGCAGTGTTCTTTGCGGGCGGCATTCTCAGTGTAACAAGCTATAATATCCGTGTTTCTGCAACACAGAACTATATACCGGACCGTGTGCGCGGACGTTTCAATGGTGTATTCAGTATGCTGTCAACAGTAGGCGCAATCATAGGTCAGTTTGTTGCAGGTGTGTTCGGGGAATTTGCCCCTGAAAGAATGATTATCATCTTTGTTATGATAGTGGATATTACTGCAGTTCTGCTTATTATGTGCCGCGGCAGGGAAAATGTTAAACCAATTTACAATCAGGAAATTTAACAACAAAAAAATATAAAAAATATTTAAAAATATTCAAAATAATCCTTGACAATACCCGTCAGGTGTTATATAATAATTTAGCAACTTGTAAAGGGGTATAGTTCAATTGGTAGAGCAACGGTCTCCAAAACCGTAAGTTGTGGGTTCAAGTCCTACTGCCCCTGCCAATTTGTTTACACAGTTGCTAAGTTAATATGGCCCGGTAGTTCAGTTGGTTAGAACGCTAGCCTGTCACGCTAGAGGTCGTGGGTTCGAGCCCCATTCGGGTCGCCAAAGAAAAGCAACTGTCCATTATGGATGGTTGCTTTTTCTATAACTTAAAATAGGAACAACGTTGAAACAGCTCACTTTGGTCGCTGTTATAACAACCTGTCGGATTGCTTCGCAATTAAAAGCTGACGCTTTTTCGGAACTTGCGTTCCGCCGTCAGAACGTTGAAACAGACTCACTTTGTTTGCTGTTATAGCTCAGTAGGCAGAGCACTTCCTTGGTAAGGAAGAGGTCGGCGGTTCGAATCCGCTTAACAGCTCCAAAAGACACATTCTATGGAATGTGTCTTTTTTTATACAACAAAACCGTCGGTAAATATTTATACCGACGGTTGTTTTTTTACATATTCAATTAATGTGTTGTACCCATATGCACACTGATATCTTCGCTGTTGTTTGCAATTGCACTCACAGCATATTCAAGGCCTTTGGCAATTGTGCTTACTTCCCAGCTTGCCATACCATCGCCATAGTTTGTCACCTGCTGAACAGCAAAAGGAACATGGATAAAGCCGCCTTTTATATGATGATATTTAGTGTTTATCATATGCAGCAAACGATACATAACATCGTTGCAAACGTATGTGCCTGCAGTAAAGGAAAGGTTTGCAGGAATTCCGTTTTTGCGGCAGTTTTCCACCATTGCTTTTACAGGCAGGGTTGCAAAATATGCGTTTTCTCCGTCAGGGATAATTTTGCTGTCAAGTGGCTGGTTGCCTTCGTTGTCGGCAATGCGTGCATCGCAGTAGTTTATGGCAACTTTTTCCACAGTGATGGAACTTCTGCCGCCAGCCTGACCTACACACAGCACACAGTCAGGATTATACTGTGCAATGGCTTCTTCCACTTTATGTGCACATTTGCCAAAAACTGTAGGAATTTCAATTTTTACAATCTCAGCACCGCCAATAACATCAGGCAAAAGTTTTACTGCTTCAAAAGCAGGGTTGATTGCCTGACCGCCAAATGGATCAAAACCTGTTACTAAAATTTTCATATACAAATCTCCTTTATAAAACGGATTAAATTATAATTTTACCTTTTTCCATGATTTTTATATCATCGGCGTATACATCGGGGCCGAAAGTTGTAAGGTCAAAATGACCGCAGGCTTCCCACGTTCCGCCAAGGGCAAGATTTCTGCCAAGACCAATGTGAAAGGTACCAAGGGCAGATTCATCCTCTATATAACAGTTTCCCTCACAGCGAGAAAGGGGATTAAGCCCAATGCCAAATTCGCTTGCAACATACATTTTTTCATCGTTATAATCACTCAGAAAATCACTGAGCACCTTGCCGTAGGGGCTGTCTTCAATATGAGTGATGCGGCCATTTTCAAATTCGATGTTGAAAGGTGTCTGCACTTTGCCTGCGTACCCGTATGAGCCATCAAGGCAGAGTGTACCGTGAGTGAGGGTTTCTTCCACAGGAACATAAACTTCTATACTTGCAGAGGAATAACCATCGCAGTCCCTGACATTTCCGTTGAAAAATTTTGCATGGCGCTCATTTTTATAAAAATAAATGTCGGTGCCTCGCAGGGTTGTGACGTGTATTGTATGTGCATTGTGCAGCACATCAATAAGCTTTTGTGCAACAGCTTTGCTGTTTTCAGTATTGCACCGCAGAAAATCATATTCCAGCATGCTTCTGCCGTCATTTGTGTGCAATGGCAGAGATAAAAAATATCTGCCGTTTCTTATGGCGTTTTTTGCTGCAAGGGTAGTGACAAGTGAATAATCGGT
>JAZOTI010000074.1:0-13068 GCA_045657565.1 Oscillospiraceae bacterium | reverse complement strand
GATTTCAGATGTAGCTTTGATGTTAGCCATAGAAACAGCCTGGCCACATACTGGGTTGTTTGTGATACAGGAGAATACGAGTGGAACGTTTTCTGGACCTACTGCAAGAATGAGTTCTTCGAGTTTTTCAAGGTCCATGTTGCCTTTGAATGGGTTCTTTTCGTATTTGCCGCCTTCTGGTACTTCGTAAAGAAGTTCTTTGTTGTAAAGGTTACGTGGGATGGAGCCCATCTGTTTGATGTTACCTTCTGTTGTGTCGAAGTGACCGTTGGAAGGAATTGTAAATACTTTACCTGGGTGACGTTCTGCAAGGATTTTCTTAACGATTTCCATGAGAACGGATTCAGCTGCACGACCCTGCTGGATGATAAATGCGTTTGGTCTTTCCATCTGTGCTGCGCCACCGTTGAAGAGGCCGCCTTCGTATTCACAGAGGTAGAGTTCGTCCATGAGTTTGTCTACGTCTTTGCAACCTGTGCGGATAAGGTCGATAGAGTTTTTCCAGTTCTTTTCGCCGCCGCGTTCAAAGATATCGCGGAATGCGTCGAGCAATACGTAGTAACCGTTGTTACGGCCGTATGCTTCGTCACCAAGCATAAGAGCAGACCACTGAATGTCTGTCATAGCTGTTGTACCGGAGTCGGAGAGCATGTCAACTGTGAGCATGCCTGCTGGGAATGCGAATTCATTCCAGTGTGTTGCGTTGAGAGCTCTTTCACGCTGTTCAACTGTTACTTCTGGAAGATGACGTACAGAATAAACGTAAGAATGTGGTGTCTGAGCTTTAAGTGGATACTTTTTCATTGGTATTTCCTCCTTGTTGGAAGATACCCCGGTCGGCTTCGGTGCCTAGCGGTCAGTACCTATTAATATTTTGTAAAACGATTTTTATGGGCATAGTTCAAGCCATACCCGTTTTTCGATACTTAAATAGTATCACACAAGTGAGAATTTATCAACTTTTTATTGCCAAAATTGAATATTTTTTCCATTTTGTATATATTTTCAAATTTATTTTTGTGCAAAACATGAAATAATTTTTTCTCATTTTGTGATAATTTTTTATTATTATGTGATATAATAGATCTGCAAAAGTGCTGTTACAAGTCGCCAAGGAATATTTATACCGAAAAAGCACCAAATACAGCAATTAGATACAGATACAGTAAATATATATACAATAATGTGTTTTTCTTTGAAAGGAGCAAAACCAATGACATCCATTCAACTGCACTACTTCACAAAAGTGGCCGAATTTCTCGGCAAGGTTATGGGCCCCGACTATGAAGTTGCCCTCCACGATATATCTGACCACGGTGGTGACCTTGTGGCCATTGCCAACAGCCACATAAGCGGACGCACCATTGGCGCCCCTGCCACCAAAAAACTTATGGAAATAATAGAAAACCGTCAATACGACAACGAAGATTTTATTCTTCACGAATACGGTCTTGCCCCAAACGGAAAAATCATTTGCTCTTCCTCCATGTTTATAAAAGACATTTCAGGGGAGCTTATCGGCATTATGTGCATAAACTTCGACGACAGCAGATACCGCGAACTGAGCCAGAAAGTTTTTAACCTTTGCCATCCTGACGCACTTGTTGACACCAACTTCCGTTTTGACGAAAGCCGTATTTCAATAAAAATTCCTACAGAAAAACATCCTCATATTGAAAATATTCCAGACGGCAATGCTTCTGACATTATCAAATCTGTTCTCAGAGAACATAACGCCGACCCTGACACCATGCACCTTAAAGAAAAACTGCATATCCTGGAAATCCTTGATGAAAAAGGTGTGTTCCTTATCAAAGGTGCAGTAAAGGATGCCGCTGCAATTTTTGGCTGCTCACAGGCAACTATGTATCGCCATTTATCAAAAATAAAAGAATAATATATTACATTTATATAAAAAGGACCAATAGTTATGATCACAAAAGTTGACAGCTCAAACATAAACCTTTTCCGTAGCCTGTGTACCGCCGAGCACGTTTTCGGCAGCCGTGCAGTGACAGCACTTATGGCATACGGCACCGACCACCATGTACATAAATTTTTTATCGCCGAAGCAGAAGGCAAAAAATGTGCACTGCATCTCAACGGGAGTGTGCTCACTGTAATAAAAGACGGCGAATTTGGTTTTGAAGATATTGTGGATTTTACAAAACAGCACGAAATCCACGAAATCGACAGTGACTGGGACCTGTGCGAAAAACTGCACGGTATTCTTGGCGGGTTCACCGAAAGCAGTTATTATATGGAATATACAGGTGATGTAAACGGCGGTGATTTTGCTGATATCAAACCTGCATGTCTCCGTGATGTTTACAGTGTTCTGCAGCAGAGCCACGAATACTACCGTACACACCTTAAATATGAACCATGGGCAAACCATCTTGAATATTGCATAAACAGCGGACTCACAAAAGTTTATCAGCTTGAAAAGGACGGCAAGCCAATAGGTACAGGCAGCATTATAAGCAGCGATGACACTCACGCCGCCATTGCAGCAGTTGCTGTTATTCCGAAATACCGTCTTAAAGGCATCGGCAGTTACATAACAAAATTCCTTACAGATGAAATCATAAAGGACGGCAAAAAACCTTGCCTTATCTCCGGTTATGATGAAGTTGCAGAGCTTTATAAAAAAATCGGATTTGTAACTGTAGGCCGCTGGGGCGAGCTCTATATTTAATATTACATTTTTCACGTTATATCCCCTGGATTATTTTGGGCAACTTGCATATTTTTGTCATAAAAAAACATCAATTTAATTCATTTTCCAGCCTTTCATAAGTGTTTGGTTATGCCAGCATAAGCAATGGTTATATTTCACTTATATGTTTTGTGATATAATTAACAAGGAATGCAATATCATTCTTTATTTTCTATTCACTTAACAAAATAAAAGGAGACGATAACAATGGCAATCAATGAATCCCGCCGCGACTTTCTCGGCAAATCCGCTATTCTTCTCGGCAGTGCTGCTGTTCTTGGCGTAACAGGTTGTGCAATGAACACTGAAGCTGCTGCAAACGCTCAGCCAGAACTTCCAGCATACCCATACCCATGCTGCGAATTCGACCTTGACCTTGCTGAAAAAGTAGGTTACGAAGGTTACTACGAAAACGGCTGCTGCTACGGTGTAGCAAAAGCTCTTCTCACACAGCTCGCTGACAAAGTTGGCTACCCATTCACAGTAATCCCAGCAGAAATGTTCGCTAACGGTAAAGAAGGTTACCAGGCTGCATCCCTCTGTGGTGCTATGGGCGGTGCTCTTGGCGTATTCGGTCTTGTTCTTGAACCAAAAGCTGCAAGAGAAGTTACAAAACAGCTCAACGCTTGGTACACAAGCACAAACCTTCCAATCTATGAACCAGAAATCAAAGCAGAAGTTAAAACATGTTCCCCAACAATCAACTGTTCTGACTCTGTATCCAAATTTATGGCTGCAAACGGCATCACAGAAATGAAAGATGACCGTCGTCGTGCACGTTGTGGCGGTCTTTCCGGCGACGTTGCAAGAAAAGCTGCTGAACTTCTCAACGTATACTTCGGTTACATGGAAGCTCCAGCTGAACCAGAAGCTACAGAACCAGAACTCGCTGCAAACGAATACATCGGTGTTGCAAACGGTTTCGGTGGCGAAGTTAAAGTTAAAGTAACAATGGACGGCGACAAAATTGCAAAAATCGACGTTCTCAGCCACACAGAAACAGCAGGTATCTCTGATGCTGCTTTCAACACAATTCCTGATGCTATCATCGCTGCACAGTCCACAAGCGTAGACGTAGCTGCAAACGCAACAGTAACTTCCAAAGCTATCATGGCTGCTGTTGAAAACGCACTTGCACAGGTTAAATAATTGACTGATTTTTACAGTTAATCATTTTACAGGTACATAAATTGTCCGCCGCAGTACATTTTGTTTTTACACTTTGTCCCTGTGGCGGACAGTTAATACTTTAAACTTACGTTTTATTTTACATTTTAAGGAGATTTAATTATGTTTGGTAGAATCGGTATGGGCGAACTTTTGCTTATTCTCGCTGTTGTTCTCATCATTTTTGGACCTGCAAAACTCCCTGCACTTGCAAAAAGCATGGGTCAGGCTGTTTCTGAATTCCGCAAAGGTGCAAAAGAAATTTCCAAAGAACTTGAAGAAACAGTTGTAGAAGAAACAAAAGAAAACAAAGATAAATAATTAAAAGCGGCATCATCCGCACACCTTAAAGGGAGGCTGCTTTTTGAAAAAAAACGAAGAAATGTCATTTTTCGGGCACCTTGACGAACTCAGGAAGCGACTGACCGTAATGGCCATTGCTACCCTTGGTGCATCTGCTTTTCTTTTTACAAAAGTTGACTGGATTATGGACTATTTCCTTGCCATCAATCCCGGTATGGAACTTGTTTTTATCACTCCATCTGAACTGTTGGTTGTATATGTACAGCTTTCACTTATTATGGCACTTATTGTTTGTTCCCCGGTCAATATATATGAAATCTGGGCATTTGTAGAAAAAGGGCTGTATAAACACGAAAAAGTCTATATATTATTGTCGCTGATTTTCGGCGTTATATTTTTTGCAGGCGGCGTTGCATTCTGTTATTTTATGGTGCTGCCTACAACACTTAAATTTTTTATGAGAATTGCCGTGGCAGATGTTTCTTCCATGATTTCCATAAAATCCTACATTTCATTTATAAACACAATGCTTTTGTGTTTTGGCGCTGTTTTTGAGATGCCTGTTCTGGTTTTTCTTCTCACAAAACTGAGAATTCTGGAACCTAAATTCCTCAAAAACAACCGTGGTGTTCTTATTATTGCAATTTTTATTCTCGCTGCAGTAATTACACCGCCTGATGTTGTTTCCCAGCTTATGCTGGCAGTTCCTATGATACTGCTGCTGCAGTTCAGTATCTTTGTATGCGTTATGGTTGACAAAACCAACCGAAAAAAAGATGCCGGACAGTTGGATGAAAATTCGGAAAAACCCGAAGAAATTGCAGGAGAAACATCAGTTTAAACTTTGCATATAACAAAACCTCAGAATAACTATTATTCCTGCGTTTAAATATTAGTCCGTACAAAAAGGCTTCCGTCAGTGACGGAAGCCTTTTTGTCATATATTATTAAATATACATTTTTATAAAATATTTTCTAATCGAGTTCAAAGTCTGTTTTATTGCAAAGATACAAAAAGTACTGTGCCGCATCAGAAAGTTTTTTATCTTTATGTTTTATTATGTAAAATTTTCTTTTGAGATTCAGTTCCTCTACAAAAAAAGGCACAACATAACCGTTATCCACAGCGTGTTTTATAAGTCGATATGACAAAACTCCAACCCCAAGATTTTCAATAACCGCTTTTATTATTGCTGTATTGCTCATGGATTCCCATACCGGTTCAACAGTAAAACCTGCTTTTTCGCAGGCAGCATCAAACACTCTGCGGGTACCGCTGTTTTTTTCCCTGAGAATAAAACTCTGTCCTTTAAATTCTTCCAGTGAAACTGTCTGACCATAGTCATATTTCTTTTTAGGTGAACAAAATGGAACAAGGTAGTCATCCATATAACTTTCACTTGCAATGTTTTCGCTTTGAGGAACACCTTCGCTGAAAGCAATGTCCAGTTCATTGTCAAGAATTTTTTGCTCCAGAACATTTGCAGGGGCACAGAATCCTTTTATTTCCACATCCGGATAAACCTCTTTAAAAGCCTTTACGTATCCCGGCAGGAAATATACACCTATGGTATATGTACCACCTACACGGATTGTAGTTTTTTTACCCCATTCGGTCATTTCCTTTTCCATATCATCAAAGGCATTGCCGATGGACAGCGCATAGTTTTTGAGATGTTCCCCCGCTTTTGTTATGACAAGTCTGCGGGAAACTCGTTCAAACAGAACAACATTGTAATATTCCTCAAGTTCTTTTATAACCTGACTTACCGCAGGTTGTGTCATATGCAGTTTATTGGCAGCCTTTGTTATATTGCATTCGTTTTCACATACCATTTTAAAAATTTTCAGATGTCTTATGGTCATATATTCACCTCAAAGCACTTATATCCGACAATCATTATTATTTTTAAATACATTATAAGCATTTGGTTATAATTAATCAATAAAAAAACAGTTTCTGCACAATACTGCGGAAACTGTTTTTTATCAGATACATGATTTATTCAAGACTTTCTTTTATATATTTTGCGGTTACGGATTTTTCGCTGTTCAGAATATCGCAAGGTGTGCCGCTGAACAGCACCTGTCCGCCTTTCAGACCACCTTCGGGACCCATTTCTATAATATAGTCAGCATCTTTCATAACATCGAGGCTGTGTTCGATGATGAACAGAGTGTTGCCGCTGTCTGCCATATCGTTGAAAATTCCTTTAAGGCGTTTGATGTCATCAAGGTGCAGACCGTCAGTAGGTTCGTCAAGGATAAACACCTGACCTTTTTCCTTAAGTTTATCCGCAAGTTTTACACGCTGAAGTTCCCCGCCAGACAAAGTTGACATTGACTGGTTGAGATGAATATAACCAAGGCCAACTTTTTCAAGGCTTTCAAGTTTTTCAACAAAAGGTTTGCCTTTAAAAAACTCAATCGCCTGGGAAACGGACATATCCATTACTTCACCGATATTTTTGCCGTTGTATTTAAAGCTGAGCGCCTCCTGTGAAAAACGCAGGCCGCCACAGGCTTCGCATTTGGTTTCAATGGCATCCATAAAGGCCATTTCGCTGACAATTACACCTTTACCTCCACATACAGGGCAGCCACCAATGGAGTTGAAGCTGAAATATGCATTTGAAACCTTGTTTGCTTTTGCAAAAAGATTGCGGATTTCGTCCCAGATTTCAAGATATGTGGCAGGTGTGGAACGCAGGTTTATACCGATATTTTTCTGTTTTATTGAAATAACTGTTTCAGGATAAACATTCTGGAAATGTTCCATAAGACTGGACTTGCCGCTGCCTGCAACCCCTGCAATAACACAGATTGCACCCATTGGCAGGTCAACTGTTACATTTTTAAGATTGTGAAGAGTTGCGTTTTCCACTTTAAACCAGTCTGTTGGTGTGCGGTAGCTTGTTTTAAGCGGTGTAACAGCATTAAGCATTTTTGATGTGATTGTATCGGCTTTCAAAAGTCCGTCATAATCACCTTCAAACATAATTTCTCCACCGTACTGCCCCGCTTTAGGGCCCATATCCACAATGTTGTCCGCAAGTTTGATAATTTCGCGGTGATGTTCCACAATAAGCACGGTATTGCCGTGGTTTTTAAGCTTTTCAAGAGACAGCTTCATTCTGTCGATATCCTTTGGATGCAGACCAACACTTGGTTCGTCCAATACATAAAGCATATCTGTAAGAGCCGAATTGATATATTTTGCAATTTTGATTCGCTGTGCTTCACCGCCTGAAAGTGTGTCGGTGCCTCGGCTGAGGGACAGATATGACAATCCGATATCAACAAGTGCCCCGAGTCGTTTGGTAAGTTCCACCTTCAGATCTCTTGCAAGAGGGTCATCAATGGACTGCACAAAAGTGATTGCATCCTCAATTGGCATATCACACACATCGGCAATGCTTTTGCCGTTGATGAGACAGCTTCTCACCTTGTCGTTTACACGCTGACCGTGACATTCTGGACAGGTGAAGGTGGAAACCATTTTTTCCAGATGTTTTTTGTGCATCTCGCCTTCTTTTGAGTTGATGATGCTGCGGTACATACGCGGATAGATGCCTTCAAACTTTGCGGATTTAGGCCAGTTTGCAGGTGGATTTTTAAGGCGTATCTGCGGTGAATAAAGAAAAAGCTGAAGTTCTTCCTCGCTGTAATCCTTGATTTTTTTATCAAGGTCAAACAGACCGCTGTAAGCATATCTTTTCCATCTCCATGCACCTGTGGTGAATGCAGGATAGTTGATAACACCTTCATCATTGAGGCATTTATTGAAATCCACCAGTTTGTGGATATCAAGGTCGGTCACTACACCGAGGCCGTCACATCTTGGACAGCTGCCGGACGGATGATTGAAGCTGAAAACGTCGGAATAGCCGATAAACGGTTTGCCAACACGGCTGAACAGCAGTCGCAGCATTGTGTAGATATCGGTATATGTGCCGACTGTCGAACGGCTGTTGCCTGATGGTTTTTTCTGGTCAATAACTATGGTAACAGGCAGATTTTCAATTTTTTCCACATTTGGTCTGCCGTATTTCGGCAGATGGTGCTGAACATAAACGGGGAAAGTTTCGTTAAGTTCGCGGCGGCTTTCTGCTGCGATTGTATCAAGACAGATAGAACTTTTGCCCGAACCTGAAACCCCTGTGAAAACAGTAATCTGTTTTTTGGGGATTTTTACATTGATATTTTTAAGGTTGTTTTCCCTTGCTCCTGTAATAACTATATATTCGCTCATAATATTTCCTCTGCAAACAGGTTTTAAATGCATTTTATTATTAAACAAGTATACGATATTTTTAAAGCTTAATCAATAAATTGCTGCTGTCAAAGTCAAATTTTATATATTTTAACAGTTTACCAATAATATTTTTTGTGGTAAAATTTTTTCAGTAAGCCAAGGCTAACTTTAGCTTTCCGGCATAAAATCCACAAACCAAACTCAGATACTTCAAAACTGTTATATAAATCAAATTATAGCGAAAGGACGTCCTATGACTCACGTACATGAACACGGCGATGCAATTGCCGAACATCTTTTTGAACATATTTTCTCTCATACATTTTTTGATACATGGAATCTGTTGCCTTTCCTGTTTGTAGTTTTTCTTCTTCTGGAATATATGGAACATTCCATGAGCGACAAAAGCCTTGCAATTATTGAAAAAGCAGGCAAGGCAGGTCCGTTGCTCGGCGGGGTAATCGGTGCATTGCCACAATGTGGATTTTCCGTTATGGCAACCAACCTGTTTGCTGGCAGGATTGTGACAATCGGCACACTTGTTGCAGTTTATCTTGCCACAAGTGATGAGATGCTTGCAATTATGATTTCCAGCAATGCAAGCCCGTTAAAGATTGCAAAGATTATTCTTGTAAAAACCGCTATCGGCATTATTGCCGGTTTTGGTGTAGACTTTTTTCATCGTATGCGCATAAGATATCAGCAGCATAAACACCCGCATCAGCACAGCCACGAAGGTCATCACCATCACCACCACAACCTCGAGGGTGAACATCATCACACAGAACACCACGACCACAATGAATACATCAGCGACTTCTGCATTGAAGAAGACTGCCACGGCTGTGAACACAATCCCGCAAAAGCGGCTTTTGTTCACACTTTGAAAATCTATCTTGTTATTTTTGTGATTACCTTCCTGCTTAACCTTATGATTGACCTTGCAGGGGTTGAAGTTATTGAAAAAGCAGTTTCCCGTGCAGGTGTATGGGCACCTGTTGTAAGCTGCGTGGTGGGCATGATTCCAAACTGTGCCTCCAGCGTTGCAATAACACAGCTTTATTTAAGCGGTGTTATTTCCTTCGGTACCGCAATGGCAGGACTTCTGACAGGCAGCGGTATTGCGTGGATTGTGCTTTTCCGTGTTAATCCGCACAGCAGACAGAACTTTAAAATCATGGGCATCGTTTTCATTGTGGGAGCTGTGAGCGGTATTGTGATGAATGCACTGAGCATCGCTATTTAGAACATACACAAATCAAACAGCTGTATAACAGCTTTATAAAACCATAATTGCAGTCATCGTCAGTTGTGGTTGCCTTTTGTATATAAAAAATCGCAAAAAAATTTTTAATTTCTGAACTTTTTGTGATAAAAATTGACGTCACAATAACAAAAAGTTATTATATAATAAATAATAAATTTCTATAATCGTTTTAATGTGAGACTTAGCAATGATTGACATCCTAAAAGAAAAAATTTCAGAATCTTTGTCCGCTGTTGTGCCGATCACCCTGATAGTTATGGTGCTCAGCATATTTCTTGTGCCTTTGGAAACCGGCGCAATGGTAATGTTCCTTGTTGGTGCCGTAATGCTGATTTTCGGTATGGCACTGTTTCAGCTTGGTGCCGAAACTGCAATGACACCTCTTGGTGAGGGCATTGGTGTTCAGCTTACAAAAATCAAAAAGCTGTATCTTGTTATTGCTGTCAGTGCTTTGATGGGTTTTATCATCACAATTGCCGAACCTGACCTTCAGGTTCTTGCACAGCAGGTTCCCGCAGTGCCTAACCTGACACTTATACTCACCGTTGCAGTTGGTGTGGGGCTTTTCCTTGCTGTTGCCGTGATGAGAATCATCACCAAAATTGACCTGCCTATTATTCTTGCAGTTATGTACCTGCTGCTTATCGTATTCTCCCTGTTTGTGCCAAAGGAATTCCTTGCAGTTGCATTTGACTCCGGCGGTGTAACCACAGGCCCGATTACCGTTCCATTTATTATGGCAATGGGTATTGGTATTTCTTCCGTGCGAAGCGACAGAGATTCCTCCAACGACAGTTTCGGTCTTATCGCACTTGCCAGCGGCGGGCCTATTCTCGCAGTGCTGGTGCTTGGCTGTTTCTTCAACCCTGACCAGGCCGTTTATTCTTCCAGCGAGATTACCAAAGTTGTGACAACACAGGATGTGGCAATTGAATTTGCAAAGAAACTTCCTCATTACGCCGAAGAAGTTGCAATCTCCATTCTGCCTATCCTTGCAGTTTATCTTATTTTTCAGTTTGCAACACACCGTTATCACACACGTCAGAAAAGACGTATCGTTATCGGTTTTATCTACACTTACATAGGTCTTGTACTGTTCCTTTGCGGCGTTAACGTAGGTTTCGCCCCTGTGGGTACTCTCCTGGGCCGTGAACTTGCATCCCTCAGCCACAAATGGCTGCTTATACCTATTGGTATGCTTATCGGTTATTACATTGTCAAAGCGGAACCTGCAATCCAGATTCTCAACCATCAGGTTGAAGGCATCACCAACGGGCTTATCTACAGCAGTTCAATGAACCGTTGTCTTTCAATCGGTGTTGCCGCAAGTATCGGCATTGCAATGCTGAGGGTATTGACAGGAATTCCTATACATTGGATAATAATTCCAGGGTATATAATCGCTTTGGTTATGTCCCGCTTTGTACCTAAAATTTTTGTAGGTATCGCTTTCGACTCCGGCGGGGTTGCCAGCGGACCTATGACCACAACATTTTTGCTTCCGCTTTGTATCGGTGCCTGTGAGGCCCTTGGCGGAAATGTTATGACCGACGCTTTTGGCGTGGTTGCACTGGTTGCACTTACACCGCTTATTGCTGTTCAGCTTATGGGTGTAAGATATATGATGAAAAACAAAAAGGTTGACAAACCTATGCCTGAACACGCTGCTGTACAGGAAATTGAAGATATTATTATTGATTTTGAGGAGGTCGGCAAATAATGGAACAGAACAGAAACAATTTTTCCATGAGACTTCTTGTACTTATCTGCGGGCCTAAACCTGCCAACAAAGCTGCAAAGCTTTTCCACCGCGGAGCAATACCTGTGCAGTACAAACTTAACGGCGAAGGCACTGCTTCCAGCGAAATAATGGATATGCTTGGACTTGGCAGCAGTGATAAAAGTATTCTTATAAGCACTTTGCCAAAGCAGTTTGCCGATATAATGCTGCTTAAACTGCGAAAAGAATTAAAGCTTGGTATGCAGAACACAGGTATCGCATTTACAGTCCCTGTGTCAGGTGCAAGCGGTTCCATTCTGCGAATGCTGCATCAGTTACACGAAAAAAGCAACTCCAATTTCAGAAAGGATGACATAATCATGACTGACAATAAATATTCCCTTATCGCTGCAATTATCAACAGAGGTTACAGCGGAGAAGTTATGGATGTTGCCCGTGCCGCAGGTGCAAGGGGCGGCACAATTATCAACAGCCGCCGCATAGGCACAGAGGAAGCTGCGAGTTTCTGGGGACTTAATGTTCTTGACGAAAAAGAAATTCTTCTGATTATTGCAGCAAATGAAATCAAAATGAAAATCATGACCGAAATAAGCGAAAAATGCGGCATCAGCAGTGATGCCAACGGGCTTGTTATTTCCCTGCCTGTAGACAGTGTAATTGGTATTGAAAACAATGATACAGATTTTGATTTTGACGAATTCTGATAAAAAAACAAAGCCGTTGGTAAAATCCAACGGCTTTTTTATTTGACAAATATATTTCCGGCTATATACAGCCATTCAAAAAAACAAAGCGCCCACGATTTATCCGTGAGCGCTTTATATTTTAAAATCTGAAAACAAGCCCCACAACCGCCGAAACGGCAATATAGGTTATCGGGTGCTTTTTAAATTTTTTGATAGCTATAAATGCTATGACAAAATAAAGTATCTTTTTAGGGTCGATAAAATCCAGAATATTGCCCGTCACTTTATAAAGTTCGGTGTTGAACACCGCAACCTGCATAACAGAAACCGCCGCTGCTGCAATGAGGCCTGTAACCGCAGGACGCATACCATAAAATGCATAGTCCAGATATTTGTTACCCTTAAGTTTAGCAAGATAGTGGGAAAGGATAATAACAATGATGACGCTTGGCATTGCAAGGCCCATTGTTGCAACAAAGCCTCCCAGAAATCCCCCTACATTATACCCTACATAGGTTGCCATGTTTACCCCGATAGGGCCCGGTGTGGATTCGCTGATTGCAACCATATCGGCAATGAGCTGACTGCCAAACCAACCTGTTTTTTCGCCAAGGCGCTGCAAAAACGGCAAAGTTGCCATACCGCCGCCAACAGCAAACAAGCCTATCTGAAAAAACTCAAAAAACAGCTGGAGATAAATCATTTTCCGTTACCTCCCCCATTCAGTTTTTCTTTGCGGGATTTCACAACAATCCCCGTTACTGCACTTAAAACAACAAGGATAACAGGATTTGCATTTGTAAAGGTCATTGCGCCAAGCATTATTGCAAACAGAACAATACCGAATTTGTCCTTCACACCTTTTTTCCACATTGTGATAACGGAATCAAGGATAAGTGCACACACACAGACGGAAACCGCACTCATTGC
>JAZOTI010000073.1:0-9464 GCA_045657565.1 Oscillospiraceae bacterium | reverse complement strand
AGAACCAAGTTTTTTGAGCTGTTCAATAATTCTGCCGCCATAAACGCGTTTCCAGTCCCATGCGCGTTCAAGGAATTTTTCACGGCCAAGGTCTTCTTTTGTGAGACCTTCTTTAGCCATAGCTTCTACAATTTTAGCTTCTGTTGCGATAGATGCATGGTCTGTACCAGGAACCCACAAAGCAGAGAAGCCCTGCATTCTTTTGTAACGGATAAGAATATCCTGAAGTGTGTTGTCAAGTGCATGGCCCATGTGAAGCTGGCCTGTGATGTTTGGTGGTGGAATAACAATTGTATAAGGTGTTTTTTTGCTGTCTACTTCTGCGTGGAAGTATTTGTTTTCCAGCCAGTTTTTGTAAACTTTGTCTTCAACCTGTTTAGGGTCGTAGATTTTTTCAAGTTCTTTCATCTTTTTTCTCCTTCTCTTGTGTATTTGGAGCAAATAAAAAAATCGCCCCATCATAAAAATGTATGGGACGATTGCAATAACCGTGGTACCACCCAAATTGATGCACCAAGTGCATCCACTCGAATTGCCTTTAACGCAGGTTTACGGAAAAGGTTACTGTTTTTTCACCTTTTCGGCTCCAAAGCTACACAAAAAACCTGTTTTACTGTGTTGCACCAACCCACAGCTCTCTGCAAAAACCACAGTTTCCTGCCTCTTTTTCCAAGCCTTTACAATATATTGAATATATAAATATATTACTGATTAATTTTAATACCTGCAGAGAAAATTGTCAAGAATGAAAATTAGTACTTGACAATTGTCTGAAAGTTGTACTACAATTTGTTCATTGTTCAGAAAAACATTCAGAAAGGTATTATAGATATGGCAGAATTCAAATACGAAATCGTTGAAAAAATCGGTGTGCTTTCTCAGGGTAAAGGCGGCTGGCAGAGAGAAATCAATCTTGTAAGCTGGGGCGAAAGAGAACCAAAATACGATATCCGCGACTGGTCCGCTGACAACACAAAGATGGGCAAAGGCATTTCTCTTACAGCAGAAGAAGTTGCTGTTCTCAAAGAAATCCTCGACGAAATCGACCTTTAATAAAAATGGCTGTAATTTTCTTGAAAAAGAAAGTTACAGCTTCTTTTTTTATGTGAAAATATATGATATAGTATTTACATAATATAAATCATTGTATAAAGAGGTATCTTTATGGACTATAAATCAGAATTTCTTGAAATTTTTGACAGATGCGTAACCCGCACAGGCAAAGAAAGACTGCTGGACTGGCTTTGCGGTACAGACTTTTTTGTTGCACCTGCCTCCACCCGTTTTCACGGCGCCTGCGAAAGCGGCCTTGTGATGCACAGCCTTAATGTTTATCACATTCTGAGAGAAAAATGTGCTGTCGGCGGTTTTGACTACAGCGATGAAACAATTGCACTTGTTGCCCTCTGCCATGATTTCTGCAAAATCAACCTTTACAAAGAAGGCACAAGACATGTTAAAAATGATGCTACAGGCCAGTGGGAAAAGGTGAAAATATACACAAGTGAGGACCCGTTCCCATACGGACACGGTGAAAAATCCGTTTTCCTTGTGGAAAGATTTTTACGCCTTACCACCGAAGAAGCTATGGCCATCCGCTGGCATATGGGCGGCTTTGATGATTCCGCACGTGCAGGCAACTATGCAATAGGCGAAGCATTCAAACGCTATCCTCTTGCTGTTATGGCACACCTTGCCGACCTTGAGGCAACCTACCTTCTTGAAAAAGGCACATCAATGGTAAATAAGTAACAAAAACCACCCTAATAACGGGTGGTTTTTTATTTAGCCTATAATTTTCGCGATTGTTTCCAGTACACTGTCAGTGAGGGATTTTTTCTGTACAGGTTTTGGCACTGCTTTAATCGCGTATGTATCTGCAAGGGAAGCAAGTTTTTTATCCTTGGAAACTGCAGTTTCCTGGTCAGATTCTTCAGGCAAAGTTGTTTCCATACCTTCAACTTTATTTTTATATTCATCAACCTGTGCTTCAATTGTTTTGGCAGAAGCATCAAGGGTTGTCATTGCATGCTGAAGTTTTGCAAAGGATTCTTCCAGTTGTTTTTCCACACGGGAAATTTCTGCTTTAACATTCACAACATCGCATGAGAGATTTGCTGCCTGTTCTTCAATGGATTTTTTTGTCAGAAATGCCTTTTCTTCTGCATTGCGGATAATTTCTTCCGCTTTCATATTGGCTTCTATAAGAGTTTCGCCAATTTTGTCCTGACGTTTTTTCCAGTTTTCGTTTTCTGCATTAAGCAGATCAACACGGGTCTGCAGACTGAATGTATTTCTTTTAAGATTTACAATTTCGCCGTCCTTGGACAAAACCAGATCTTTGTAGTAGTCAATCTGATTTTTGAGTTCTTCGTTGTTTTTCTTGAAAAACTCAAGCTCTTCACTGAGTTCTCTGATTTTTTCCACAGTAAGTTCCAGGTCCTGACGTTTCTCTGCACATTTGGCAGAAAGTGTGCCAACTTCTGCTTCCAGTTCCTGTTTTCTGTTTGTGTATTCATTTTCCTGGTCTTTAAGCTGTTTTGCAAGTGTGTCGATATATTCCAGCACCTGTGTTCTGTTAAAGCCCATAACGCTTTGTTTAAAAACAACGTTATCCATTATTTTCCCTCATTTATAAGTATCTTTATTGCCTCAATGGCAGTTTTTATTGCTTTTTCTGTGTCGTGTTCTTCTTTGTTGTCAAGGCCTGCTTTTTCACGTTCCTGATTCCATACGCAAAGCATTACAGCCCCCGCTTTTGCACCAAGGGACGCGCACACTGTGAACAGTGCAGCAGATTCCATCTCGCTTGCAAGACAACCGCCTTTTATCCACGCCTGCCATTTGTTTTCAAGTTCATAGCTTACCGGCATTCTGTGTGGTGCATGCTGACCATAAAAACTGTCTTTGCACTGTACCACACCTGTGTGGTATCTGTATCCGAGTTTTTTTGCAGCATCACGAAGTGCAACTGTCACATCAAGGTCTGCCACTGCAGGAAATTCAATTGGCAGGTATTCCTTGCTCGTGCCTTCCATACGGATTGCACCTGTAACTACCACAATATCGCCTGCTTCCACATCAAGCTGCATGCCGCCCGATGTACCTACCCTTATAAAGGTTTCAACCCCAAGCTGACGAAGTTCTTCGATACAGATTGCCGCAGACGGACCGCCGATGCCTGTGGAGACACAGAGAACATTTTCTCCGCAAAGCTGGCCGAGATAGGAAACATATTCCCTTTTCTGCCCTATTTTCTGCGGATTGTCAAAAAATTTTGCTATTTTCGGAACTCTGTCCGGGTCACCCGGCAGAATTGCATATTTAGCTCCCTGAATATCAGATTTGCTTAAATTGATATGATACAGTTTTTCGTCCATAATATGCACCTCCGATTTTTATTTTCAAAAACAGCCACCGCTTGTTCAACGATGGCTGCCCTGTTTTTTATAATCTGCCACTGTTTCTTCTGAGAATGTTGATTACATCATCAAGATATGTGCTGTCATCTTCCAGATTTTTTTCAGAGTTTACAATTTCTTTTGCTGTAACTGTGTTCTGTTCCTGTGCTGTTGCTGCCTGTACGGGCTGTGTTTTTGCTGCAGGTGCAGTGTAGTCTTTGTCTGCTTCATCTTCAAAACCTGTTGCTACAACTGTAACTTTGAGTTCGTCAACAAGGTTAGGGTCAAATGCTGCACCCCATATGATGTTTGCATCAGGATGTGCGGAAGAAGTGATAAGAGTTGCTGCTTCTTCAACTTCTTCAAGACCGATATCCTGGCTGGATGTGATGGAGATGATAACACCTCTTGCACCGCTGATTGATGTTTCAAGCAATGGTGACTGAATTGCTGCATGTGCAGCTTCGCTTGCTTTGTTTGGACCTGTTGCGCGGCCAACACCCATATGTGCATAGCCTGCATCTTTCATAACAGCACGAACGTCTGCAAAGTCAAGGTTGATGAAAGATGGAACATTGATAAGTTCGGAAATAGATTCAACACCCTGTTTGAGAACATTGTCTGCAATTTCAAAAGCGTTTACGAGAGTGATTTTTTCTTCGGAAACATATTTGAGTCTGTCGTTAGGGATAACGATAAGGCTGTCCACATTTTTGAGAAGATTGGAGATACCCTGCTGTGCAACACGCATTTTGCGTGGACCTTCAAAACCGAAAGGTTTTGTTACGATACCAACAGTAAGAATACCCTGTTCTTTTGCAACTTCAGCAATGATAGGTGCGGAACCTGTACCTGTACCGCCGCCCATGCCGGCTGTGATAAACACCATCTGGCAGCCTTTGAGTGCTGCTGCAATTTCGTCACGGCTTTCTTCTGCCGCACGCTGACCGATTTCAGGGTCTGCACCTGCACCACGGCCTTTTGTAAGTTTTGCACCAAGCTGAACTTTCTGTGTTGCTTTGGAAACAGACAAAGCCTGTGCATCTGTGTTCATTGCAACAAATTCAACACCTTTAAGGCCTGTAACAACCATGCGGTTTACAGCGTTGTTGCCGCCGCCGCCTGCGCCTACAACCTTTATGTTAGTTGTGATAACAACATCATCTTCCAAGAAAAAGCTCATTATATATTCCTCCAATTACGGTTCATTTTCACATTAATTTTATATTTAAAAACAATTATCCATTAAATATATTATCATCTTATAGTATAACAAATATATTCATTCTTTTCAACATAAATCACATACAAATTTATTGCCTTCTGTATACAATTTCGCCGCCTTCTGTCGCATCAATGGTGCCTTTTTCTCCTGCAGGAATTTTTTCATCCAGCACCTTTTTGCACATCTTGATTTTGTAATCAATGTCCAGCATTGTACCGAAATTGATTTCAATGCGGTCGTCACATACAACGCTGATCATATTATCATCACTGAGTGAAATTTTTGTCACCTTATCAAGATGATATTTTTCAAAAAGCTGTATAAGTGTTTTGGCAGTATCAAGCTGCAACTCCTGTGACATATCAAAATCCAGCCACACCGCATCAAGTGGCGGTTCCTGTGAATTTCTCAGGTTTTTGAACCCCTGAGAATACACAGTATATGTGTTTTCATACAGTGTGTAGTAAGTTTCCACACAGTCTGTCAGATGTATCTCAACCCTGTCAGGCAGTCTTTTTACAATTTTTGCCTGTTCAAGATATTTAAACTCTTCAACAAGAGCCTGTTCCATTTCTTCGGAATCTATTCTGAAGATATTTTCCTCCTGAGGAATAGCAACAAAGTCGCTTATCTCTTTTTCGGTAAAAATATCACTGCCGCTGATTTCAACTGTTCTCACAACAAACAACAGTTTCATAGCCACAAAAATTGCAGCTGTCACAACAAACACAACCAACAGCATGCTGAGTATGCGTTTTATCATTCTGCGGCGCTTGAGTGTCTTTTTTGAAACACGTTTAGGCGACTGCTGCACAGCCGCCTTTTCAGCTTTATTCAATTGTTTTTTCTGGTTTTCCTTCAAGCTGAACTCTCCTTATTTCTGCGCCCAAATCCGCAAAAATTTTTTCTATATTTTCATAACCGCGGTCGATGTATTCCACACCATCCACAGTGAAATTTCCTTTTTTAGCCAGAGCAGCAACCACAACCGCTGCCCCAGCACGCAAATCTTTTGCAGCAAGGCGGGCATCTGCACAATATTTTTCACAGTTGTTCTGCTCATAAATATCTCTGTCGGTTTTGCAGCAAAGTCCAAGTTTTTCAAACTCTTCTTTATATGAAAAACGTTTTTCAAACACCGTTTCCCTGATGGTCAGTTTTCCTTTTTCGTTAACCATTGCCGCTGCCAGCAATGGCCCCATATCTGTGGAAAAATCCGGGTAATACCCTGTGTGAATTTTTATATCTTCTCTGATACGCCGAACCTTACACACAATTGCACTGTCCGCAAAGTGGATAACCCTGAGCCCTGTCTGTCCGAGAATATTTTCAAACTCCTGCATATATTCTACAGGATAATTGCGCAAAACACAAATGCCTTTTGCAGAATTCACTGCACTGAGTATCGTTGCCGCAACAATGCGGTCAGGTATGGGAGTATATTCCACTCCTTCAAGGGATGCAACTCCCCTTATAATAATTTCGTTTTTGCCAGCACCTGTTATCTTTGCGCCTGCATAGTTTAAAAATCTTGCAAGGTCCACTATTTCAGGTTCCTTTGCACAGTTTTTAAGCACTGTTATTCCATCTGCCGTTGCCGCCGCCATTATAAGCGTCTGTGTTGCCCCAACACTTGGCAGGCGCAGTTTTATATCTGTACCTCTGAGACCGTTTTGTGCCGTAACCGTTATTCTGCACCCATCGGTTTCTACCTCTGCCCCAAGTTTTTTAAGGCCGTCAAGATGAATATCCACCGGTCTTGCCCCTATGTTGCAGCCACCCGGTGCATAAAGAGTCACCTGACCTTTGCGGTATAAAAGCGGTGCAAGATACAGAATTGCCGACCGCATTTTACTGCAGAGATGTTGTGGAATTTCCGATACATCACTGTCTCTGTGAAATACAGAAAACCTGCCGTCCTCCCACAATGCCATGCTGCCTGTGCATTCAATTATATCCCGGCTTGCCTCAGTATCAGAAAGCAAAGGGCAACCGTTTATGCATGTTTTCCCGTCCAGCATAATGCTTGCGGCAAGTATGGGCAGTAACGCATTTTTTGCCGCAGGAATTGTATAACCGCCCCGCAGTTTTCTGCCGCCTTTTATTGTCAGTATTTCCAAAAAACATCACCCCATTTAGCCTATAATATGCCTTGAAGTGATGTTTTGTTATTATTTTGATTTTATTTTACCCTGTCTCTTGATATGCTATCAGAACATTGAAACAAGATTGGAGTAGATTATATCAATACAGTCAGGATTGTGTGCTTCCTTTGCTTTGTTTGCCATACTGTGTGCCAGAGTTTTGTCGCTGTACAGTTTTTCAAAAGCGTCCACAATTGTTTTGTCTGTAAGGTCTTTTTCTTCTATAAGAATTGCTGCACCCATATCTTCCAGCACCTTACCGTTGTGATACTGATGGTTTTCTGCAACATTTGGTGACGGAATAAGAATGGACGCTTTGCCCATGCAGGCAATCTCTGCAATTGTAAGTGCCCCACAGCGGCTTACGATAATGTCTGCTGCCGCCATATATTTGGGAATATCGTAAAGATATTCAAATACTTTAAGGTTTTCTGACTGTTCTATACCGTTTACATCAAGGAATTTTTCAAAATCGCCTTCATCGTAACGGCCTACAACATGATAATGCACCACATCCTTGTTGTCTTTGTTATGTAAAACAAGGGCTTTCATTGCATTATTTACATTTCTTGCACCGAGAGAACCGCCAAAGGAAAGAATAACTGTTTTTCCTTCAACACCAAGTTCTTTGCGGCTTTTTGCCATATCGGCAGTTTCAATCTCTGCCCTTACAGGGTTTCCGCAAGGAATGCATTTTTCAGGATAAGCCATATATTTTGCTGCCTTTTCTGTTGCAACAAAAACTTTGTCCACCTGTTTTGACAGAAGTTTGTTGGTAACACCTGCAAAAGCGTTCTGTTCATGAAGGGCTGTTTTTATGCCTCTTTTTGCTGCGCGCTGCACAATAGGACCGGAAACATATCCCCCTGTACCCATAACAAGGTCAGGTTTGAAACTGTCCAGAATTTTATCCGCAGCTTTGTTTGCTGTGAGAAGATTTTTTACTGTTATAAGATTTCTCTTGATATTTTCAGGTGAAAAACTTCTCTGGAAACCTGTTACTTCCATATGACTGAACTTATAGCCCGCGTTTGTTACAAGTTTATATTCCATACCCTGTTTTCTGCCCACAAACATAATGTCGGCATCAGGCTGTTCCTTTTTGATTTTTTCCGCAATTGCAAGGCCCGGATTGATGTGACCTGCTGTACCGCCGGCTGCTATGATAACTTTCATGATACTATTCTCCTTTTTCCAGGTTTGCATAACGGGAAACCGATAAAACTATGCCCATTTCGGCAAGAAGCATGGTGAGAGATGTGCCGCCTTCCGAGAAAAACGGCAGGCTGATACCCGTATTCGGGATTGTGTTGGTTGCAACGGCAATATTTAAAAAAGCCTGTATTGAAATCTGCGACACAATGCCTACAACCAGCATTGCACCGAATTTATCCTTTGCACGGGAAGCAACATATATACCTCTGAGAAGCAGTGCAAAAAACAGAGCAATAACCATCATGCCGCCAAAAAAGCCAAGTTCTTCGCAGATAACCGCAAAAATAAAGTCATTCTGTGGTTCAGGCAGATGAAGATGCTTCTGTCTGCTGTTGCCCAGTCCAAGTCCGAAGAGACCGCCCGAACCTATGGCAAGAAGACTCTGGTAACTCTGGTAACCGTCCCCCTGCAAATCGCTTTCAGGGTTTCGCCATGCACTGATACGTCCCATTGCACGTTCAACAAGGCTTGGTTCCAGAATAACTGCACAGATACCGGCAACGACAATGAGTGCAAGACCAAGGAAAAACCATTTGAGGTCGGTACCGCCCACAAACATCATAATTACACCGATGCCAAGAATAATAACTGTACCCGAAATGTGAGGTTCAAGGAGCAACAGCATTGCCATACCGCCAAGGATGATAGCAAAAGGAATAACACCGCCTGTGAGGGTTTTCATTTTTTCGCCTTTTTTCTGCACCATATCAGCAAACATAAGGATAACTGCAAATTTTGCAATTTCCGAAGGCTGGAATGTGATTATAGGATGTGCAGGTGTCGGCAGGAAAATCCATCTGTGTGCATAGTTGATTGCAGGCATAAACAAAACCACAACCAACAGCACATAAGCAAGTGCAAGCACACCTCTGCTGTATCGTTTGAGAACCCTGTAATCCATTTTTGCCGCAAAAATCATAACCATAACACCCAGTACGGCATATTTCACCTGGCTGGATATATAGTGCAGGCTGTCGCCTTTTTCGTAAATACCTTTAACATAGCTCGCTGAATAAAGCATAATAAGCCCGAACAGCAGCAATGTAAGGGTTATAATAACCAGAGGCATATCCACATTGGTACCTTTGTCAGCAAATCTGAAAAATGCTTTTATATTAAATTTTTTTCTGTTGCTTTTCTGCTGGTCCAAAGCAAAATACCTCCGGTGAGAAATTTAAATATTAACAGAAATACATATAAAGAAATGCAACTGCACAGAAAAGTGCTGCAATTGCGGAGAAACTCCACACAATTTTAACTTCGCTCCATTTGCACATTTCAAAATGATGGTGAATAGGTGTCATTTTGAAAAGACGTTTGCCGTGTGTGAGTTTGAAGTATGTCATCTGAATCATAACGCTGACTGCTTCAACAGTATAGATAATACCTACAAGCACAAGTACTTCAGGACGTTTTACTGCCCATGCCATTGCAACTACGGCACCGCCGAGGAACATACTGCCTGTATCACCCATAAAC
>JAZOTI010000072.1:0-5977 GCA_045657565.1 Oscillospiraceae bacterium | reverse complement strand
CGGCCTTGACTATGTTGTAAACGAAGGCGACGGCGCATTCTATGGTCCAAAAATCGACTTCCACCTCAATGACGCTATCGGCAGAACATGGCAGTGCGGTACAATCCAGCTTGACATGCAGCTTCCTGAACGTTTTGAACTTGAATACACAGGTGCTGACGGCCAGAAACACCGTCCTGTAATGATTCACCGCGTTGTTTACGGTTCTATCGAAAGATTTATCGGTATCATCATCGAACACTTTGCAGGCGCATTCCCAACATGGCTTGCTCCTGTTCAGGCAGTTGTTATCCCTGTTTCCGAAGCTCACAAAGAATATGCACACAAAGTTTACGAACAGCTCAAAGCTGCAGGTATCCGTGCAGAAGTTGACGACAGAAACGAAAAAATGGGTTACCGTATCCGTGAAAACCAGCTTAAGAAAGTTCCTTACATGCTGGTTGTTGGCGATAAAGAAGCTGAAGCAGGCGCAGTTGCACCTCGTGACAGAAAAGAAATTCTCAACAGTGCTATGCCAACAGAAGAATTTATCGAATATATCACAACAGAAATCAAAGAAAGAAGAAGATAATTCTTTAAATCATCCGGGCAGAACAAAATGTTCTGCCCGGTTTTGTATATAAAGAGACATTTTGTTGTGCAAAATTGCCAGTAATTGTAAAAATATTTGGTGAAAACTGTGCAAAAGCTGACAACTTTAAAAAAATAAAATTTTTTTGAAAAAAAGTGTTGACTTTTAACAGGGCACTTGATATAATAATTGAGCGTTAAGGGACAACCCCAAAACGACATGCCGAACGGTGAGAGCCATTAGCTCAGCTGGCAGAGCACCTGACTTTTAATCAGGGTGTCCGGAGTTCGAGTCTCCGATGGCTCACCACACAAAACCGACCAACAGGTCGGTTTTTTTGTTAAAACTTTATAAGGCATGAGCCATTAGCTCAGCTGGCAGAGCACCTGACTTTTAATCAGGGTGTCCGGAGTTCGAGTCTCCGATGGCTCACCACATAAAACCGACCAACAGGTCGGTTTTTGTTTTTGTATATAATTTTTCGACAAAATATAAAACCCACATTAAAACACTCCGCAATGAAAGGGTGTTTGGTGTGGGTTTTACTTTTGTAATGTTCTGTGTATATTGGCCTTAAACCTGGGGTTATGAATCTTTCTGCTGTTTCATTCTTCGGAAATAGGAGCTCATTTCGTCAGCCAGGCCTGAAAGGCGGTTGAGCAGGCGGGAATAATCTTTCAGCATTTCATCGTCCTGCACTTCTTTATAAACAATGTCGTGGTCAATTTCGCTCCAGCCTTCTTCGAACAGGGTTCTGCCCTGAATTTCAAGATAATGACCTTTGTATTTTACAATGTAATGCAGCGAGCGGTATATGCCGTCAGTGATTATTTCAATTTCATTCCCGTCGTAAATTTTGGTGTCACCTGTGCGTTTATAAGCTCTTGGGCGTTCCGCAATGTAATAATGGTCAGGGTTTTCATCAAAATCATTCAGACGGTCATTGATATAAAGCTCAGGATTGTTTTCAAATCTTTCTGTAAGATACTGATGAAAATGAATCCAGTCTTCGCGGTAAAGGAACAGCACGCGTATACCGATAAGGTCTGTTATAAAACGGTAATAATTGGTGTGGTCCAGCTGTCTGAACTTTTCCGGGTTTTCTTTGCGTTTGCGAACAACTTTTTCCAGCAGGTGGCTTACGTTTTTGGTCCTGTATCGGTAGGAATGAATCCCTGCAGTGTCGATATCGTAAAGGTATTCGTCGATAAAACTTTTAACAATTTCACGCAGGGTGCGTTCGATTGTTATATAGTCTTCTTCAATAAGAGCAAGCTCTTCCCATGTAATATCCGCTTCACTCAAAGCGGATTCAGACAGATTATGCTTTTCAAGAAATGTCATTTTATCCATTTGTTCTTTCTGCCTTTCTGTGAACAGCCATTTATGGCTGCTGATTATATAAAGCCCTTATACAAAAATATTCAAACAGGGCAATCGTTGTCGGAGGGATTTGTTTGAATCTGCATATTAATGATACCATAACATTGTCTGCAAGTAAATGAAGTTGTTGCGATATCCTTTTGGTTGAAAGGATTATTGATGGAAATATGTTATTAATAAAACAATGTGGATATTATCTTTAATAAATACAGGAATATTTTGGGGAAATATGAATATTTATATAATATAACGAAGATTAATTTATTTTTGTTATGTTTGTCTGTCAAAACTCACAAACCGGTATGACATAATTGGTAAAAATGTGGAAAAATAATCTTGAGATTGATATCTTTTTGTAGATATGGTACAATTATTGTGTTTAAAACCGTTCGGAGTTTTGTTGTATTTAACAATTGGTACAGAACGGTTTAATTGGCGTTATTAAATAAAATAATATAGAGAGGATTGAAGAAAATGAAAAAGGCAGGTATATTGAACAGTGATATTTCACGTGTGCTGTCGTATCTTGGCCATACAGACACAATCTGTATAGGTGATTGCGGACTGCCTATTCCCGATTGCACAGAACGTATAGATCTTGCGCTGTGCTTCGGCGAACCTACGTTTATGCGTACACTCAGTGTGGTGGCTGCAGATATGAAGGTTGAAAAGATTGTCCTGGCAGAAGAAATCAAAACACAGAACCCAAAAGTTTTGGGCGAAATTGAACAGCTTTTTGCAGGTCAGGGTGTGGAAGTTGAATTTGTTTCCCACGCTGAACTGAAAGAGCAGACAAAGGATTGTAAGGCGGTAATCAGAACAGGTGAAACAACACCTTATGCAAATGTAATTTTGCAGTCTGGTTGCATTTTTGCCTGAATATAGGAGGCTATAAAGTATGAATATTGAGATGAAGGGCATAAATAAGTCCTTTGGTTCCAACCAGGTTCTTAAAGATGCCGGTTTCCTGCTCAAAGACGGTGAAGTTCATGCTCTTATGGGTGAAAACGGTGCGGGTAAATCCACCCTTATGAAAATTCTTACAGGCGTTTACACAAAAGACGCAGGTACAATTTTGGTAGACGGTGTGGAAGTTAACTACAAAAATCCGCAGGAAGCAGAAAAAGCGGGTATAGTTTTCATCTATCAGGAAATCAACTCTCTCTTTGACATGACAGTTGAAGAAAATCTGTTCATGGGCAAGGAAATCACTAAAGGCTTTGGCATTTGTGATAAAAAAGCGATGCAGAAAAAGGCTCAGGAAGTTATGGACCGCATGGGTGTTTCCATTCCGATTAATGCTGTTATGGGCGATTTGTCGGTAGGTCAGCAACAGATGGTTGAAATCTGCAAGGCTCTTATGGTTGATGCGAAGGTTCTCATTATGGACGAACCTACAGCAGCCCTTACACAGAGCGAAACTGAAGTTCTGTTCGAGGTTATGAACGGTCTTAAAGAAAAAGGTGTTTCTATTGTATATATTTCCCATCGTATGGAAGAAATTTTCGAACTCTGCGACAGAATCACAATTCTCCGTGACGGTTCCTACATAGGCACAGAATACATTAAAGACATCACAATGGATGATATTGTTAAAATGATGATCGGCCGTGAAATCGGTGAACGTTTCCCACAGCGTGATGTAACAATTGGCGAAGAAGTTATCAGAGTCGAAAACTTCAGCCATCCAAGATATTTCAAAGATGTAAACTTCTCGGTTAGAGCAGGCGAAGTTCTGGGCGTTTCCGGTCTTATGGGTGCAGGACGTACAGAAATTATGCATGCGATTTTCGGCAATATGGAAGGTGCCACAGGTAAACTTTATATCGACGGCAAGGAAGTTTCCATTAAAAATCCAAGAGATGCAATTGCTGCAGGCATAGGCTTTATTACAGAAGACAGAAAAACAGAAGGTCTTCTCCTTGAAAAACCAATCAGCGAAAACATTGAAGTTGCAAACCTTAAAAAAGTTTCAATCCGCAACATTCTCAATCCTAAAAAACAGATTGAACTTGTTAAACGAGGCATTGAAGAATTCCGCATCAAATGTTTTGGCCCACAGCATGAATGTCACAACCTCTCCGGCGGTAACCAGCAGAAGGTTGTTCTTGCAAAATGGATTTACACAGACCCAAAAATCCTTATACTTGATGAACCGACCCGTGGTGTGGATATCGGTGCTAAAAAAGAAATTTACAGTGTAATCAACGATTTGGCAGCAAAAGGTGTTGCAGTTATCCTTGTTTCTTCCGAACTTCCTGAAGTTCTCGGTATGTCCGACAGAATTATGGTAGTACACGAAGGCCGTGTAACAGGCATTATTGACGGCGCAACTGCTGACCAGGAAAAAGTAATGACACTGGCAACTGGAGGAAGTTTATAATGAAAAAAGAAAAAAATATAAGCGCCATAATTGGCGAATATGGCGCGTTTATTGCCTTGGTAATTCTGTTTGCACTGCTCAGTGTTCTCAGTGCTGATTTCCGTCAGCCTGCCAACCTTCTCAACCTTTTGCGTCAGGCATCCTTCAACGGCCTTATCGCTTTCGGTATGACATGTGTTATCCTTGCTGACGGTATTGACCTTTCTGTAGGTTCCGTGTTTGCTCTCAGTGCTGTTATCTGTGCTGAACTTATCACAATGGGTCTGCCAGCTATCGTATGTATCTGCGGTGCTTTGCTTGCAGGTACTCTCATGGGCGTAATCAGTGGTCTGCTTGTAACAAAAGGCCGTTTGCAGCCATTTATTGCTACATTGGTAACAATGACAGCATACCGCGGTCTTGCAAAAATTCTCACAGACGCAAAACCAATTTCCCGTCTTGCTGAAACTCTCACAAGCGGTTCCTTCCTTTTCAAAGCTCTTGGTAAAGGTAACCTTGTTCCAATCTTTGCAAAAAACATCAAATTCCCAATCCCTGCTGTTATTCTTCTCATCTCATTTGCAGCATTCTACTTTGTTCTCAACAAAACTACATACGGCAGAAAAATCTACGCAACAGGTTCCAACGCAAAATGTGCAAACCTCGTTGGTGTTGATACTCAGAAAATCAAAATTTCCACATATGCAATCTCCGGCTTCATGTCAGCTCTTGCTGGCCTTATGATGATTTCCCGTGTTAACTCCGCTCAGCCTACACTTGCTGAAGGTTACGAACTTGACGCTATCGCTGCAGTTGCACTTGGCGGTACATCCATGAGCGGCGGCCGTGGTAAAATCAGCGGCACAGTTGCAGGTGTTCTCATCATTGCAGCCCTCAACAACGGTCTTAACATTCTCGGCGTTCAGTCTTACTATCAGGATGTTATCAAAGCTCTCGTTATCCTCGTTGCTGTTCTTTCCGACCGCAAGAGATAACTGTTTAAGGATTGGAGATTAAAAGTAATGAAAAAGATATTATCATTGATTCTCAGCCTTGCTATGGTACTCTCCATGACAGGCTGTATGATTACAATTGACGGTGAAGAAACTCCTGCACAGTCAAATACAGGTGCAAGCGGCACCATCGGTCTTTCTGTTTCCACACAGAACAACCCATTCTTTGTAACTCTTGTTGACGGCGCAAAAGCACAGGCTGACAAGCTTGGTGTTTCACTCAGCGTTGCAGACGCAGGCGATGACGTTACAAAACAGACATCCGACATTGAAGACCTTGTTTCCAAAGGTATTTCCGTTCTCATCGTAAACCCTGTTGACTCTGACGCTGTAACAGGTGCAGTTGAAGCAGCAAAAGCAAAAGGCGTTAAAGTTATCTCTGTTGACCGTGCAGTAAACGGCACAGAAATCGACTGTCAGATTGCTTCTGACAACGTTCTCGGTGCAGAACTTGCAACACAGTACATCGTTGATACACTTGGCGAAGGCGTTAAAGTTGCAGAACTTGAAGGTATCCCAGGTGCATCCGCAGCTATCGACAGAAGCGCAGGCTTCCACAACGTAGCAGATGCTAAACTCAACGTAGTAGCAAAACAGACAGCTAACTTTGACAGAACAGAAGGTATGTCCGTAATGGAAAACATCCTT
>JAZOTI010000071.1:0-3535 GCA_045657565.1 Oscillospiraceae bacterium | reverse complement strand
CCCAGAAGTTATCGCAGCAATGAAAGAAGTTGGTGCAGTATACTTTGGCGCTATCGGCGGTGCAGGTGCATTGCTCAGCCAGTGTATCAAAAAAGCAGAAGTTATCGCTTATGATGACCTTGGCGCAGAAGCAGTTCGCCGTCTTGAAGTTGAAGACCTTCCAGCTTTCGTAATTATCGACAGCGAAGGCAACAATCTTTACGAAATTGGTCGCAAAGAATATCTTGAATTTGCGAACAAATAAATTTTAAGCATTTTAACATTTTAGTTAAATAATTAAAGTGAGGTAGAAAAAATGGAAAAGAAAAAATTGGTTATCGGCGTTATCGGCGCTGATGTACATGCTGTAGGCAACACAATTTTGAACAATGCTTTCAAACAGGCTGGTTTCGAAGTTATCAACCTCGGCGTTATGGTTTCTCAGGAAGAATACATTCAGGCTGCAATCGAATCCGGTGCAGACGCAATCTGCGTATCTTCTCTCTACGGCCACGGCGAACTCGACTGTGCAGGTTTGAGAGAAAAATGTGACGAAGCAGGTCTCAAAGGTATCCTCCTCTACGTTGGCGGTAACATCGTTGTTGGTAAACAGGACTTCAACGAAGTTGAA
Organism: Oscillospiraceae bacterium; assembly: GCA_045657565.1. Classification (GTDB taxonomy): domain Bacteria; phylum Bacillota; class Clostridia; order Oscillospirales; family Ruminococcaceae; genus RGIG3102. The sequence goes on along the minus strand of JAZOTI010000071.1, from coordinate 2,925 downwards.
AAACGTTTCAAAGCAATGGGCTTTGACAGAGCATATCCTCCAGGAACATCTGCAGAAACAACAATTGCAGACCTCAAAGCAGACCTCGGCTGCTAATTGATTAATCTTTTATAAAGAAAGGCTCACAAATGAACGCTGTATTATTGATTGACTTTGGCAGTACTTATACAAAAGTTACTGCGGTTGATTTGGAAACAGAAGAAATTATCGGCACTTCACAGAGCTTTACCACAATTGAAACCGACATCAATGATGGTCTCAGCAATGCTGTAAAACTTCTCAGAGAAAAAATCGGTGACGTGCAGTTCAATGAACAGTTTGCCTGTTCTTCAGCAGCAGGCGGTCTTAAAATGGTTGCTATCGGCCTTGTGCCTGAACTTACAGCAAAAGCTGCAAAGATGGCATCCCTTGGTGCAGGTGCAAAGGTTATGAAAACCTTCTCCTACCAGCTTACAGATATGGACCTTGAAGAAATTGACGAAATCAACCCTGATATCGTACTTCTCACAGGCGGCATAGACGGAGGCAACAAGGAAGTTATCGTTTACAATGCAGAAATGCTGGCAAAATCCAAAAAGAATTTCCCGATTGTTTATGCAGGCAACAGAAACTGTGCTGCACAGAGCAAGGAACTTCTGGAAAAAGCAGGCAAGGAATGTTACGTTTGCGAAAACGTAATGCCAAAACTCGAACAGCCAAACATTGAACCTGCCCAGAAACAGATAAGAGAAATTTTCCTTCAGGAAATCGTAAAAGCAAAAGGTTTGTCCGAAGCAGAAGAACTTGTAGGTGACATCCTTATGCCAACACCTTCCGCAATGCTTACAGCTATGAAACTTCTGGCTAAAGGCACAAAAACAGAGGAAGGCATCGGTGACCTTGTGGGTGTTGACCTTGGCGGTGCAACAACTGACATCTACTCAATGTGTCAGGGTTTGCCAAGCCAGTCAGGTACAGTATTGAAAGGCCTCAGAGAAACATACGCAAAACGTACAGTTGAAGGCGATATCGGTATGCGTTACAGCATCAAAGGTATTGTTGAAGCAACAGACATTGACCGCGTGTGTGAAATTTCCGGTCTCAGTGAAGCAAGAGCTGAAGAACTTATAAACTATCTTTCTGTTCACACAGACGTTGTGCCAAACGGTGATGAAGAACTTATCATGCTTGACAAAGCTCTGGCATCATTGGCAATTGAAACTGCGGTTACACGTCATGCAGGTCATCTCGAGCAGATTTTTACACCTATGGGCATTACCTACATGCAGTTGGGTAAAGACCTTACACAGGTTAAAAAGGTTATTGTGACAGGCGGTGCACTTATCCGTACAGAAAAAACTGCAGAAATTGCAGAATATGCACTGTACAACGATATGCAGGCAATGTCACTCAAACCTAAAAAAGCAGATATATTGGTAGACAGAAAATACATTCTTGCTGCTATGGGCTTGCTCAGCACAAATTATCCTGACATTGCCCTCAGAATTATGAAAAAGGAGTTAATTAAAGATGGAAATAATGAATAAAAAATGGTCCGACGAACATTTTTATAAAGTTCGTGAAGAAGTTCTCAACCAGTGGCCAACAGGCGAAGGCCTTAAAATTGAAGATGGCGTAGAATATCAGAAATCTATTCCAGATCACAAAAACTTTACAAAAAAATTGAATGCTGCTAAAGAAGCTGGCATCACACTTATCCAGCCACGTGCAGGTGTTGCTCTCGTTGACGAACACATCGAATTGCTCAAACACCTTCAGGACGAAGGCGGCGCAGACCTCCTTCCTTCCACAATCGACAGCTACACACGTCAGAACAGATTTAAAGAAGCACAGCACGGTATCGAAGAATCCGTTAAAGAAGGTCGTTCCATGCTCAACGGCTTCCCAGCTGTTAACCACGGTGTAGAAAACTGCCGTAAAGTTGTTGAAGCTCTCAACACACCACTTCAGGTTCGTCATGGTACACCAGACGCTCGTCTTCTTGCTGAAATCACATACGCTGGCGGTTTCACATCTTACGAAGGCGGCGGTATCTCCTACAACATCCCATACACAAAAGATGTTCCAATGGAAAAAACAATCTATGACTGGCAGTATGTAGACCGTCTTACAGGTATCTACGAAGAAGCTGGCATCCAGATCAACCGTGAACCATACGGCCCACTTACAGGTACATTGGTACCAGCATGTGTATCCCACGCTGTAGCTATCATCGAAGCTCTTCTCGCTGCAGAACAGGGTGTTAAAAACGTTACAGTAGGTTACGGCCAGTGCGGTAACTTGGTACAGGACGTTGCAGCTATCCGTTCCCTCGAAGAACTCACAGAAGAATACCTTGCTAAATACGGTTACAACGATGTAACAGTTACAACAGTTCTCCACCAGTGGATGGGTGGCTTCCCAGCTGACGAAGCTCGCGCATTCGGCGTTATCGCTTGGGGTTCTGCAGTAGCAGCTCTTTCCAAAGCTACAAAAGTTATCGTTAAAACACCACACGAAGCAGCAGGCGTTCCAACAAAAGAAGCTAACGCTGAAGGCCTCAGATGTACAAAACAGGTTATCTCCATGCTTGCTGAACAGCAGCTTAACCCAATGAGCATCAAAGATGAAAAAGAAATCATCATGGCTGAAACAAGATGCATCGTTGACAAAACATTCGAACTCGGCAACGGCGACCTTGCTCTCGGTACAATCGCAGCTGTTAAAGCTGGTGTTATCGACATCCCATTTGGTCCATCCCGTCACAACATGGGTCTTATGCTCCCAGCTCGTGACAACGACGGCGCTATCAGAATTCTTGAAATGGGCAACCTCCCATTCACAAAAGAACTCAAAGACTTCCACGCAGGCAAACTCGCAGCAAGAAGCGCAACAGAAGGCAGACCAGTTTCCTTCAACATGCTTGTTGATGACGTTTACTCCATC
>JAZOTI010000070.1:0-3056 GCA_045657565.1 Oscillospiraceae bacterium | reverse complement strand
CTTGGCCTCCGACTTCTGAATATTAGGCACAATGTTTGTGAGCAGTGTTTTGAAACTGCCTGTGGATTGTGTTGCGCCGGCAACAATGTCAACTGCACTGATTTTGCCGCTTTCAAGGAACTGGTTGATAAGGTCTGCGTTATATTTTGCAGGATATGTACCTACAATAAGTTCCATTTCGTTTTTGTAGCTTTCATCTTCACTTTTAAGTGAATTATCTTCCATATTTACAGCGTCAAAAACAAGCTGAGTGATTTCACCATCTTCTACGGTGATTTCAATATAATCTTTCCAGCCGTAAACATCAAAGTTTTTGTATTCAGCACGGTAGGTGCCGTCCTGAAGATTTGTGAAAGAATCTGTTGAACATGCTGTAAATGCAAAAAGCATTACTGTAGCAAGCAGTACAGATTTTATAATATTTTTCATAATAAACTTCCTTAAAGTATACTTTTTTTCAAAAATTACTCTGTACAATTTACCCAAACATTGCACAGGTGCACCTTCGCATAATGAGATACGATAACATTATATGAAATATCACTTATTTTGTCAAATAAAAGGACATAGTGTTAACAAAATGTTTACATATATATAAAATAAATATATTACATAAATTATGTACAACAGCAAAAGTTCTATTGACATAACAGGGTTAACCTTTTAAAATATAATAATGCACAAGTATGCACATAAAGTATGAAACTGCGGGTTATAACAGTTTCTGCACATTTATTTTACAATTTTTGCACAAAAATACGTATAATATTATTTGTAGCGAGGAAATTTTATATGTCAAGAAACAAGACTAAAAAGCTTACAACAACGGCAATGCTTTTTGCACTTGCCATAGTGTTGTCGTTTGTGGAAAGTCTCATTGCACCATTGTTCGCATTACCACCGGGGGTAAAACTTGGCCTGGGCAATATAGTTGTAATGTACTGTATGGTATACCTTGGCTTTGGCAGTGCGTTTCAGGTTTCAGCCCTGAAAGGTTTTTTTGCATTTCTGACCAGAGGTTTTACAGCAGGTATCCTCAGTTTTACGGGTGGTGTGTTTTCAATAGTGATTATGTATCTGCTGCGTAAACTGTTTGGAGATAAAATCAACTATTATACACTGTCTGTTTTTGGAGCACTGTTCCACAACATAGGTCAGCTTGCAGCATTTTCTGTTATGTTCACAAACGCTGCGCCTCTGGCTTACCTGCCGGTGCTTTCAGTATCAGCAGTTGTGATGGGGGTTATAACCGGTGCAACCCTCAAGGTTGTAATACCTGCTTTGAAAAGACTTTAATTATATAATTATTTTAAGGAGATAAATTAAAATGACTATTAAACCATTATTTGACAAGGTTGTTCTCAAAAAACCTGAAAAGAAAGAAACAACCAAAAGCGGTATCATTCTTGCTGCAACAGCACAGGAAGCACCTGATTTTTTTGAAGTTATCGCTGTAGGCGAAGGCGCAGTTGTTGACGGCGTAAAACAGCCTATGCTTGTTAAAGTAGGCGACAAAGTTCTGCTTGGCAAATTCAGCGGCACACAGGTTGAAATGGATAAAAAAGAATACACAATTGTTTCTCAGGAAGAAATTCTTGCAATTGTTGAATAATAAAGGGAGATAATCACAAATGGCAAAAAGAATTGTTTACGGTCAGGAAGCTCGTGAAAGCCTTCAGAAAGGTATCGACACACTGGCAAATACAGTTAAAATTACACTTGGCCCAAAAGGCAGAAACGTAGTTCTTGAAAGAAAATTCGGTTCACCGCTCGTTACAAATGACGGTGTTACAATCGCTAAAGAAATCGAAATCGGTGACCCACTTGAAAATCTCGGCGCACAGATGCTCCGCGAAGTTGCAACAAAAACAAACGATGCTGCAGGTGACGGCACAACAACAGCTACAGTTCTTGCACAGAGCCTTGTAAGAGAAGGTATGAAAAACGTTGCTGCAGGTGCTAACCCAATGGATATCAAACGTGGTATGGCAAAAGCTTGCGAAGCTGCAACAAAAGCTATCATCGCAAACAGCCAGGAAGTAAGCACAACAGCAGATATCGACAGAGTTGCTACAGTTTCCGCACAGGACAGCTATGTTGGCGGTCTTATTGCAGAAACAATGGAAAAAGTAGGCAAAGAAGGCGTTATCACAATCGAAGAATCCAAAACAGCTGAAACATATTCCGAAGTTGTTGAAGGTATGCAGTTCGAACGCGGCTACATCACACCATATATGGTAACAGATACAGAAAAAATGGAAGCTGTTATCGACGATGCCCTTATCCTTATCACAGATAAAAAAATCACATCCATTCAGGAAATCCTTCCTGTTCTTGAAGAACTCATCCAGGCAGGCAGAAAACTTGTTATCGTTGCAGAAGATATCGAAGGTGAAGCCCTCAATACTCTTATCGTTAACAAACTCCGCGGCGTGTTTGTATCCGTTGCAGTAAAAGCTCCAGGTTTCGGCGACAGAAGAAAAGAAATGCTTCAGGATATCGCTTGTCTCACAGGTGGTGTAGTTATCAGCGAACAGCTCGGTTACGAACTCAAAGAAACAACAACAATCATCGACGGTGCAGGTGCAAAAGAAGACATTCAGGACAGACTCAACCAGCTCCGTGCACAGATGGAAACAGTTAACTCTGACTTCGACAGAGAAAAACTTCAGGAACGCATTGCTAAAATTGCAGGCGGTGTAGCAGTTCTTAAAGTTGGTGCAGCTACAGAAGTTGAAATGAAAGAAAAGAAACTCCGCATGGAAGATGCTCTTGCTGCTGCAAAAGCTGCAGTTGAAGAAGGCATCGTTGCAGGCGGCGGCACAGCACTTATCAATGCAATCCCAGCTGTTAAAGAACTCAGCGAAACACTTGAAGGTGATGAAAGAACAGGTGCAAAAATTGTGCTCAGAGCCCTTGAAGAACCTGTACGTCAGATTGCAGCAAACGCAGGTGTTGAAGGCAGCGTTATTATCGACAAAATCATTTCTTCTGGCAAAGTTAACTACGGTTACAATGCACAGACAGAAGTTTACTGCGATATGATTGCTGAAGGT
>JAZOTI010000069.1:0-4810 GCA_045657565.1 Oscillospiraceae bacterium | reverse complement strand
GAGACCGTTGTCCCAGAGCCACTGGATAGCTGCAACGTCTTCTTCAACGAAAGCACGGATAAGTTCTTCGTTACCTTTGTGTGCACCGTTTTTGAGGATATCCTGAACGTAGGATTCTTTTGTATCTTCTACGCCGTCAATCTGCTGGATGATTGTTTCAGCACCGGACATGGAACCGCTTGTAAAGTTGAGGGCACCACCTGTAGTTGCTGTTTTTTCAATGATAATAACGCTTTCAGCGCCGTTTTCTACTGCTTCAACTGCTGCTGCAAGACCTGCTGCACCAGCACCAACAATAACAATGTCAGCTGTTTTTGTCTGGCTTGCTTCTACTGCAGGAACTGTGTTTTTAACAGTCTGTGTGCAACCAGCCATGGAAAGAGCCATTGCAATTGTGAGCACGATAGCTGTAATTCTTTTCATGTTTTTTCTCCTGTTAATGATAAGTTGTGTGATATTTTTATTTAGGACTTTTGCCATAAAGGAATATATCATGTTGTTATTTATATATCAATGTTGAAATTCGCACAAAATATATAAATTTCATAACTATTTAACAGAAATATGTAGAAATTTAATATCTTTATGTTAAAATATTATCATAACATGCTTCGGCATTATATTCCGAAAATACTCTCCCCCTTTGCAAAAACAGCGTTTATCTGTAATTTTGATTAATCATATCTCAGGTCCAACAGTATCCGCCTGTTATCACACATACCGCTGCTTTGTGCAACCTGGGAAAAATTCCCTTTCATTCAGAGTGACAGCATTATATTTATTTAACCTCTGAATCCACTGCTGTAAAATCAACACGCCTGACATTCTATCTTCAAGGAGACACCATGCAGTCAACACTTAAAGTTATAAGCAAGGACAGTATTTCCACCAAGCTGGAAAAATTTGTTTATGATATTGTATCCTTTGCTTTTCTGAACGCAGAAAGCGGCAACAAAAGTCCTGTTGCCATAATGAACAGCTACAAACTGCTTGTTATGCTGCAGGGGCACGCAAATGTGTATCTTGGCCGCGATACATACTATACCCAACAGGGTGACTGTGTGCTTTTTGCCCCGGGGTCACTGTACCACGCAGAAATTTCCAGCAAGGAAAACTGCCATTTTATATCCATAAACTTTAACATGGGAAACAGCCCCCAGAGTGCCGCCTTTGCAAATCTGCTCGGGGTTAAAGATATTGCAATCTATCCACAGCTTGTTCCGGAACATATTCAAAAATACATATATATCGTTTCGGAAGATATCGTTCAGGAAAAAGAGGACTGCTATTACAGCACCCTTCTGCTGCTTAAAAAGCTGGTTGGATTTATGGCATATAACGGCCACCCTATCGGCAGTGATGATGTAAAAAAGAAGATTACCGGCAGTCAGGAACAGCTTGTTCTTAACTGTCATCAATATATAATAGCAAATCCGCAGATTTCGGTAACTGTTGATATGCTGTGCCGCGAGTTCAACGTTTCACAGAGTTATCTTTACAAATGTTTCCGTAATGTGCTTGGTGTAAGCAGCAAAAAGTTTATCACCAACGCACAGCTGGACCTTGCGGCAAAAGCGCTGGTGCAGACCGACAAAACCATAACACAGATTGCACAGGAATACGGCTATGGCAACAGCTTCCGTTTTTCCAACCTGTTCAAAAAGGTTTACGGCATCAGCCCAAGTGAATACAGAAAAGAAAACAGATAAAAATATACCATATATCTCACCGTCAGTGAGTTAACACATCCATTCTGTGTAACAGGCATCTGACTGTATATGCTTTTATAACCGCACAAAATATCTTTGCAAAATAAAATTCACGGGAGCAAAATCCCGTGAATTTTTTCATTTATCAGTTTTCAACAATTTCGTATTGGCCAAATGCGCCGTAGTCTTTCATTCCGTCAAGAATATCCTGCAAAGTTGCGCCGTCCCAGTCGATAAAGTTAAAACCGTAATCTGCAAGTGCATCACCTTCATAGGTGTAGTATTCCGCTGCTTCTTCATCGTTTTTCTGGAATTCTTCTTCAATCTTCACAAGCTTGCCGTTTTCGTAATAGAGAGTAATTGTGTTGAGATAATCCCCCATAACAACCTTATAACTGCCGCCTGCCATTACATCGTCAGGTGTTGCTTTTTTGTTTTCAGGTTTGCTTTCGGTCTGCTGCTGTTGCTGCTGTTCTGCAACCACGCCCATTTCGGCCATAATAGCTGCCTGTTTTTCAGGGTCCATTGCGGCAAATTCTTCTTCGCTCATACCAAGAGCTTCAAGCACTTCGGCAGAAACTTCCACACCGTCCACATTTCCTGTGCCTGCTGTCTGTTTTGCACAGGCTGTCATTGTGCAGAACATTGCGGCAACAACCAAAAATGCAATAATTTTTTTCATAATTCTGTTTCTCCTGTTAACCTACAACTTTTTTGCCATCAACATAAACAGCTTTAACTGCTGTGGAAACTTCCATTGGGTCACCGTCTGTGAACACAAGGTCAGCGTCCTTGCCAGGTTCAATGCTGCCCACACGGTTGGAGATGCCAATGTGTTTTGCAGGGTTGATTGTGATTGCCTGCAAAGCCGCAAATTTGTCCATGCCTGCTTTAACAGCAAGACCTGCACAGAGAGGCAGATATTCCTGTGGAATTATAGGTGCGTCAGTGATAATGGAAACCTGACAGCCTGCTGCTGCAAGTGCGCCAGGTGTTGTCCAGCTTTTGTTGCGAAGCTCAAATTTGCTTGCAGATGTAAGTGTTGGGCCAACTGCCAGCGGATAGTTTTCTGCAGCAAGTTCGTCCACGATAAGGTGACCTTCTGTAACGTGTTCAAGTGTAAGATCAACACTAAATTCTTTTGCAATTCTGATAGCTGTAAAGATATCGTCACTTGCGTGTGCATGAGCTTTGAGAGGCATCTGTTTGCGGATAACAGGCAGCAAAGCTTCCATTTTTATATCAAATGGAGGTTTTTTGGATGCGTCATCCCCTGCTGCGTCAACTTTTGCAGCATATTCTTTTGCTTTGAACAGCATATTTCTGAGCTGGAAAGCTGTTGACATTCTTGTGCAGTTGCCTTTGTCGCGGTAGCAACGTTTTGGGTTTTCGCCAAATGCGCATTTCATAGCAGCAGCTTCGCGCACAATCATAGTGTCAACGCGTTTGCCCACTGTTTTGATAGCTGTGAATGTGCCGCCAAGAACGTTTGCACTGCCAGGGCCTGTGCACACAGTTGTAACACCGCCTGCAACAGCGTTTGCAAATGCAGGGTCCATTGCTTTTACGCCGTCAATGCCGCGCATCTGAGGGCACACAATGTCGCCCATTTCGTTGTAGTCCATACCTTCAAAGCCAATGCCGTAGCCGTCAAGACCGATATGGCTGTGAGCGTCGATAAAGCCAGGATAGATGCTGTAGCCCTCTGCATCAACCACTTCAACTTCCCCTTTTGGTGCAAGATTTTCGCCAATCTGAACAATTTTGCCGTTGTCGATAAGGATATCGGCTTTGAACGGCACAGGGTTAACCGCGTCATTGATAAGACCATTTTTGATTAAAAGCATAAATATTCTCCTTTAGTATAAATTTGTTATTCGGTGCAGATAAACTTTGTATGAGTTGTATCCGTATTCGTTTAGTTTTTCATATATTATATCCGGCGGTGTAGTGCCGAAATTTATTCCGTATTTTTTAAAAGTTTTTGCCGCCTGTTCGGAGTATGTCATTTGATTGGCATATACCTTTACCACATCCTCCATCATATATTCCACGATTATCTTTTCGTTATCGGATGAAAACTCCACGTAGTATCCCATGGTGTAGTATTCTTCTTCATATCCGCCCGCCTTTAAAAAATCCACCGTGGCGTTTATCTGTGCTTCACTGCGATAACCTGTGTTAATATACGGCAGAAACCCCATAATCATTGCTATTGCAAGAAAAACAGTAAGCCTTGTTTGCGGATGTGGCAGAAGATGCTTTTTTTCGTGATTTCTGTTGCCCATAGCCTACCTCCTTAATGCAGTGATTATATAATTGTTATATTCATATATTAACACAATCTTTCCCTTTATAGAATAACTTAAAGAGATAAAAAACCTGCCTGAATATAGAAAATTTTAAACAAATTTGTTGCATAATGTGGAAAAGACAAATATAAACAACAGTTTAACGCAAAACAAACAGCCCCAACCAGTAATGGTTGAGGCTGATAAAAATATATGCAGTTCATACTGCGGGATGGCTATGCCACAGCATCTGACAGAGATTGTACAAACCGAGAGACCCTTCGCTTCCGCTCAAGGTGACAAGTTTCAGTGTAATATGTCATTCTGAACGCAGTGAAGAATCTCCTTGCTTTCCGCAATCTTGCAGATGTATACAGTTCATACTGCGGGATGGCTGTGCACCAAATTGCCGCCGAAGAATGCGACGATAACTTTTCATGGCGACGAACTTGCAGAGTTCGATTCCGTCAATTCTTATACAAAAAGAAAAACAGCCAAGTCGATTGACTTGACTGTTCCTGGTGACCCGTACGAGAATCGAACTCGTGTTACCGCCGTGAAAGGGCGGTGTCTTAACCGCTTGACCAACGGGCCATATATATAAACAGCAGTCCTCTGGCCTAGAACAGAGTTCCACTGCTGATTGCAAAGTTTCAGGGCACTGATTCAGTGCCCTGTACTTGGTGACCCGTACGAGAATCGAACTCGTGTTACCGCCGTGAAAGGGCGGTGTCTTAACCGCTTGACCAACGGGCCGAAAATGGTAGCGGCAGTGAAAGTCGGATCGGAGCCATGTCGTTCTGTGAGCCA
>JAZOTI010000068.1:0-3594 GCA_045657565.1 Oscillospiraceae bacterium | reverse complement strand
GCAAACTTTACAAATCAGTGGCTGGAAAACCTTGAACAGGTGTTGGAAGGCAGAACCCCTGACTATCTTATTGTTCAGCATATGGAACCTGACCACTCTGCAAATATAGATGTTTTTCTTGAAAAATATCCGTCCGCAAAGATTGTTGCTTCCGACAAGGCTTTCCGCATGGTAAAAGGCTTTTTCGGCACAGACTATGCAGACAGACAGATTGTGGTAAAAGAAGGCGATACACTCTCCCTCGGCGCACACAATCTCAGCTTTGTTGCGGCACCAATGGTTCACTGGCCTGAAGTTATAATGACATACGACAGCACAGACAAGGTGCTGTTTGCAGCAGATGCTTTTGGCAAGTTCGGTGCACTTGACGTTGAGGAAGACTGGACTGACGAAGCACGCAGATACTACATCGGCATCGTTGGCAAATACGGCGCACAGGTGCAGGCAGTGCTCAAAAAAGCAGCAGGTCTTGATATCAGCATCATCTGCTCCCTCCACGGTCCTGTTCTCACAGAAAATCTGGGCTATTACCTTGACCTTTACAACAAATGGTCATCATATCAGCCGGAAGAAGAAGGCGTTGTGATTGCCTATACATCCATCTATGGCAACACAAGAGATGCTGTGTATGAACTTGCGGAAAAACTCAGCGAAAAAGGCACACAGGTTGTACTGCACGACCTTGCAAGAACAGATATGTTCCTTGCTGTTGCCGATGCTTTCCGTTACAGCAAACTTGTGCTGGCAACAACAACATACAACGGCGATATCTTCCCATTTATGAAAACATACATTCATCATCTCACTGAACGCGGATTTTCCAACCGCACAGTTGCTTTTATTGAAAATGGCAGCTGGGCACCTGTTGCAGCAAGAAAAATGAAAGAAATGCTGGCAAGCAGCAAAAACATTGCACTTGCTGAAAACGAAGTTAAAATTATGTCTGCACTCAGCGAAGAATCCCTTGCACAGATTGAAAATCTTGCGGCAGAACTTTAATATGCACTTTACGGACGGCTTTTGCCGTCCGTTTTTGCAGGCGGATTTTCACCCCGTCTGCACATAAATTGTCCCATTGTGAATATACTGTATTGACAACTACTTATTTTTGTGAAAAAAGCAGTATTTTGGCGTAAAACAGGGCAAATTTTATATAAAAAACCTACAAAAGTTATTGACTTTTTGTTTTTTAACTATATAATAAATACTGCTGTTTAAAAAAGATGGATAGTTATGCGGTTATATACAACAAAACTGCATGGCTGTCTGAATAAAAGGAGAACTTAAAATTGAGTAAAGAAATTTTATTGACCCAGGCAGGCTACGATGAACTCGTTGAAAAACTTGAATACCTCAAAACAGTAAAAAGACCTGAAATCGCAGAAAAAATCAAAGTTGCACGCGGCTTTGGTGACCTTTCCGAAAACAGCGAATATGATGAAGCTAAAAACGAACAGGGTCTTGTTGAACAGGAAATCAACGAAGTTGAATACACAATCAAACACGCAAAAATTGTAAATAAAGACGATATGCACAAAAGCGGTATCAGCGTTGGTGCAAAGGTAACAGTTGTTGACGATTTCGGTGACGAAGAAGTTTACGACATCGTTGGCGCAACAGAATTTGACCCATTCAACAACAAAATCAGCCTTGAAAGCCCAATCGGTGCAGCACTTGTTGGCCACAAAGCAGGCGACGAAGTTGAAGTTAGCCTCCCAACAGGCGCAACAATGGTTCTTTCCATCAAATCTGTTGAATAATCTGTTCACAAAAAGGGTATAAATATCATTATTTACAATAAAAAGGGGCAATTTGCCTCTTTTTTTGTTGCGCGAACTTATTGCGGCAAGGTTGTATTTATGGTAAAATATATAAGATAATGGATTGGTATGTCCGTATGGCAGAAATCCATTACCGGCAAAACAGGTTTTTTGTGAAAATTACAATATAAAAAATATATAAAGGAGAAAAAAATGGAAAACAAAAATCCAAACATTGAAGTTGAAAACGAAGTTTCTTTAAGCGAAATTCTGCAGGTACGCCGTGACAAGCTTAAAGCTTTGCAGGAAAAAGGTCAGGACCCTTATGCAAAAACTAAGTTCAATGTTACAGGCTATGCCCAGCAGGAAGTTGACAATTTCAACGACGAAGCAGAAGAAGTTAGAACAGTAAGCCTTGCAGGCCGTATTATGTCCAAACGTATTATGGGTAAAGCTGCATTTATGGATTTGAGAGACAACTCCGGCAAAATTCAGCTCTATCTCCGTCAGGACGCACTTGGCGTTGACTACTTTAAAGAAGTTTGTACATGGGATATCGGTGATATCGCAGGTGTAACAGGCGAAGTTTTCCGCACAAAACACGGCGAAGTTTCCATCCGTGTAAAAGCAATCGAACTTCTTTCCAAATCATTGCTCCCACTCCCTGAAAAATTCCACGGCCTTAAAGACCAGGATACACGTTACCGTCAGAGAGAACTTGACCTTATCGTAAACCCTGAAGTTAAGGATACATTTGTAAAACGCAGCCTTATTCTCCGTTCCCTCAGAGAATTCCTTGACAACCGTGGCTTCCTTGAAGTTGACACACCAATTCTCAACCCAATCGAAATCGGTGCTTCCGCACGTCCATTCTACACACACCACAACACACTTGATATGGACATGGTTCTCCGTATCGAAACAGAACTTTACCTCAAACGTCTTATCGTTGGCGGTTTTGACAAAGTTTACGAAGTTGGCCGTATCTTCCGTAACGAAGGTATGGACACAAAACACAACCCTGAATTCACATCCATCGAACTTTACCAGGCTTACACAGACTACAACGGTATGATGGACCTTGTTGAAGATATGATGAAAACAGTTGCTCAGAAAGTTTGCGGCACACTGGAAATTCCATATCAGGGTCATACAATCAACCTTGGCAACTGGGAAAGAATGACAATGAAAGAAGCTGTTAAAAAATACAGCGGTGTTGACTTTGACACAATTGCAAACGACGAAGAAGCAATTGCAGTTGCAAAAGAACACAATGTTGATCTTCCAGAAGTTCCAAGCAAAGGTGCAATCCTTGCAGAATTCTCTCATGCGTATGTTGAAGACAAGCTCATTCAGCCAACATTTATCTACGATTACCCTGTAGAAATCTCCCCTCTTGCAAAACGCAAACCGGAAGACCCAATGTTCACTGAACGTTTTGAATACTTTATCAACGCAACAGAATTCGGCAACGCATTCAGCGAACTCAACGACCCAATCGACCAGCGCGCACGTTTTGAAAAACAGGTTGCAGACCGCAAAGCACTTGAACCAAACACAAGAGCACAGGTTGACTATGACTATGTAACAGCACTTGAATACGGCCTTGCACCAACAGGCGGTCTCGGTTTCGGCCTTGACAGACTTGTAATGCTTCTCACAGACTCTGCATCTATCAGAGACGTATTGCTGTTCCCAACAATGAAACCACTTGATAAATAATTTATCAAAAAACGGTAAATAATATGGTTCAGATGTGCTTTAAGTGCTTTGTTGAATAAAAAATTACACTGCTAAGTCGGAGGCCAAGCGGTCTTAGGAAGACAATAAACTT
>JAZOTI010000067.1:0-12283 GCA_045657565.1 Oscillospiraceae bacterium | reverse complement strand
GAACCACTTCACCAGCAGCTCAACGATGATATTGACCTTATCGAAGGTGCATCCGCAGACTTTGACCAGGACAAAATCAACACAGGTAAACTGAAGTCGGATCGTAGCCATGTCGTTCTGTGAGCCAAGGAGTTGTAAAAGTTTATTGTCTTCCTAAGACCGCTTGGCCTCCGACTTTTACAGAACCACTTCACCAGCAGCTCAACGATGATATTGACCTTATCGAAGGTGCATCCGCAGACTTTGACCAGGACAAAATCAACACAGGTAAACTGACACCTGTTTTCTTTGGTTCTGCACTTACAAACTTTGGTGTTGAACCATTTATCAAGGAATTCCTTGCACTTACAAGTTCACCTCTTGCAAGAGAATCCGACGCAGGCCTTATCGATCCTAAAAGTGAAGATTTTTCTGCCTTTGTTTTCAAAATTCAGGCTAATATGAATAAAGCTCACCGTGACAGAATTGCATTTATGCGTATCTGCAGCGGTAAATTTGAAAGAGGTATGGATGTTTTCCACGTTCAGGCAGGCAAAAAAATCAAACTTGCGCAGTCTACACAGCTTATGGCAAGTGAACGTGAAACAGTTGATGAAGCATTTGCAGGGGATATCATCGGTATTTTTGACCCGGGTATCTTCTCCATCGGCGACACAATCACAACAGCCAAAAAACCTTTCCGCTTTGCAAGTATTCCAACTTTTGCACCTGAACACTTTGCAAGGGTTTCACAGGTTGATACTATGAAACGTAAACAGTTTGTAAAAGGTATGGAACAGATTGCACAGGAAGGCGCTATCCAGATATTCAAAGAACTGGGCGGCGGTATGGAAGAGGTTATTGTAGGCGTTGTTGGTGTACTCCAGCTTGAAGTTCTGGAACATCGTCTCAAAACAGAATACAACGTTGATATCCGTATCACTCCGCTTCCTTATGCACATATCCGCTGGATTGAAAACGAAGATATCAATGTTAAATCCCTCAATCTTACAAGCGATACAAAATGTGTTGAAGACTTTAAAAACCGCAAACTTCTTCTCTTCACAAGCCCATGGAATGTTAACTGGGCAACTGAAAAGAACCCTGACCTTATCCTTGCGGAAATCGGTAAATAATATATATTTCACAGGCAATTCAAAAAAGAATTGCCTGTTTTTATATTTTTAAAATACTATTGTATAATAATATATGTATTTTAGGGTTTTTAATTGATTATTGATGTAAAATGTAGTAAAATTATTTAAATAAAAATTATTTTATGTTCAGGAGACGTATATGTCTGACTATATAAAAACAAAATTTTCAAAATTTCTGTCAAAAAACCGCAGATTTATTTTGCTTATGGCAGACGTGTTTGTGGTTGCAGTCGCATATTCACTCACATGGGTGCTGATTTCCGGCAGAGCGGATATGAATGCGTATTTCAGCCTGCTGGTTTCCAGCTGTTTTCTGTTTGTGTCCTGCTTTGCGGTTGTATATGCCACAACAGGCATGTATGACAGCTTGTGGCGATATGCTGAGATAGTGGAAATTTTCCGATGCTGTATGTCATCGGTAATAGCAACGGTGATATTTGTATGTATGACACTGGTTCTGTTTGATGAACGACGTATTCCGTTAAGTGTTTACGGTTTGTCGGCAATGTTTGCAACAACATTCACATTGTATATCCGCCTTGTTTATCGTATGTACCGCAACACAAAAATAAACCGAAAAGGCAAAAAACGCCGCAGAGTTCTTGTTGTTGGTGCGGGGGATGCGGCTTCAACCCTGCTTCATGAAATAAACAAAAACCCAACCAAGGAAATGAACGTTATCTGTGCTGTTGATGATGACAAAAACAAAGTAGGCAGAAACCTTATGGGCGTTCAGGTTATGGGTACAACCGAAGATATCCCAACCCTTGTAAAACAGTGTCAGATTGAAACAATTCTTGTGGCAATTCCTACACTGGATGCTAAAAACAAAAAACGCATACTGGATTTGTGTGCATCCACCGACTGTAACATCCGTATGCTTCCTGACATTGTCAAAATCATCAAGGATGACGAGGATATCCTTTCCCGCATTACTGATGTTAAGGTTGAAGATCTTCTGGGCAGAGAACCTATCATTCTGGCAGAAGAAGCATATAATTTTATCAATAACAAGATTGTTATGGTTACAGGTGGCGGTGGTTCCATAGGTAGCGAACTTTGTCGTCAGATTGCAGGTTTCAAACCTGAAAAACTTGTAATCGTGGATATTTACGAAAACAGTGCATATTCAATCCAGCAGGAACTCAAGCGCAAATACGGCAAAAAACTTGACCTTGATGTAAGAATTGCATCTGTTCGTGACACCAAAAAGATGGATGACCTGTTCGATGAGCTCAGACCTCAGGTTGTGTTCCACGCAGCAGCCCACAAGCATGTTCCGCTTATGGAAGATGCACCGGAAGAAGCTGTTAAAAACAATGTTTTCGGCACATACAACTGTGCACTCTGCGCAGAAAAATACAATGTGGAAAAATTTGTTCTCATATCCACAGACAAAGCGGTTAACCCTACAAACGTTATGGGTGCAACCAAACGTATCTGTGAAATGATTATTCAGAACATTGCAGAAAACACCGAAGGTACAACAACCTTTGCTGCAGTTCGTTTCGGCAATGTTCTCGGTTCAAACGGTTCCGTTATTCCACTGTTTAAGGAACAGCTTGCCGAAGGCGGTCCGCTTACAGTTACAGACAAGGAAATCATACGTTACTTTATGACTATTCCAGAAGCAGTTTCCCTTGTGCTGGAAGCTGGTGCAATCAACAACAAAAGCGGTGAAATTTTTGTTCTCGATATGGGTGAACCTGTCAAGATTGTCACACTTGCGGAAAATCTTATCAAAATGTCAGGGCTTATTCCTTACAAGGATATCGACATTGTGTTTACAGGTCTGAGACCTGGCGAAAAGCTTTACGAAGAACTGCTTATGGACGAAGAAGGACTGCGCAAAACCGATAATAATAAGATTTTTATCGGATCACCGCTTAAAATGGATGCATCCCGTTTCTTCACCGACCTGTTGGAGCTCAAAGCTTCCGCATATGAAAACGACAGGGGAAAACTTATGGAAAAAATCAAGGCAATGGTGCCTACATTTAACCATCAGGTTGTAGATTATCATTAATATATCGGAGAAAGCTTATGTATCAGTATATTAAAAGATTTTTTGATATAGTTCTGTCTTTAGGGGCAATTGTTGTTTTGTCTCCTGTTTTGATAATACTTGCAGTACTTATCAAACTGGATTCAAAAGGACCTGTGCTTTTCAGACAGAAAAGGGTAGGCAAGGATAAAACTCATTTTGAAATTCTAAAATTCCGTACAATGTATGCGGATGTACCAAAAGATGTGCCTACACACCTGCTGGCAGACCCTGCAAGCAAAATCACAAAAATCGGTAGATTCCTGCGCAAATCCAGCCTTGATGAACTTCCTCAGATATTCAATATCTTAAAAGGGGAAATGAGCATTATCGGTCCGCGTCCTGCACTGTGGAATCAGTTTGATCTTATTGCAGAAAGGGATAAATACGGTGCAAACGATGTGCGTCCGGGTCTCACAGGCCTTGCACAGGTTATGGGACGTGACGAACTTCCTATTGATGTAAAGGCAAAATATGATGGCGATTATGTAAAAGACATCACCTTTGCAAATGATGTTAAAATTTTCTTCCGTACAATCTTCAGCGTTGCAAGCGCAGACGGCATAAAGGAAGGTAAACAGTAAAAAAGTAAAAGCAGGCTTGAAAAAACCATTCAAGCCTGCTTTTTGTTTTCAAAAACAGTATTTTATCAGGAAACTATCTTCTGTTCTGGTTTTTCTGCTGATTTTCCTGACGGTTCTGTTCCTGACGGTTCTTTTCCTGACGGTTCTGCTGTTCGTTGTTGTTTTTGTTGTTTTTGTTATTTTCGTTTTTGTTCATAGATCAAACACTCCTTTCTGCATTTAGTATAAACCGCAGAAAAATTTTTATTCACAAAATTACTGCAAATATTTGCTATTTGAATAAAAGTGTGATAATATATAGGGTGGTATATAGCTTTTACAGCTATAGATGGAATAATGAATAAATTTATATAATATAGGAGATACTCAAATGTCAGGACATTCAAAGTGGAGTACAATCAAAAGAAAAAAAGGTGCCAACGACGCAGCAAGAGCAAAAGTTTTTACAAAACTTGCCAGAGAAATTTCTGTAGCTGTTAAAGAAGGCGGCACAGACCCTAACAACAACTCTCGTCTTCGTGACCTCCTCGCAAAAGGTCGTGCAGCAAACGTTCCACAGGACAACCTTATGCGTGCAATCAAAAAAGCTGAAGGCGATGACAAAACAAACTACGAAAGCATCGTATACGAAGGCTATGGTCACAGCGGTATTGCTGTTATCGTAGAATGCCTTTCCGACAACAGAAACAGAACAGCTTCCAACGTTCGTCACTATTTCGATAAATTCGGTGGCAACCTTGGTACAAGCGGCTGCGTTTCCTTTATGTTCGAAGAAAAAGGCATCATCGTATGTGAAGAAGAAACAGTTGATGAAGAAAAAGCTCTCGAAGCTTGCATGGAAGCAGGCGCAAACGATGTTTCCTTTGAAGAAGATGGCATCATCGAATTTGAAACAGATCCTTCACAGGTTGGCAACGTTGCAGCAGCACTCAGAGATATGGGCTACAACGTAACTTCTGCTGAAGCAAGCAAAGTTCCAAATAACTATACAAAAGTTACAGATGAAGAAGCACTCAAAAAACTTGCTCTCTTCTTTGACGCTCTTGTCGAAGATGATGACGTTCAGAACGTTTACAACAACCTTGAAAACACAGAAGATTTGCCTGAACTTTAATTTTTAGGAGAATTTAAATGTCTGATTGTATTTTTTGCGGCAGACAATTGAATGACAGTGATAAATGTGTCTGGTGTGGATTTTCTCAGAAAGAAAGAGAATCCATACCCGGCACTCTTTCCTATGGAACAAAACTCGGGAATTATGTTATAGGCAATATTTTTTCTGTGGACGGGGAAAGCACAACATATTTTTCTTTTGACATAACCCGTCAGAAAACAGTGCTGGTAAAGGAATTTCTCCCGGTCACCCTTGTTGCACCACGCCATGGGGATGAAGTTTCGGTACAGCCGGAAAAACAGGTGCTTTTCAAAAACCTGCTGATGGATTTTATCGAACTTCACCAGACTATGCAGAAGATAAAGCATCCTGCAATGCCTGCAATATATGAGGTGTTTACACAGAACAAAACAGCCTACGCTGTAAGGGAATATGTAACAGGCACACCGCTCAGTCAGGTGCTTATCAAAAGAGGCAAGCCTTTTACTTTCAAGGAAATCCGCTGGTTACTGGACGATGTTTTCAGCCTGCTGGGTGAATTTTCAAAACTTAATATCCATCACGGCGGTATCAGTGATGAAACAATTCTTATAACAGCAGACAATACTGTTGTTGTTACAGGATATGCAATTCAGGACCTGCGCACAAAAAACGAACATATAGTGTACAAGCTGTATGACGGTTTTTCTGCACCGGAACAGTATTATTCCGACCGTTTTCAGGGGATGTATACTGATATATATGCTTTGGCTTGTCTTATTTATTATGCGGTAACAGGTAAATATCTTGCCAGGGAAGCATTTGCGGAAAAGGATATATATCGTCATTTTCCTAAATATGCGGTGGAAGCTCTTAAATATGCAACCAAGGAAAACCCTAAAGAACGCCTTGATTCTGTAAGTGATTTTGTACTTATGCTTGACGATAAAGGCGTGGTGGTAAAGGAACCAAAGAAAATAACCGAAACCGATAAAAAGAAAAAGCAGCTGCAGTATATCGGCATTGCGGCAGCATTTATCATCCTTTTTATTGTTGCGGTTATTTCAATAAAACCACAGCCTGTGCAAAGCAGCAGTGATGACACAAGCAGTCAGACGAGCGGGGAAATAGAAACAACAGGTTATCTTTTGCCGGATTTTGTGGGCAAAAACTATGCGGATGTAATTACAGACAGCGATTACCAGCAGATTTATACTTTTGTAAGACTTGAAGCATACAGCGAGGATTACAAGGAAGGGGAGATCTGCAAGCAGTCACCACAGCGGAATACTGAAATCGAAGCAGGGCAGACGGTGTATCTTACAGTAAGCCTTGGTCCAAGAACAGTATATGTTCCTGCGGGACTCAAAGGTATAAGCTACAACGATGCAGTAAGAAAACTGGAGGCACTTAAAATCCAGCACCGCAAGGAGTATGTTGACCAGACTAGGGAATATGTTTCGGGAATGGTAGCGGATTTGAGCATAGCGGAAGGTGAAGAAATAAGCCTGGAGGATGATGTTCTTATTCTGTATGTTGCCAATGACAAACCGTTTGAAACACCAACTCCAAGTCCTACAGCAACACCTACACCTACTCCAAAGCCTACCCCAACTCCGACTCCTACACCAACACCAACCCCAACACCAACACCTGAGCCTACACCGACACCTACACCGACACCTACACCAGAATCCACACCGGATTCAGCAATCGGGTCAGAATCTCAGGGTGAATGATAAAATACAATTAAAAGCCATCTGCGGTTTGCGGATGGCTTTTGTTTTTGTATTGATATAAGGCGATATACCAGAATAAAGTCAGTTGTATATGCAGAAATGGGACAGTGAAAATAATTGTGATGGATGGTAAATGATTTTTAACAAAATAAAAAGGTGGGAAAATCCCACCTTTTAGCTAACTAATTTAATATTAGTTGTTTGTGTATGGCAACAAAGCAACTGTACGAGCTCTTTTGATAGCTGTTGTAAGATGTCTCTGGTGCTGTGCACATGTACCTGTTACACGGCGAGGAACGATCTTACCTCTTTCTGTGATGTATTTTCTGAGCTTAGCTGTGTCTTTGTAGTCGATTGTTTCAGCTTTTTCCATACAAAAGCTGCAAACTTTTTTACGGCTGCGTCTTACTGGACGGCCGCCTTTAAATTCTCTATCATTTCTTTCCATGGTAGATAAGCCTCCTAATCAAAATTTAAAACGGTAAATCTCCGTCATCGCTTGCGATGCTGGAGAAATCATCCAACTCACCTGTTGAGAAGGATGAAGCAATGCCTGCTGGTTTTGCTGTTTCCTGATAGTTGTTATAACCGCCGTTGCCAAAGCTTGTGTTCTGGCTTGTACCTTTGCTTTCTACAAAGTAAGCGTTGTTGATAACAACTTCAAATGCTGTGCGG
Organism: Oscillospiraceae bacterium; assembly: GCA_045657565.1. Lineage (GTDB taxonomy): Bacteria > Bacillota > Clostridia > Oscillospirales > Ruminococcaceae > RGIG3102. The sequence continues at coordinate 5,012 of JAZOTI010000067.1, read as the reverse complement.
TTTTTGCCTGTGTCTTTATCCTGATATGTTCTTGTCTGGATAGAACCGTTAAGACCGATGTTCTGGCCTTTTCTGAAATATCTGGAGATAAATTCAGCAGTCTGTCTCCAAGCAACGCAGTTGATAAAGTCTGCCTGTCTTTCACCATTTGCACCTGCAAAGGAGCGGTTGATTGCAACAGAAAAGCTGCAAACGCTGATACCGTTTGGTGGCTGTCGCAATTCAGGGTCAGCAGTAAGACTGCCAACTAAACATACAACATTCATTTTTGCCTCCTAAATTAAAGAGCGATGATCATTGAACGCAAAAGACCTTCTGTGATTCTGAGTCTGCGGCTCAGTTCAGCAGGGAAAGCAGCATTGGATTCAAATGTGTAAAGCACATAGTAGCCTTCTGTTTCTTTGTTGATTTCGTAAGCAAGTCTTTTTTTGCCCCATTCATCAACAGAAACGAGAGTACCGTTTTCTTCGATAAGGCCTTTGAATTTTTCTACGAGACCTTTAACTACTTCTTCTTCCTGTTTAGTGCTGATTACCACCATAGCTTCGTATTTCTGCATCATAGTGTACCTCCTTTTGGACTTTAAGGCCCTGCCTTATACAGGGCAAGGAACTGACTTTCTCAGTCAGCATCTAATTATATCAGCAAAAGCTGTGTAAGTCAAGGATTTTTACGAATTTTTTTGGTAAAAATCAATGACTTTTTCAAAAAAAGATTGTTGATTATAAACAAACTTTTAAATGAACAAATATGCTATCATAAGTGCCGCAGATACAAGCAAAACTGCTTTGCAAGGGCCGGATTTTGAAACGACTTTCTGGTAATATTCGTTGTTGGAACTGCTTTGTGTTTTGAAACGTTTAAGGTCTTTCACGACTCTTTTCTGATAAAGAGGCACGGCGATAAAACCAAGCAGGATCTTGACAGCAAGAGTAAGCACGCTGCATATTGTTACCAGAGTTTCAATACCGCTGAAAAGCAGTGGGGAGGATGATGGAATAAGTCCTGTTGTTTCCAAAAGTACAAGAGAACTTGGAACAGCGAGTATTGTGCTTACAATCAGAATGATGATGGATTCCAGCCACATTTTGCGGTACATAAAATACAGTCCGTCAAACAAAAATGCGGACAGCACAAAAGTGCGTGCTTTTTTGTCGGCATTTATTCTTTTGAAGTTGTAAACATAATAAGCGTGGGAAGGACCCATATAAATTGCCATATCTTTATAGCTGACACCGTCGTGTTCACCTTCAAGGCCTGAAGCCATAACAGGTGGCACGGCATTTGGATTGCTCTGAGACATAAAATCGCCGAAAACAGGTGCCTGACCCATACCATGGCCTTTTGGAGTCTGTACAGTAAGTGATATTCCGCAGTTTTCACAGAATACGGAATCTTTTGGGTTTTCATGTCCGCATTTAGGACAGTTTGTTATGTTAGGATTAACCGCTTTCTGTGGTGCAGTCCATTCAAAGCCCTCTGCGTGTCTTGCTTCGTTAACACAGTGGCCAAGCTGTTTATAGCATTCGCGGTGGTGAGGTGTGCCGCATTCAGGGCAAACAACAACATCGCTCTGAGATGTGAATTTTTCGTTACATACGTCACAAGTGTAACCGTTATAGTTGTACATTATAAAATCTCCTGTTTTGTAATAAATACATAACTGTCAAATAATAATTATAATAAATTTTCGGCAATAAGTAAAGCACAAAAATCTTTACTACCAAACTTTATTGTGATATTATAATAAAGTATATTTGTGAAAAATTGAGGTAATTATGATAATTGTTGACGATTATAAAAAAATTGCTTCCGATGCAAAGGGTCAGATTGACGATTTGAAGGACGCAGTTGCATACAATCAGATTCTTATGGAAATTGAAAAGCTGGAAGTTGATACACAGAACCCTGCTTTCTGGGAAGATCCTTCAAAACAGGCAAAAGTTTTCAGCCAGATTAAACAGCTTAAAGATAAAAAACAGTCTGTGGACGATATCATCACAGCAGTTGATGATATTGAAACAATGATTGAAATGTATGAAGAAATGGAAGATGAAAGCCTTGAAGGCGACATCATCTCTACAGCGAACAGCCTTACAGAACAGATCGAACTCCTCCGTCTGCGCAATCTTCTCACAGGCGAATATGACAAAAACAACGCAATCATTACCCTTCATGCAGGTGCAGGCGGCACAGAAAGTCAGGACTGGTGCGAAATGCTGTTCCGTATGTACGGCAAATACTGCACAAAAGCAGGCTACAAAACAACAACAATTGACTATCTTGAAGGTGATGAAGCAGGCATTAAAAGCGTTTCTTTCTCCATTGAAGGGGAAAATGCTTACGGTTTCCTGAAAGGCGAACACGGCGTACATCGTCTTGTGCGTGTTTCTCCTTTTGACGCTTCCGGCAGACGCCACACTTCCTTTGCTTCCTGCGAAGTTATGCCTGAAATTGAAAATGATGACGAAATTGTTATCCGCGAAGAAGATATCAAAATGGACGTTTACCGTGCATCAGGTGCAGGTGGCCAGCACGTTAACAAAACATCTTCAGCTGTTCGTCTTACACACATTCCTACAGGCATTGTTGTTGCATGCCAGAACGAACGCAGCCAGTTCCAGAATAAGGATATGTGTATGAAAATGCTCCGTGCAAAACTTGCACAGATTAAAGAACAGGAACACCTTGACAAAATTGAAGATATCAAAGGTGTACAGAAGGAAATCGCCTGGGGCAGCCAGATCCGCAGCTATGTATTTATGCCTTACACACTGGTTAAAGACCACCGTACAGGCTTTGAAGACGGCAGAGTTGACTCTGTAATGGACGGCGAAATTCAGGGCTTCCTCAACGCATATCTCAAAGCACTCAGCAAAAATGAATTTCTCAGATAATTGAATATTCAGATAAAAGAAAAAACACTGCAGAATTTTCTGCAGTGTTTTTCTTTTTATCAGGACAAAACTAAATGATTATAATTTTTATTAAGAATGTTTTTTGAGATGGATTATATCAGCATCCAAAGCCTGGGCATCTTCCGGTTGATGGGTGATAATAACAACGGTAAGTCCTTTGGTGTTGTCCGCAAGGTAAGCGGTCACTTTGTCTCTGGTGTCTTCGTCAAGACCTTTGAACGGCTCGTCAAGGAACAAGATATCCTTTTCGGCAAGAACGGCTCTCACAAGTGCCACGCGGCGTTTCATGCCACCGCTGAGAGTGCTGACTTTCTGTCCAGCGCAGTGGCCGAGGCCGACACTTTCAAGGTGCTCCATAATTGTTTCATCGCTGAGATTATCGTTTACAAGGCGTATATTTGTGATAACAGAAAAACTTTCGCAAAGTCGGTTTTCCTGAAATACCGCTGATTTTGTGGCGGGGAGATTCAATATTTCTCCGCTGTCAGCTTTTTCAAAGCCAAGCATAATATTGAAAAGTGTGGTTTTGCCCACACCGCTCTGTCCCATAATGGCGGTAGTTTTTCCGTGACGGATAACCGCGTTGATGTTGTTTAATACTTTGTTGTCACCAAAGGATTTATTCAGGTTTTTTATAATAATATCCATTACAAATCCTCCAGTCTTTTGAAAATTCTGTTTACTGCCAAAAGAATAACCTTTTCAAAAACAATGCTTACAACAACAATTGTCACAGTCCAGCTGAACAGGTCAGCTGTTGCAAGGTACAGTTTGGCATTGTACAGCATTTCACCCATACTGCCATCGCTTATGGCGATAATTTCTGCCGCTACACCACTTTTCCACGCAAGGCCAAGTGAGATGGACAATGCGGAAATAAAGTATGGTTTAAGTGCAGGAAGATAGATGAAAACAAGTTTTTTAAAGAATGTAAGACGGAAAGTTTTTGCCATTTCCAGCATTTTGCTGTCGGTGCTTTTGAACCCCTGCAGCATATTGGTGTAGATAACAGGGAGAACGATAAGAAATGAGATAAACACAGGCAGCGAGGAGGAAGAAAGCCAGATAAGGCAGAGAATGATAAAGCTTGCAACAGGAATTGCTTTTATCACTGCCATATAAGGCCACAGGAATACCTCAACAATGCGGAAGCGGTATGCTGCAACAGCAAGAACAATGCCGCTTGCAACAGCCATTAAAAAACCAAGGGTTATTCGCTTGAAAGAAAACAGAACAGCAGTCCAGAATTCAGTTTCAAAAATCAGTTCTGACAAACGGGACAACACTTTGACAGGGGAAACCAGAAGAACTTCTTCTCCAATTAAAACAGCAGCAAGCTGCCACAGCACAAGTGCTGCGGCAACCGCTGATACTTTTTCAATTTTACTGTTTAAAAAAGTCTGTTTTTTATCTTGCATAGTAGAAATCGTCCGCAGGCATTTTGCCGCCTGTTGCTTTTGGATTCTGGTCGAAAAGTGTCTGGAGGTAACCGCTTACAACAGCTTTCATTTCTTCGCCTTCAAAGAATTTGATGTTGCAGTTAGGAATTGCTTTTTTAGCTACAGGGGCTTTAACGCCGATAAGGTTTTCAACAAGTGTTGCGCCTTCTTCAACGTTTGTGTTGATAAATTCTGTGGAAGCTTTGAATTCGTCAAGGAAAACAGCAATCTGGTCAGGATTCTGTTCAACAAATTCTTTTCTTGCAACGATAACGCCTGTTACAAGGCTGGAACCATTGCCAAGAGCATTCCATTCGTCATTGAAGCTGAGTGCAACGTTAAGACCTTCAACCTGTGTCTGAGCTACTGTTACAAATGGCTGTGGAAGAACTGCAATAGCATCAGGGTTCTGTTTGAGAACAGCTACGATTTCAGCAGCTTCGCTTTTCCATTCAATTGTAACATCTGTTGCAGGGTCAACACCGTTCTGTGAAAGGAGGTAGTTGAGTGCGTATTCAGGTGTTGTGCCTTTGCCTGTGGAGTAGATTGTTTTGCCTTTAAGGTCAGCAAAGCTTTTGATTGTTTCACCCTGTTCCACAACATAGAGAACACCAAGGTTGTTGATTGCAAGAATCTGGATTTTGCCTTCTGTGTT
>JAZOTI010000066.1:0-32858 GCA_045657565.1 Oscillospiraceae bacterium | reverse complement strand
CGGTAACAATAAACAAACCTTTATCCATTTTTACTTCCTTTTAATTTTTAAACAATAATCATTTCTTTTTCTATTGTTACACCGGTTTTTTCCAGCACAACTTTTTCCACATGCTGAGCAAGTTCAACAATATCCTTGCAGGTGGCATCCCCTGTATTCACAATGAAACCTGAATGTTTTTCGCTCACCTGTGCACCACCTACAGTACATCCTTTGAGGCCACACTGTTCTATGAGTGCTGCTGCAAAATAACCCACAGGTCTTTTGAAAGAACTGCCTGCACTTGGTTTATCAAGCGGCTGTTTGTCGATTCTTCTCTGCATAATATCTTCCATAAAGCTGAGAATTTCATCCCTATTGCCTTTTGTCAGTACAAATGTTGCACCTGTGATAAACCAGTTTTTCTTCTGGAATACAGAGTGACGGTAGCTGTATTCACAGTCTTCAGCTTTTATTTTCTGTACAGTGCAGTTTTCGTCGATATATTCAACTTCAAGAAGTGCCTGAGAAATTTCTCCGCCATATGCGCCTGCGTTCATATACAATCCACCGCCCACATTGCCCGGAATGCCATAACAGAACTCAAGACCTGCAAGGGATTTTTCCTGCAAAGCTTTGCAGAGTACATTAAGCACAACACCGGACTGCACATAAACTGTGTTTTCATCTGTAAATTCAATTCTGTTCAGATTTGCCGTTTTGATGATAACACCATCAAAACCTTCATCTCGAAAAATCACATTTGAGCCCTTACCGAGAAAATAATATCTTATATTTTCTTTTCTGAGAAATTCAAGAAGTCTGATAACCTGCTGTACGTTTTCCGGCATAGCTACAAATGCTGCATTGCCGCCCACCTTAAAAGTAGTATGCTTTTTCAGGCTTTCATTGCAGAGATACTGAATTTTATTATCCTCTAAAAAAGTCTTGATCATTATTTAACTCCGATTAATGCGGCACCGATGATACCTGCATCGTTTCTGAATGTTGCAATTTTAAGTGTAACTCTGTCTTTGAGTGTTCTTGCATAGTCTTCTCTGTCGAGATATTCCTGAATTGGTGCCAGAAGACCTTCCTGTTGGTTGGAAACACCACCACCAAGACAAAGTACTTCCGGCTGGAAGATATTGATAACGTTTACAATACCGCATGCAAGGTATCCAATATATGTATCAACAACTTTGCGTGCTGTTTCATCACCCATATCTTTTGCATCAAATGCTGTTTTTGCATTTACTTTATTAATATCAGGGCACACTTTCCATAAAAGTGAGTCAGGGTCGTTTTCCATTGCAATTTTTGTATCATAAACAAGTGCTGTTGCAGAAGCATATTTTTCAAAACAACCTCTTCTGCCGCAATTGCATGGTCTGCCAGCTACATCGATAACCATATGGCCGATTTCTGTACCACTCTGGTTAAAACCGGTGAAAACTTCGCCATTGATTGCAACACCTGCACCTACACCTGTACCGAGTGTAAGGATAACAGCATCTCTGCAGCCTTTTGCACAGCCTGCAACAACTTCTGCAATAATAGCTGCATTTGCATCGTTTTCAATCTCTACCTGAACACCGAGCAAACCTTCAAGTTTTTCTTTGAGATGCCAGTCAACATAACCAAAGTTTGCGTTGAAAGCAACCACACCGGTATTGCTGTTAACGTTACCCGGTGTGCCAACACCTACAAAGGTAATATCCTTGCCAAGTTCAAGATTTTTGTCTGCACATACTTCCTTGCAGAGATTTGCTATTTTTTCTTCAATAACATTTTCCGGCTGAGGAAGGTTTGTAGGGGTTGATTTTTTATATAAAATTTCGCCGTTTTCATTTACAATACCTACAGCAATATTTGTACCGCCGAGGTCTACACCGATAAATAATTTTTCCATAATTCTAATCCTTGTATTCGCTGAGTTTTTTTATTATTGGTTTGTTGTGGAGAGTGATTTCCGCCATAAGTCTTTCAAAATCTGTATTTATAATAAGTTCTTCAGGGAAATCAATACTTTCCAGAATTTCATATACTCCGTAAATTTTTCCCATTTTATAGATTGAATGGGCATCAGAGTTTATTGCGACTTTACAGCCGTATTTTTTGCAGGCTTTTGCAAGTTCCAGCATATTTTTTTCACCGCCAGGTCTTGCAGCAATAGAGTTGCCATTGAATTCAACAACCTTGTTGTTTTCCACAAATGCCGGAATAACCTTATCCAGATCAAATTCGTGATCAAGCTGTTCGCAGTGCCCTATCATATCCACATACGGATTTTTAGCTACATTAAGCCATAACTGTGTAGCCTGCTCAAAAGTAAGCTTTGGCACAAAACGTTTATGAAGAGACGCTATAACCCAGTCAAGATTTTTGACATAACTTTCGGGAAGATCCATGTCTCCTTCCACTGTCATAACATCAACCTCACCGCCGAAAAGCACCAGAGTACCATCAACCACAGGCGGAATATCATCACCGTTTCCGAAATGCCATATATGTCCCGAATCAGGCATTGACGGGCTGTGGTCAGTAAGTGCCACAGCCTTGTAACCAAGCTTAACAGCCTGGTTTATCATTTCGGAAATTGTGTTTACCGCATGGGCAGAATAGTTTGTATGGGTGTGCAGGTCAGCTATAAGTTTCATTTGCATCTACCTTCTTATTCTTCAATACCAAGCTGTGCCAGAAGTTCTTTTGCAGGGTTGTAACCCATCTTTTTCTGACGGTTTGTAATAGCTGCTGTTTCAATGATGATAGAAAGGTTACGACCAGGTCTTACCGGAACTGTGGATTTGATAACGCTGATACCAAGGATATCCATATAATCATCTGTAAGGCCTGTTGTACTGTAGTTCTTTTCAGGTTTCCAGTTTTCAAGTTCGATGACCATATCGATGCCCTGTGTCTGTTTTACAGCACCTGAACCGTATGCACGTGCAATATTGATGATGCCTACACCGCGGAGTTCGATAAAGTGACGGATATTTGAAGGTGCCTGACCTACAAGTGTGTGGTTGGAAACTTTTCTGATTTCAACAGCATCATCAGCAATAAGACGATGACCGCGTTTTACAAGTTCGATAGCTGTTTCACTTTTACCAACACCGCTGTCACCAATAATAAGCACACCTTCGCCATAAACTTCAACAAGAACACCATGACGGGTAATTCTCTGTGCAAGTTCAACATTCAGGTAGGAAATTGCTGCCGCCATAAAACTTGATGTTGTTTCGGCAGAACGGAGCACAGGCACCTTATGCTGTCTTGCCAGATCTACAAATTCACTGGAAATAAGCAGGTTGCTTGTGATAACCACTGCAGGGATACCTGTTTCGAACAGTCTTTTAAGTTTTGCCATTTTTGTGTTGTGTTCCAGACTGTTTACATAGCTGTATTCCATTTGGCCGATAACCTGAATTCTTCTGCTGTCAAAATGTTCTTCAAAACCGGACAGCATAAGACCCGGACGGTTTACTTCCTTGCTTGTAATTTTGATTTCTGTCATTTCTGCAGGCACATAAATAACTTCAAGACGATGTCGTTTTACAAACTTATCCAAAGTAACATAAAAAGTGCTCATACATAACCTCCTGAATTTTATATAAACTGTATTTAAAAATCTATAATTGACTATAAATCTCCTTATATAATAATACTAAAAATCAGTTCAGATTACAACATCTTTACATAAAAAATCAATAAAAAAATCCCCGTATGAGTGTCTTTGTGACACCCCTGTTACGGAGATTTTATATGCTTTGTTTTTACAGTATTATTCTTTGATAAAATCGTATACTTTTTTATTGAAATCTGTTGCTTCATCATAAAGAGAATGACCATAGTGTGAATACATAAACAATCTGCTTCCCTTTATTTTTTCGCTTAAAATATATGAGGATTCACCACCCACAATCATATCTTTTTCACCGCCTATAATCAAAGCCGGGGCTTTTATCTGTTCAAGTTTTTCCATACAGTCATGGCTGATACAGGCATTTGCCATAACAATAAATTTATCATAGCTTTTTGGTGCACCAAACCGTGTTGCAAACGGAAGCATAAATCTGTTTTTTCTTATATATTCCTCTGTATACATTTTACGGAAATTATCTGTCATCAGTTCCTGATATCTGCCCTGTTTTGCCATTTCAATCCATGGTGTTACAGCAGTTTTTACATATTCATTTGCTTTTGCGCAGGTAACAGCAAGTACAAGTTTTTCCACATTCTGCGGATAATCTGCAGCAAAATGCTGTGCAATCATCCCACCTTGAGAAACACCTACAATATCTGCCTTATGTATCCCGAGAATATCTACAGATTTTTTAAGGTCATCTGCCATATCCTTTGTTGTATATCCGGCAGGCATTATTCTCCTGGTGCCGAGTATATATACTCTGTATTCCTTTGCAAATATTCTGTACATAAATGCCATTGGCAAAGCAAGGCCTTTCATTGAACGCAAGCCTTCTCCAAGTCCCGGAATAATTATAAGATTTTTGTCCCCATTGCCAAAGGAAATATAATCCATTTGTGTATTACAGACAACAACTGTTCCGTTTTTTGCATTGTAAAGCATATTTTTACCTCAAAACAATAAATAAAAGTAAAGCTTTCAGACAATACATCTGAAAGCTTTTTTCGTTTTTATAAACCAAGTGCTGCAACAATCTGTGCTTTTGGACGGAAACCTACAAGGCGGTTAACTTCCTTACCATCTTTGAACACTACAAGTGTAGGAATACTCATTACATTGTATCGTCCTGCAATTGATGGTACTTCATCAACGTCCAGTTTGCCAACAACAACCTTGCCTTCAAGGTCTGCAGCAAGTTCTTCGATAACAGGCGCAATCATTTTGCAAGGGCCGCACCATGTTGCCCAAAAATCTACCAATACAGGTTTATCGCTTCCAAGAACAACGGATTCAAAGTTTTCAGCTGTGATTTTCAATGCCATAATATTTCTCCTTTTTATTTTGCTTTGTTTTGTTTTCCTTTTCTTTGATTACAATATACCATATTATTCCTTTGGTGTATGTAATCAGGTCACATTACATTGTATGTTCAAAAAGTTTCTTTTTATCCACAATTTCAATTTCCTTGCGGGAAACAGCAATAATGCCTTCTTTTTCAAAATATTTAAGCATTCGAGACACAACCTCCCTTGCACTGCCAAGATATTTGGCAATTTCAAGGTGAGAATATGTGATTATCGGACCGTTTTTAACAAGTTCATCATAAAGAAAAATTGCAAGACGTTTGTCAAAACTGTAAAACAGAATTTGCTGCATTGTCCACATAATATCAGACATACGCTGTGCTTTTATCTTATTCTGAAAATTTTCAAAGTAGATGTTGCTTGCTATCAGATGTGCAAATGCATCTGCAGTAAGCACAAGAACCTCTGTATCCTCAACACAGTCAATGTGAACATCAAATGTTATTTCTGACAGCACGCAGGAGGCCGAAAGCACACAGACATCACCTGGTTCTTCCCTGTAAAGTGTAACCTCTTTACCCTCCTCAGACATAAGATAAACTCTCAGCATCCCCTTTGTCACAAACATAATACCAAGGCAGTTGTATTCACCGTTGTGAATATTTTCACCCGCTTTGTAGCTCATATCATAGCTGCTGTCCACAAGAAAATCTCTGGATTTCGGGTCAAGTTTATCCCAGAAATCGAGAAAACCTTTTAAAATTTGTTCTTTCTGTTCTCTTTCCATACTATGCTCCGCATGTTACAAAATTTTCACAAGCTGTAACTGTTATATTGATTATTCAATTACCACCGCTGTACCTGATGCAGTAACCATCATCATATTGCCGCCCTGACCAAGCACCTCATAATCAATATCAACACCTACAATTGCATTTGCACCCATCATTTCTGCGTGTTTCTGCATTTCCTGTACAGCGTTGTATCTTGCCTGAATAAGTTCCTGTTCATAGCTGCCGGAACGGCCGCCAAAAAAGTTTGTAAGGCCTGCCGCAAAGTCCTTGACAAAATCCACACCTGAAATAACTTCGCCAAAAACAATTCCTTTGTATTCAACTATTCTTTTTCCTTCAATGTTAGGTGTTGTTGTAACTGTCATTTTGCAAACTCTCCTTTATGTTTTTTATAAAATCGGATTGCTTTGTTCACAAGCTGTTTGTCGTTTTTATAGCTTACATATTTTATTGCCTTGTTGATATCAACCCACATAACTTCGGAAACTTCTTCCTCCTGTCGTTCGGTATAATAATTATCAGCTGTTGCAAAAAAGTATATAACATCTTTTATAACATCTTTTTTAGGTGAATATGTAACAACCTCACGGAATCTTGTATCAATATTGGCATCGACACCTGTTTCTTCTTTGATTTCGCGCACAGCGGTTTCTACCTCTGTTTCTCCCGCTTCCACATGGCCTTTAGGAAAAGACCAGTGACCGCTGTTGGAATGTTTTATCAGAAGTATCTGTTCTTTATTCTCTTTTAAATAGAAAACTAACGCTCCGCAAGATTTTTCTTTTTTCATAAGTCACCCGTAAAAAATTATTTTATCCTTCAAGACGTTCGGCAAGTTCTGCCCATTCGTCCATCAGTGCATCCATTTTTTCTTTGTCAGCTTCCATGTTTTTCCAAAGCTGTGCCATTTTTTCGTGGTCGGATACAATTTCCACATTCTGCATATCAAGCTGATACTGATCCAGCTTTTCCTGCAGTGAGTCAATTTCCCGTTCACATTCTTTAAAACGTGCACGGTCCTGTGCTGCTTTTCTGCGCTGCTCTTTCTGGTTAAGCTGCACAGCCGCTTTTTCTTCCTTTACTGCCTTGTCCACAGTCTTTTTAACCATAAACTGACTGGCGGAACGTTTTGCAATAAAGTCGTCAAAGTCTTTATAAAATACGCCTGTTTTGTTTTCCAGACACATAATAGGACAATCAAGACTCTTCATAAGGAAACGGTCGTGGGTGATAACCACAATTGTTCCTTCATAGTTCATAAGAGCATTTGTGATCGCCTCGCGCATATAGATATCCAGATGATTTGTAGGTTCGTCAAGGAACAACAGATTTGCACGGTCAAGACTGATTTCACAAAAACGCATTCTCGCCTTTTCGCCACCCGAAAGTGAAGAGCTTTCCTTAAAAACATCTTCACCACGGAAACCAAAACGTGCAAGATAGTTTCGTACTTCCAGCTGTGTCCACTTTGGTCTCAACGCCCAGATATTGTCTATGATGCTGCCGGATTTGTTCACAATATACTGATCAAAAATCGCAGGTTTTACACCTGTGCCAAGTTTAACTTTACCTGCTACAGGGCGGTTGCGACCTGTAATAGTGTTAAGCAAGGTTGTTTTGCCGGTGCCGTTTGCACCTGCAATGATAAGTCGTTCACCTCTGCGCAAATCTATATTTAAATTTTCAATCAGTTTTTTTCCACCTGCGTGAACTTCAAGGTTGTCCACATATAAAACCTCATCATAAGGTTTTATATCAAATTCAAATTTAAATTTAAGCGGAACGCGTACAGCCTTTGGTTTTTCGGCAATTTCCATTTTTTCAAGCTGTTTGCGTCGGCTTTTTGCCATATTGCTTGTGCTTGCACGAACAAGGTTTTTGGCAACGTAATCTTCCAGTTTTGCTGCCTTTTCCATATCAGCTTCATACTGTTTCTGCTGAAGTTTGAGTTTTTCTTCTTTAAGTACAGAAAATGCTGAATAGTTGCCCTTGTATTCGAACATATAGGTGTCTTCTACTTCCCATATACGTTTTACAAGCTTATCGAGGAAAAATCTGTCGTGGCTGACTGTGATAATTGCACCTTTGTAGGAAGAAAGGTAATCTTCCAGCCAGGTAAGTGTATCGAAATCAAGATGGTTGGTAGGTTCGTCCAGAATAAGAATATCAGGGTTTTCCAGCAGAAGTTTTGCCAGATTGAGGCGTGTTCTTTCTCCCCCTGACAGTACTCCAACCATTTTTGTGTGTTCTTCTTCGGTAAATCCCATACCATTGAGCATTTTTTTGATATGGAAATCGGTATTGTAACCATCTCGGGAATAGATTATATTCTGCAAACTGTGATGTTTTTCGATAAGCTGTTCATCATCAGGGGTAACAGCGAGCTGTTTTTCAACCAGTTCAATGTCTTTGATGGCATTGAAAACCTGGCTGTAAACAGTTTCCATCTCTTTGTACAATGTATTGTTAGGGTTCAGTCCATCTGTCTGTTTAAGATAGCCTATCGTCACATTGTCGGCAAAGATAATATCCCCTTCATCATTTTCCAGCACGCCCATAAGCATATTGAGAAGTGTTGTTTTGCCTGCACCGTTTTCGCCTATGATACCTATTCTGTCATTTTCGTTAACAACTGCGGTAATGCCCTGCACTATAATATCAATGCCATAGCTTTTTCCCACATTGTCCAGAGTAATAAGCATATTTAAAAATTATCCTTCTTTTGTAATTTCTGCAAGTGTGCCTTTAACAAGAGGAATAAGATCATTTACTGACATTTCTACCTGTCTGCCTATTTTGCCGGCACTGAAAATAATTGTTTCAAAGTTTTCTGCTGTAGAGTCAATATATGTCGGGAAAAGCTTCTTCATCCCGATAGGACTGCAACCGCCTTTGATGTAGCCTGTGATTTTTGTGATATCCTTAACAGGTATCATTTCCACACTTTTCTGACCGCTTACCTTTGCAGCTTTTTTGAGGTCAAGTTCCTTTTCTACCGGAACCACAAACACACAGTTACCTTTTGGCCCTACGCATACAAGTGTTTTGAAAACCTGTTCGTAAGGTTTGCCTATTGCATCGGCAACCTCCTTGCCATCCATAAATTCCCCTGAACCATCACCGTATTCATAGCTGTTATGTGGAATTTTTTTCTGGTCAAGTAACTTTTCTACTATTGTTTTCTGTGGTTTTGCCGCCATAGCTGTTCCTCTACTGATTATATTTTGATTCAAGCCAGCTGATAATATCGCTGTGAACTTCTTCTTTGTTAATTTCGTTGAGCATTTCGTGTCTGCCACCTTCGTACAGGTTGAGAGTAATATCTTTTACTCCTGCTTTTTTGTAGGTTTCATACACTTTTTTTACACCATTTCCGTAATCCCCAACAGGGTCCATATCGCCCGAGAACATATAATACGGAATATCTTTTTTTGTATTTTCATAACAGCTTTCGCTGTTTGATGCTTTAATAATGCTGATAAGGTCTTTGTATCCGCTTAAAGTGAAAATAAAACTGCAATATTCATCTCTGCGGTATTTCTGAACGTATTCATCGTCCCTGCTCAACCAGTCTCGTGTTGATTTAGGGTTTGGAATTTTATCCAGGTATTTGCCGAACATAATTTTAACCACAAGCTTTGAGCGGTAACGTTCCCCTTTTAATTTCATCATAAGTGAAATAAATGCAAGACCCGGGTCCGTCATAGGGTTTGGGCCGCTTGTACCTGACAGAAGCACACCATCAACAAGATAAGGATATTTTGCTGCAAGCACCCTTGTGTAAAACGAACCCATGCTGTGTCCCATAATGAACAGTTTGAGCTGTGGAAACTTTTTGCGGATTATACCCGCCGCAGTTGCCATATCACCGAGTACACATTTATAACCTTCTTTATGAGCAAAATATCCAAGATCTGCTTTATCTTCCACACTGTGTTTATGACCAAGGTGATCGTATATAACGGCGACATAACCGTTTTCGGCAAGGCGTGTCATAATTTCTTCATAGCGTTCGTAATGTTCAGTCATACCATGAGCAATCTGAACAATAGCCTTATACGGCCCCTGAGATTTTTTCAGGATAAAACCTCTTATTGTATTAACGTTGTTTGATGAGGCAAACTCAAGCTTTTCTCTTATCAGCGATGACATCTTCCAGTCCTTCCAGAATAATATTTTTAAGCTCTGTATAATCTCTGACTACATATTTTGGTTTTATATTTGTTGTGTTTTCTTCGTTTTCAAAGTTTACCCAGCAGGTATCAAGGCCTGCGTTGATGCCGCCTTTGATATCCGACTGCAGACGGTCGCCCACAACAAGCACTTTGCTGTAATTTTCAACGCCAAGGTCTTTTAGTGCAGCAAGGAAAATCTGTTTGTTTGGCTTGGTTGCGCCTACTTTTTCAGATGTGTAGATGCCATCGGCAAATTCTGCAATTTTGCTGATTTTAAGTCTGCTCTGCTGAACGGAATCCGTGCCGTTGGTAACAATGGCAATGGTTGCATAATCCTCCACATCTTCAAGAAATTCAATGGCACCATCCATAAGAATTGCGCTTTCGCGCATAAGAGTCATAAACTCCTTGTTCATCTGTTCGGCATTTTTAACCTGTGCACCGACAGCATCGCAGAATTTCTGAAAACGGGTTTTACCGATAATATGTTTTTTAATTTTACCTTTTTCAAGGTCCTGCCAGAGACTTTCGTTTATATTGTGATAAAGGTCAATATTCTCCTGTGTTGCAGGTATGTTATATTTTTCAAGTACTTTTGTAAGTGAATCAATTTCGCTGGCTTTAAAAGACAGTAATGTGTCATCAACATCCAGAAGCAAACAGTTATATGCCATAATAAACCTCGTGAATTTCATATAAATACAGTTATTAAATATTATACTACATCTGTGCAAAAAAATAAAGGCAGAATTGCTCTGCCTTTATTTTTTTATTAATTAAATTTCTGTACGTCCTTTAAGGGCTCTGAACAAAGTTACTTCGTCAGCAAACTCCAGACTTGAGCCAACCGGCAGACCATAAGCAAGTCTTGTAACCTTTATTCCCAAAGGCTTGATTATACGGGAAAGATACATTGCTGTGGCTTCCCCTTCCACCGTAGGGTTAGTTGCCATAATAATTTCTTTTACGCTTTCATCATTGAGGCGTCCAAGAAGTTCTTTAACTGTGAGCTGGTCAACACCGATGCCGTCAAGTGGTGAAATAAGTCCGTGAAGCACATGGTATGTGCCTTTGTATTCTCTTGTTTTTTCAAAGGTTGTAACATCACGTGGACTTTCCACAATGCAGATGACACTTTTATCCCTGCTTTGTGAATCGCAGATTTTGCATATATCCTTTTCAGTAAAATTCTGGCATACAGGACAGCGGTGAATCTGTGAATGCACCGCAAGAATTGCATTGCTGAATTCTTCTGCTTCAGCTTTATCCATGCCAAGAATCTGATATGCCATTCTTGTAGCACCTTTGCGTCCTACACCGGAAAGTTTCTGAAAGTTATTTATAAGTCTTTCCAGTGGCTGAGCGTTTAATTCAGACATAATTAAAACATACCAGGCATGTTAAGACCGCCTGTTACTTTTTCCATTTTTTCTTCACTGTCTTTTCTTGCTTTTGCAATTGCATCGTTTACTGCAGCTGCAACAAGGTCTTCCAGCATTTCGATATCGTCAGGATCAACAACAGCTGCGTCAATTTTTACGGAAACTACATCGTGTTTACCGTTAACTGTAGCTTTAACAACACCGCTGCCGCTCATACCTTCGTATTCTGTTGCGTCGAGTTCTTCCTGAAGAAGTTTCATATCATCCTGCATTTTCTGTGCCTGTTTGATGATATGGTTCATGTTCTGTGGGCCGCCGCCCATACCTTTTGGTAATCTTGCTTTCATATATATTCTCCTTTAAAGTTATTCCTTTATTGTTACTTCAACACCGCTGTCACGCAGTGATAAAATATCCTGTAAATCATCGGCTTTTTTTTCTTCAAACATATGTGCAATATTTTTGTAACCGCCGATATTGTGTTTTCTGCCACAGGCTTTTTCAATAGCCATTTTTACTATGGCGCCTGCTTCCTTGCTGCCACGGAGATAGTTGTTCAGTGCTTCGTGACCATCAATGTATACAATATTTTTATACAGATATGCATGTGAACCTTTAAGCAATGAATACAGCGGTTTTTCCACAGTACCCACAATGTCAATAACATCAAGCCACTGTGCAAAAGCTATTGGTTTTTCTTCTTTCTGTTCTGACTGAATCTGAACAGGCTGCTGTACATTCTGCACCGGTGCTGTCTGTCTGATCTCTTCTGCTGCAGGCTGAACTGCAACCGGAACAATCTGTGTATTGCAAAGATTATATATTGCTATATCAAGGGCAATTTTTGCATTCTGACCTTTTGAAATGGATTCAAAAGCTGTTGTAAATGCAGAAAGTGCTGTCTGTATAAACACAAAGTTGGTTGTGTCTGCCTGTTTTTTGAGTGCTTCAAAACGTTCCTGAGAAACATTGAGCAGCTGATAGGTGCTCTTTGGAAGATTTGCCAGCAAAAGATTGCGGAAATGAGTTATAAGTTCTTCGCAAAGGCGTTTGATATCAACAGATTTCTGTTCAAGAAGCAGAATTTCCTGCAAAGCACCTGCAAGATCTCTCTTTATAATACAGTCAGCGAGACTGAATATTTCTTCCTGTTTGGAAATGCCAACCACATCGGCAACAGTGTTGTCATCAATCACATTGCCTCTTGAAAGGCAGGTATCAAGGATGGAAGTTGCATCACGCATTGCACCGTCCGCAAGAGATGCAATTGTTCTTGCTGCAGACATTGAAAGGGTTATATCTTCACAATCGGCAATGTACATAAGCGCTTCACCGATTTCTTCAATGCTGAGCTTGTTGAAATCATATCTCTGACAGCGTGAAAGAATTGTTGCAGGCACCTTGTGAAGTTCTGTTGTCGCAAGAATAAACACAACGTGTGCTGGAGGTTCTTCCAATGTTTTGAGAAGTGCATTGAAAGCCGCAGTTGAAAGCATATGAACTTCGTCGATAATATAAACTTTGTATTTTGCCATAACAGGCAGATACATAACTTCGCTTAAAATATCACGGATATCCTCAACGCTGTTGTTGCTGGCAGCGTCCATTTCGGTAACATCATAAACAGATTCATTTTCAATGCCTTTGCATACATCACATTCAAGGCATGGTTCGCCGTTGCGGTTATTCTGGCAGTTGATTGCCTTTGCAAAAATTTTTGCACAGCTTGTCTTGCCTGTACCTCTTGTACCAGTAAAAAGAAAAGCGTGACCTATTTTTCCACTGGAAACCTGATTTTTAAGGCTTTCCACCACAACCTTCTGACCTATAACTTCTGAAAAGGTTTTAGGGCGATATTTTCTGTATAAAGCCATATGTGCCATAATAAAAACCTCCGAAATTACTTTTAAAAAAGGACAGGCTATTGGCCTATATTGTTTTATATGCAAAGAAAACTGCAGATATCGCATAGTCATACCACTTAATGCTGCTTGGTTCCCCACCTGACATGGTTCATGGCGGACTATCGTATCCCGCCCTCTTTGCATATAGAACAATACACATAATAGCGCTGTCCTGTCAACTGTTATAGTTTAACACATTCTTTATAATTATTCAAGTCTAAATTATATAATTGTCACTCAATTATTATCCAGAGCAATTACAACGATAACAGGCCTGATTTTATGATTAAATCAGGCCTGTAGATTTAAATTTCCGCGTATACATTTGCAAGGGCAAATATGGAAATCCAGGTATATATTCCCACTATACCATCCTGACCAAGCCCTACGTGCTGCTGGAAACGTCTTACGGCATTGTCTGTTTCGTTGCCGAAAACACCGTCCTCCACAAGATTTTCGTATACCGGATATTTTGCAAAAACCACATTGAGGGCCGCCTGCATAACCTCTACATCCGAACCGCTGTCACCGTATTTCAACGGAACCGCCGGATAATCGGGAAAAATCATATAAATCACACTCCTTAAACACATTATATGTTCCGAAGAGCGCAAGTGTGATTATTCCAGCCCGTTGTCCATCGATGCAAGATTGATTTCGTCATTAAGATCTACAATAATTTTTCCGCAGGTGTCACAATAATATGCCGCCGGTACCTTGAACTGCATCATATCTCCCAGTCTTACTTCATCCTTGCGTTTGAATATTGTAAGTTTTTCCCTTGGAGACCATATCGGTGCTGATTTTGCACTTATAATACCTTTTTTCATCTCTTTATTGCAATAAGGACAAATCATATATTCCACCTCTATTCCGCTGTTTTAAGTGTATGAAGCAACACTTTGAAATCCTCATCATCCCAGATAACAGGCACAGGATAAAGCGGATTGGCTTCTTTTTTTGCCCATTCTATAATCTGATGAATATCTTTTTCCCTGATGTCAGAAATACCTGCCGGCAGGTTCATCTGGCGTTTCATATCTTCAATCCATTCAATGAATTTAATGGCTTTTTCTTTATTGTTTTTACCTTTTATACCGCAAACATCTGCACATTCTGCAAGTCTATCATATACAGCCGCCCCAAACTGTCTCATTACGTGCGGCAATATCACCGCCATTGCAAGGCCGTGTGGTACCCCGTACAGACCGCCAAGAGTATGACCTGTTGCATGTACATAACCTACACATCCTCGGGTAAATGCACGCCCGGCATAGAATGCAGCTTTTTGCATATTCTGCCTTGCTTCAATATTTTTGCCGTCATTGTATGCTGCAAGCAGATTTTCGTGTATAAGGCGTATTGCATCAAGAGCAAGTTTCTTTTCAAGTTTTGTAAGATATGTGTAATTTGTATAGGCTTCAACAGCGTGACAGAGTGCATCCATACCTGTTGTTGCTGTTACAAATGGTGGCAGACCAACTGTAAGCTGTGGGTCAAGTACTGCATATTTGGGAATCAGTGCTGTGTCATTGATGGAAGCTTTGTGATGTGTTGCACTGTCGGTAATAACTGCTGCTACAGTAGTTTCTGAACCGGTCCCCGATGTTGTAGGCACAGCAAAGAAAGGAGGAATAGATTTTAAAACTTTAAGCAACCCCTGTAATTGTGCCACATTTTTGTTTGGCCTTGCCACACGGGCACCGATTGCTTTTGCACAGTCCATAGGTGCACCGCCACCGAATGCCACAATTCCTTTGCATTCACTTGATTTGAAAATTTTATAACCTTCTTCAACATTATCGCTTGTAGGGTTAGGTTCAATATCACTGAAAAGAGTATATTTCACTCCATTTTTTTCCATCTCTGACAAAAATGGTTCAAGCAAGCCGATTTTCATAATCCCGTTGTCTGTTACAATAAGAACATTGTTTATGCCTTTTTCTTTAACCCATTGTGGCAGACATAGCACACTGTCTGCACCTTCTATATATTCAGGCATACGGTATGGCATGAAACAGTTACCTATCTTCATACACGCCTGAAATGCTCTGCAGTAAAAATTATACATATATTCACCTTTGAATGTTATTTAGCTATCATAATAACATAAATATAATTATTGCACAATTCATCTGAAAAATAAAAAAGCGTATTCCGCAGAATACGCTTTTTATGTATTTAAATAAGTTTAATTATTTAACGATTTCGCCTTCGGAAACGCCGCCACAAGCATTGTTTTCATCTGTGTCGATGTGCATAGATGTTGCGAAGGATGGGCTTACGCGAACAACAACATCGTCAAATACGAGTGCACGACCACATGTGTCAACTTTAACTTTAACGATTTCTTTATCTGCTACGCCAAAGCTCTGTGCATCTTCTGGTGTGATGTGGATGTGTCTTTTTGCTGCGATAACGCCTTCTGTGAGTTCAACTTCGCCAGCTGGGCCAACGAGTTTGCAACCTGCAGAACCAACAACGTCGCCAGATTCTCTAACTGGAGCTGCGATACCGATGGAACGAGCATCTGTAAGGGAGAGTTCTACCTGTGTGCCTTTTCTAACTGGACCAAGGATAGAAACGTTTTTGAGTTCTTTTTTAGGACCAACAACTGTTACTCTTTCTTCGCAAGCATACTGACCTGGCTGGGAAAGATCTTTTTTCTTTGTAAGTTCATGACCTGCACCAAAAAGGATGTCAAGGTGTTCCTGAGACAAGTGAATGTGTCTAGCAGATGTTTCAATCAAAATTTTTGCCATTTTGTATATCCTCCATATTATAAAACGTTTTGTACGTTTATTTACTGACATTAATTGTCATTATCTATGATACATTAAAACACTGAAAAAAACAAGAACTATTTGTGATTAATATAACAATTTTATATTTTTAAAATTTGTGCACAACGATATCGCTAAAACTTTATGATTGCTGATATACACCACCTGAACAGGATTTGAATACAATAAAACAAGGTGGTGATAGTTATGACTAACATTGATGATAAGACTTATCGTACAAAAAAAATATACCTTGATGCTTGCCACAGTATAATGGAACAGATATATCTGCAGTCCCAAAGATATATTTCCCACAGTTTTGCAGACAGCATAATTGACCGCATTAAAAACAATAAAAACGGCCATAAAATGCATATAGATGATGCAAATGGAGCTTTTTTTGACCTTTTATGCCGCAGACTGTGCAGTGAAATTTACAAAAGCGAAGTTGTTATTCTGATAATATCACCATATTATAAAAGCGATTTGATTTGCGGTATGATTGTCCCCTTTTGTAACAGTGCATTTTTAAATATAAGCCCTTTCAACATCTGTAAAGACAATTCACTTTACACTCTTGTCTGTGATACTTATTTTAAATCTTATCACGAAATTGCTTCTGAGTTTATATATTTAAGCGAAAAAATACAGCGGACGCCGTAAAAACGGTATCCACTGTTTAAAATTTTTGTTATTTTGCAAGCTTTCTGAGAATTGAAAGTGTTGGAACTTCTTTTTCACAAGGAATTGAAAATTTCATCATTGAATGTGCTGTGTTTTCAATTTCATTGTTTTCTTCATCGTAAATTTTTTCAGGTGTAAATGTAAATACGCTGCCGTCAGGGCTGAGAATTTCAATTTCATCACCTACTACAAATTTACCGCGCTGTGAACAGTAAAGTGTGCCGTTTTCCCATCTTTCAGCAACTGCAAGCAAATCCCATTCTCTGATATATGTTGAGGAATCTGTTGTCTGTGTTGCATTTTCCCTGCCGAAATAAAAACCTGTTGAATATTTGCGGTGGCTTGTTTTTGTAAGCTCATCAAATACAGTTACAGGACAGATAAATTCATCCGGATTTGCTTTATATGCATCTATTGCCTGTCTGTATGCAGAAGTTACTGAGGCAACATAGTAGAAGCTTTTTGCACGTCCTTCAATTTTAAGGCTTGTGATACCTGCTTTGCTGAGCATATCAACATATGGCGCCATACAAAGGTCGTTTGCATTCATAATATATGTGCCTTCTTCAGTTTCGTTGATATCAAAGTACTTGTCAGGACGGGATTTTTCCACCAACTGATACTGCCAGCGGCAAGGCTGTGAACATTCGCCGCGGTTTGCATCACGACCGTTGAGATACTGTGACAAAAGACATCTGCCGGAAAAGGACATACACATTGCGCCGTGCACAAATGCTTCAATATCCAGATCTTTTGGTGTTTTTTCTCTGATTTCAATAATATCTTCAAGGCTTGTTTCACGGGCAAGAACAATGCGTTTTGCGCCAAGTGCATACGCTGCATTTGCTGTCACATAGTTCATAATGCCAACCTGTGTGGAAAAATGGATTTCCATATTAGGTGCATTTTCTTTTACCATTGCAAGAACACCAAGGTCTGCAACAATTACTGCATGAACACCTGTCTGTGCCACTTTTCTGATAAATTCAGGCATTTTTTTAACATCGGCATTGGTAGGTACTGTGTTAAGTGTGAGATAAACCTTTTTGCCGATACTGTTTGCGTATTCTGCAGCCTCTTTAAGCTGCTGGAGAGAAAAGTTTTTTGGTGCTGCACGCATGCCAAAATCTTCAGCGCCAAGATAAACTGCATCGGCGCCATAAGCAAAAGCGAATTTAAGTCGCTCCATATCCCCTGCCGGGGACAAAAGTTCAGGTATATTCATTATATGTCTCCTATTTTTCTACTGTTGCGTTTACTGCTTTCATTGTAGCAATGTTATTTACATGCCCCTGCCATGTTTCAGCATAATAGTATTTGCCTGTAAGGTCTGTAAGGAAGAAATAGTAAGGGCTGTCTGGTGTTGGGTTAAGAACTGCGTTGATTGCTGTAATGCTTGGGGATGAAACAGGAGTTACAGGAATGCCTTCGCAAAGATATGTATTTACAGCCTGCTGCATTTCCACAGGACTCTGGTCCCTGCCTACACCAAGATAAGGTTCAACCTGTTCTCTCATATAGTAGTAGGAAACGTCAGATTCCATTTTAGGATATGGTGAACCTGGTTTGAGACGGTTGAGAAAAACCGCAGCAACATCAGGCTGGTTGATTGGGTCACCTGCTTCTTCTTCAACATAGGAAGCAACTGTAACAACATCCTGCAATGTAAATCCCTGATCAGCCATCTGTGCATACATATCATCTGTGATAAGACTGTCAAAGTGTGCCAGCATTTTTTCTGCTATATCATAAGCTGTTGCTTCAGGATAGAATTCATATGTTTCAGGATAAAGAAAACCTTCCATTTTAAATGGTTTGTATTCGTAATCTTCTACATACTGATAGAATTTGAACTGTGACCAGTCTGTGTTTTCAACTGTGTCGATAAATTCCTGTGCTGTGCAGAAACCTGCTGCTTCCACAATTTTTGAGATTTTAACAATTGTTGAACCTTCAAAAACTGTTATAGAAACTGTTTCTCTCAAATCCTTTGGAGTTGTGAGTTCTTTTATAATTTCTTCGTATGACATATCTGCACTGAGGGAGAAATCGCCATACTGAAGATTGTTTACAGGGTTTTGTTTTGCATAAAGTTTAAAGTAAAGTTCGTTTTTGATGATGCCTTTTTCAGCAAGTACAGAAGCAACAGAATATGCGCCCATACCTTTTTCAAGTGTTACAGTAGTTTTTTCACTGTTGCCTTTGCCGCCTTTTACATCACCTGAATAGTCCATAAACAGATAACCTGTAGCTGCAGCACCTGCCAGTACAAGCACCAGTAAAATTGCCAATATCTTTTTCACTTGCATTCTCCTTTATATTAATCAAACATTAAATTTGCATATACTTCTTTGTTAAGATTTTTTACAACGCAGTGCGGTACAAGTTTTCCTTCCCCCAGAAACAAAGGTGAGTTCTGTGACAGCTGAATATCCGCTGTTTCCTTGCCGCAACGCTGTCTGATTGCCTGCAAAAGCAAAATCGCTTCCCTTGTGGTGCCGGCAAACAAATCACGTACTGTTATTTTATCTGTATTTTCATAGTACAGGCAGTATGCATTTTTTGTCTCGGCAGTTGAACCGCCTTCGGAATAAACATACTCTGCAAATTTTTCATACCCTTTATTGGAAAAGTGTACGATTTCGTCTTCGCTGAACTTACTGCGGATTTCCTTGAATCTGCCTGCTGTGACAGTGTCAAATTCCGCTGTTGCCCACAGATTTCTTTTTATATCCACAGTGGCTTTTCTGAGATAGGTTGTACCGTCAAAACCAAGTTTTCTGTAAAAATCAAACAGTTTTTCTGTGGCCGGCTGAGTGAGCACAAAGTCATATCCGTCTGCAAGTTTTGTTTCACATACATAATTTACAAGCTGTTTTGCAAATCCTTTGCCTTCAAACTCCGGTTTTGTGCAAAGCCCATAGATGTAAAAACCTTTTTTACCATAAGCAAAAAGGTCAACACCTGCAATCGTCATGGATGCGAGTTTGTCATTTTCCTTTACAATGAAAATTCCGTCCGCCTCACACAGATTCAAAGCAAATTCGGCAAACTGGCTGCTGTCGCCGAAAATCTCTGTCCACATCTGTTTAAGTTCAGGCAAATCTTTTATTTCTGCTTTACATATCTGCATATAGTTCTCCTTTGTAAAGCTATCATATATCCATTTTTGCAAGATATTTTGTGCGGATTTCGTATGGGAAATAGCTGAGTTTTGCTTTGCGCAGATTTTCCTGCCCCATATCGTCCTCACGGTTTATAAATTCATAATCCTGCAGACAGTTTTTTGCAAAATCACGGTTTACAACTGCATAGGCACCGTTTACATCGTGAAATGCCTTTTCCACAATAATATCAACCATGCGGTCATTTATCGGTGCAGCAAGTGTAAATGCAACTATATTGCCGTCAGCAGTTTCAATATATCCGCCAAAAACGTCTGTTTTGTCTATATTATTGAGAATTTCCACAATCCCCATCTGTTCTGAAAACAAACCTCTTGACTCATCACAGTTGTTTCTTGCACACCATTCCCGTTCAAAGGCTTTTACCTTTTCCACGTTTTCCTCTGTGATAACACAAAACTTATATCCTGCGTTATCGCGTTCAAAGCGGGAGCAATGGTTACGTTTTTTCTGATAGTTTTTACCCTGCAGAAAACTTAAATCCTCTGTGCGATAAATATAGTCAAAACTGTCTCTGTCCGCAATAATTTCAAAGCTGTTGCCGAAATGCTGTTCCATAGCATTTTTCTGTTCTTCATTCATTGCAAAAATCTTGATGCGATATTCATTTATCTTTGCGTCATCAATAATAATCTGCACAGCTTTTTCATATGGCATTTCTCCTACAGGTGAAAGATACCAGTAAGAGTTATCACCCAACGTGCGCATAAACAGTTCATTTTCATAAACTGTATACTCAACATTATGGCGGAAGGACCATATGAGCATTGTTGAAAAACAATGGTCACAGTTTTCCACATTGTGTTTTTTAAGTATCGGCGCAATTATATCAAAATCTGATATTTCGAGTTTTTTAAAATTAATCATATTATAAAACCTGACTTACCATTTCGAAAATTTTGTCTGCAATTTCTTCAATTGTCAAAGGATTTTCGCCGTTATCACATTTTATTTTTGTCCAGTTGTCATGACCAATGCAGAAATATGCTGCATCTCTTGACTTTTTAAGATATTCTTTATCTTTTTCATGAATATCTTTTTTGCTTTCGTCTCCAAGATATCTTTTGCTCATAAGTTTCTGGCTGACTTCAGGGCTCATATCAAGATATATTACCATATCAGGCTTTGGTATGCCCACTTTTTTGTATTCATAGTCATACAGCCAGTCCATAAAGGATGTCCATTCTTCACTTGGCAGTTTGGAACACTGATGTACACCATTGGATGTTGTGTATCTGTCCGCAATTACAATACCGCCTTCATTGTAGAACTGTTCCCAGCCTGTTTTAAAGCTGATATAACGGTCCACTGCATAGAAGCTTGAAGCCGCATATGCATTTACACCGTCAGGTCTGTCGCTGAGTTTGCCTGCAAGATACATTCTTACAGGTGCGGAAGAATCGCTTTCGTAATCAGGAAAAGTAACTTTTTTAACCTTTGCATAATTCTGCATCAGTCTTTCGTAAAGAAGATTTGCCTGAGTTGCCTTTCCTGAGCCGTCAAGACCTTCAATAACAATCAATTTACCCATTTTATGTAAACCTTTCAGTTATTATTTTTTGATTTCTGCGTATTTTGCTTTCATTTCCGCAGCTTTGCCACAGCTCATTCTGCCTTCTTTACAAGCACCACATACACAGCTTGGGCCTGCTTTCTGGAAAAGTGCAGGGGCAACTTCCCAAACAAGTTTGAGCATTTCTTCTGCAAGTTCACGGATTTCCCACTGTGCTCTCATACAGCAGCGGTGTGCAAAGAAATTGTTGAGACTGCGTGCATTCATTGTAACAATCATTTTTGTTGTGCATGCGTTTGGAAGAATAAAACGTGCATCTTCAATCGCCTGTTTTTCAGCAGCTTTGTTTGCTGCTTTTTCATCCATACCCTCAGCAATCATTCTTGCTTTGTGTGCTTCTTTGAGCACTTCAGTAACCTTCATATAGTTTTCGCAGGCAGCATCCATTGATTCGTTGAATTTTTCCAATGTTTCTTCGTCTGCTTCTACTTCAGGAGGTGTAACAAATTCGAACTGTTTGAGATTAACGTATCTCTGGCTCTGCACGCTGTAGGAAGCAATTCTGTGACGTGTGATTTGTGCAAGCAGTGCACGGGAAACGCCTTCGATTGCAAAGGTAAAACTAACATGTTCTGTTGGGCTTTCATGACCTAAAGAAGAAAGCATTGTAACAAATTCCCTGCTTTTTTCTTCGGTAAGACCATCAAGCAACGTATCAATCTGTGCGTTGGAATAGCAAAGTTTTGCTGCTGCCGCAACAACTTTTTCAGGATTTGGTGTATGTGCAATAAGCTGAACTTTCATATATTCTCTCTCCTTTAGCTGAGTTTTGTTATTGGTGTATAGTTTGCCATAATCTTTTTGGTGCCTGCTGTTTTGAAGTTGATTTCCAGCATTGCATCGTTTGCAAGAGGTGTGATTTTTATAACTGTACCTTCCCCAAACACTTTGTGCATTACCCTGTCACCCACATTGTAGCTTGCTGTGGATTTTTTTGCAGGGGCTGCTGCAGCGCCAAATGAAGATTTCGGTTTCTGCGTATTGATAAGGCTGCTTGTCTGGTTTGCAAAACCTGTTGCACGCTGCACAGGGCGTCTTGCCTGTCCCATAAGAGAAGAATTCTGTGCACCAAAACTGTTTTCCAGATTATAGCGCTTATAATTTTTGTCAGGAATTTCTTCGCAAACAGCCTTGTCGATTTCTTCGATAAATCTTGAAGGCAGAGGGCGTTTTGTCTGGCCGAAAACCATTCTTTCGGCACAGTGGGAAATATAAAGTTCCTTTTTGGCCCTTGTGATACCTACATACGCAAGGCGGCGTTCTTCCTCTATATCTTCAGGGTTGTATTTTGACATTTCCCCCGGGAAGATGCCTTCTTCCACACCTACAATAAATACATAAGGAAATTCCAGGCCTTTTGCAGAATGGATTGTCATAAGTGTAACACTGTCTGCATCCTTATCATAGTTATCAATGTCGCTGATAAGACTTACTTCTTCAAGGAATGCACGGAGAGTTGCATCTTCTCCGTTGTTGTTTTTATATTCCTGCATATTTGTCACAAGCTGACCAACGTTTTCAAGGCGGGTTTTGCCTTCTTCCCCCTGAGATATAAGCATATCTTCATAGCCTGTGATCCTGATAAGATTTGGCACAATATGTTCCATTGGGCATTCTTCACAGAGATGCACAATCTGGTCGTAAATCTGTCGGAAACCGATAAGAGCACTCGCCGCACGGGAAAGCTGAGGATAATCATAAATATTTCTGATTATTCCAATCATTGATGTGCCGTTTTCTTTGGCAAGATTTGAAATTGTTTCCACAGTTGTGTTGCCGATTTTTCTTGCAGGAGTATTGATAATACGTTTGAGACGCAGGTCATCGTCCGGATTTATTGCAACATTTATGTATGCAAGGATATCCTTGATTTCCATACGGTCATAGAAACGGTGACCGCCAATGATTCGGTATGTGATGCCGCTTCGTGCAAGAGCATTTTCAACGGCACTTGACTGCATGTTCATTCTGTACAGAACTGCATGGTCGGAAAGTTTTGCACCTTTTTTTACGTTTTCGCCGATTATATCAACAATGTTCCGGCTTTCGTCAAACTCTTTGGGCAGGGCATAAATTTTAACCTTTTCCCCATCCCCTTTGCTTGTCCACAGTGTTTTGCCTTTACGGCCCTGATTGTTGCGGATAACAGAGTTTGCAGCGTTGAGAATATTTGATGTGGAGCGATAGTTCTGTTCCAGACGGATAACCTGTGCACCGGAGAAATTTTCCTCAAAGTTGAGGATATTTTCAATGGTTGCACCACGGAAGCGATAAATACTCTGGTCGTCGTCACCTACAACACAGATGTTGTTATGTCCCTGTGCAAGGAGATGCACAAGTTCAAACTGTGCTGTGCTTGTATCCTGATATTCGTCCACCATTATATATCTGTATCTGTTCTGATAATAACTGAGAACATCTTCGTTTTCTCTGAAAAGCTTAACTGTATAGTAAATAAGGTCATCAAAATCCAGTGCATTGGCTTTTTTAAGACGTTTTTGATATTCCTCATAACATTTAACCACAAGTCTTTCGTGGGCATTTGCCGCAAATTCTGCCGCTTCCTGAGGTGAAATCATCTTGTCCTTGTACCCTGACATATGACTCATTACACTTTTAAGCTGTACAAATTTATCGTCAATGTTAAGATCTTTCATGATTTCTTTTATGATACGTTTCTGGTCATCGGTATCATAAATTGTAAAGGATGAATCAAACCCGAGTTTATCACCGTCACGGCGGATAATGCGTACACACAATGAATGGAATGTGCTTGCCATAATATCACGGGAATATTCTCCTATTGATCTTTCAAGTCTTTCACGGAGTTCTGCTGCTGCTTTGTTTGTAAATGTGATAGCAAGAATGTTATATGGTTTTATCGGACTTGTTGCGATTGCATTTTCTTCTTCGAAAGAAAGCTTTGTATCGTTTTCTACCGCATATTCCAGTTTTTCCAAAATCTCATCGCTTACATCACCCGGGAAATACTGGGATGTGTAACTCTGGCCGAAACGAACCATATTGGAAATACGGTTAATCAGCACACTTGTCTTGCCACTACCCGCACCTGCAAGAATGAGAATAGGGCCTTTAACCGCATACACCGCTTTCTGCTGCATATCGTTTAAAAAGCCGAACTGATTTTCTATATATTTTTTTCTGAGGGATACTGCTTTAGAGAAATCCATTTATTACCTCTTTAAAATCATACTTAATCAATTTATCATACCATAAATACCGCAATAAGTAAATTGAAATTATGCCAAATGGATATAATATCCGCTGAGTTCTTTTTCGATTTCCTTATAATCAGGCATATATTTTTCAACAATACTGTAAAATTTACCGGAATGATTCATCTGTGCAAGATGGGCAAGTTCGTGCACAGCAAGATACTCTTTGCAACGCTGTGACAAAAAAAGTACTCGGTATGAAAAACATACTGTTTTGTTGCTGCTGCAGGAACCCCAGCGTTTTTCTGCCGATGTTATTTTTACATTTTTCGGGCACAGTCTCATTATTGCAGAATATTTTTCTGTGATTTCTTTCATCACAGGCAATGCTTCTTTCTGCATCTGTTTTTGTTCCTGTTTTGTCACAATTCTGCGGTAATGATATCTGTTGTTCAATTTTTCCTTTTGCTGTTCTATCCATCCGATATTCTGTGCCACAAATTTTTCTATAGTTTTATCGGACACAAAATATCCTGCTTTCACCACAACTTCACCTGTGATTTCAACAGTAAGCAAAAGTCTTTTTCGTTTTTTGTTTCGTTTTACGGTATATTCCATATCTCACCAAAAAAGGCGAAGTCCGACAAAATCTGACGGCATCGCCTTTGGATTATTTATTTTATGCCCGGAGTTACGTCACGGAAGCCGCTTTCCAGTTTGCCTTCAAGAGCAAAGGATTTGCCTGTGCCGACTGCAACACATTCTTCGCAGTTTTCAGCAACAATAACCTTGCTGCCAACTGCTTTTTCCAGACATTTATCAAAGTTTTTAAGTTTTGCACCTGCACCTGTAAGCAGAATACCGTTTTCATAGATATCACCTGAAAGTTCAGGAGGTGTAATTTCCAGTACATTTTTAATTGCACGTATATATTCATCAACAATAGGCATAATAACAGGTTCAAGGTCCTTTGTTGATACAACAAGTTTTCCCGGCAGACCTTTGTGGAGATTGATTCCTTTAACTTCATATGTGCGGTTATTTTCGTCAGTTGCAATACAGTCTGCAACTTCGTGTTTAAGCACCTGAGCAGTTTTCTGTCCTACAAGGAAACCGTATTTCATTTTGAGAAGTTTTACAATTTCACGGTCAATTGCATTGCCTGCAAGCTTGATGGATTTTGAGCAAACAATACCGCCAAGGGAAATAACAGCGATATCTGTTGTGCCTCCGCCGATATCTACAATCATATTACCGTTCGCTTTAAGGATATCAAGACCTGCTCCGATTGCTGCGGCTATTGGTTCTTCAATAATAAGCACCTGTCTTGCACCTGAAGAAACAGTCGCATCAACAACTGCGTTTTCTTCAATGCCTGTTACCGCACTTGGCACACATATGGAAACCTTTGGTTTTACCATTTTGGAGTCATAAGCCTTGCCGATAAAATATTTTACCATCTCTTTTGTAAGTGTATAATTTGAAATAACACCATCTTTGAGAGGATATTCCGCAACTATGTTTTTATGGGTTTTTCCCAACATTTCAAAAGCTTTCTGACCGAAAGCAATAGGTGCACCTGTCTCTGCATCGTATGCAACAACACTTGGTTCGTTGATAACTATGCCTTCACCATCTCTGTATATCATAACCTTGGTGGTACCAAGGTCAATACCAATATCATTTACAGCCATTATATAACCTTCTTTCTATAGTCTGTTATACGCAAAAGTAACTGCCATAACCTTTCCGGCTCCGCTATTTTTCAGGGTTCTGGCAACCTCTTCAAGAGAGTTTCCGCTGGTAATAATGTCGTCTATAATAACAATATTTTTACCTGTCACATCACCTTGAACACCAAACGCATCCTTAAGATTTCTTTTGCGCTGTTCCAGTTTAAGTTTATGCTGATTTTTTGTTCTTTTAACCTTTTTGACAAGGGTTTTATTATACTCTATGCCTGTTTCTTTTGCAATTGCCTTTGCCATAAATTCCGGCAGGTCAAACTCCTTGCCGTAAAACTTTGATTTATGGCAAGGCATAGAAATTACAACATCAATATCATTATCCCTGAAATATTTTTCAAAATCAAAGGAAATATATTGCATAAAAACCTTTACAAAACTGTCACACCCTTGTTTCTTTGCCGTGAGTAATCCTTCGCGGACAATATCCTCATAATAGTAAAAGGATATGCAGCTATCCAGCTTTTTAAAAGTTTTTTCGTTAATCCTTCTTGTAGCATCTGGTATACGCAGTTTCTGCACTTTGTCAAAGCATTCGCTGCATATTTCCCCTGCTGTACTGATTTCCCTGCAAAAAACGCATTTGTTTGGAAACAGAAAATTCAATATATAGTTTTTATCCATTAAGTTCTTCCAAAAAATATTTTATACCTGAATACCGCAGTTGCTTGCGATGGTTTGTGGTCATCTGCTGCAGTATATACGGTTTACCAATAATTATAAGCAGATCTTTTGCCCTTGTTATTGCAGTATAAAGCAGATTTCTGTACTGCAGTTCCTTTGCTGTGTCTGAAATGCACAGAACAACAGCTTTGAACTCACAACCCTGACTTTTGTGCACAGTGATTGCATAGGAATGTTCCAGATGCTGGAAATCTTCTTCTGTATAGACATAGTTTCTGTCTTCAAAACGGATATACATTGTTTTATTGAGTCGGTCAATCTTTTCAATCACACCTATGTCTCCGTTAAAAACACCTATGTCTGCCGTTCCGTCATCCTTTGTATATTCAAGGTCATAGTTGTTTCGTGCCTGCATAACCTTGTCTCCCTCGCGGAATATTATTCCGTTGTAGGTAATTTCCGTTTTTGCTGCTGATGGCGGATTGAGATTTTTTTGCAGAACTGCATTCAGATTTGCCGTGCCTCCCCGTTTTTTACGTGATGGTGACAACACCTGAATATCTTCATAACTGTCAAATCCATAGGCCTGAGGCAGACGGTTTGTAACAAACTGAACCATAAGATCTTCAGCCCGTTCACCATCGGCATCAATAAAGAAAAAGTCGCTTTCACGGCCGCCCGAAACAGGAGCAATGCCATTGTTTATGTTGTGAGCGTTTACAACGATATGGCTTTGCTGTGCCTGACGGAAAATTTCTGTGAGCATTACACAAGGCACAATATCGGATTCTATGAGGTCTTTTAAGATATTGCCCGGGCCAACAGCAGGAAGCTGGTTTGAGTCCCCTACCAGAACAATTCGGCAGGAAGATTTTACCGCTGAAACAAGCTGTGAAAACAGCACAATATCAACCATTGAAAACTCGTCCACAATAAGTACCTGACACTGCAGAGGGTTTTCCTGATTACGTGCAAAACGGATATTATCCTTGCTGCCCGGCATAACCTCCAGCAGTCTGTGTATTGTTTTGGCAGGACGGTCGGACAAATCGCTCAGACGTTTTGCCGCACGGCCTGTAGGTGCACAAAGGCTGATTTTAAGTCCCTGTGCCTCAAAAAGACTTATTATCGCTTTTACAAGGGTGGTTTTGCCTGTACCGGGACCACCTGTGATTATGGAAACAGAAGAAGTGTAAACTTTCTGTATTGCTTCTATCTGCTTTTCGGCATATTTTATATCGTTGATTTCTTCCAGATAATTTATAAGTTTATTTACATTTTCCCTTGTGTCAACTTCGTTGGACATAAGGTCGGTAAGTTTCTGGGTTATAATTCTTTCAGCTATATACAGTTCCGCAAGAAAAACAAAGGTTTTATCATACAGGTTTTCCTGTATAAGCATTCCCTGGTCACAAAGTTCTTCCAGATTTTTTTCCACTTTTTCGGGTTCCACACTTATAAACTTTGAAACTGTTTCAACAAGTTTGTCTTTCGGCACACAGGTGTGGCCTTTAAGGGTATTGTGGCGCAGAACAAACATTATGCCGCCTACAATACGGCAGCTGTCGTCATATTCCATACTTAACTGCTGTGCAATTTCGTCCGCTCTTTCAAATTCAAAAAAGCAGGGCTCGCCACACAACATAAAAGGATTTTCATTTATCATATCCACTGTGCGGGGACCATATAAAGAAAACAGGGTCACTGCTTCCTTGGCAGAAATGCCATATTTTGCAAGATGTGCAATTGCATCCTGAACACCATGGATTTTTTTGAATTCCTGCTGTATTGTTTTAGCTTTACTGAGAGATATTCCCTGTACCTGAGAGAGTTTTTCAGGGTCATTATCCAACACCGCAAAGGTGTCTTCGCCGAATTTTTCAACTATCCTTTTTGCAAAAACCATACCAATGCCTTTTACCGCACCGCTGGCAAGATAGGTGAAAATTGCATTTATATCACTCGGCAGGCTTATTTCCACCGTTTGTGCTTTAAACTGCACACCAAAAGACGGGTGGTTGGTATATTCGCCAAAAGCAACAAGTTTCTGCCCTTCGCCAATACCAGCCATCTCGCCTACAACTGTTATGTATTCAGTTTCTGTTTCCAGTTCAAGCACGGTGAAACCCGTGTCTTCACTGTGGAATGTTATATGTGCAACATTCCCCTCAATGCGTTTCAAAGTCTGCAAAGTGTACCTCTTAATGTTTTGTAAATATATTGTATCACAAAATTTTTATCTAATCTATATACAAAACAAAGATGTTACTTTTTATTAACATTCAGTACATTTTTAAGATATTCACCAAGAATTTCAAGCTGTTCTTGATCGTTTTTTGCATTGTCAAATGTATAGAGAACAGTGTAGTTATTGGGGAGATTTTCTTCGATATATTTTATCTTTTTAAATGTAACATCATCCTGTGTATTTTTTATGATCGTCACACTGTTTGGAAATCTGCGGCAATATATGGCCGAAAAAATCGTGTCGATAAAACAATATACACCCAAAAGTGCAAAACCCGTAAGAATTATAAAATAAACTTCGTGCATAACTATTCCCCCTTATATAAAATATGTTATGCCAGAAGTTGTATAAATGTTAAAACTCCGTTAAACTACGATTAATTATCAGTACCTTATTCTGTTATTTACACCTGCAAAAATAAAAAACGGGACCACGTACATGGTCCCACAATTTTATTTACTGCCTGAGATAAATTTTCATTGCTTCATAAAGGAAATCTGCTGCTTTTGGTGCAACCTTTTCATAATAAGCATAAAAGCGTTCGTCTGCAAGATACATCTGACAAAGGCCAAGATGTGCCTGCGGTGAATAGCTTTTCCAGAAGAATTTAATCCATTCCTGGTGCAGTCTGCAGGCTTTCTGTGCTTCCTTGCCTGCCACATCACCGCTTTCAACAGCAGCTTTGAGTGTTTCATTTATCTCTACGGATAAATTTTCCACATATTCAAGCTGTTCCTTGGTTGCATTTTTGATTTTCATATTGGAAAAATCGACTGCGTCATCGCCGTATTTTTCTCTTGCTTCTGCACCGTACTGTGCTTCATTGTTTTTAATGATTTCGTCTTTATAAATTTCAAATTTTTGTTTGTCTGACATCTGTTTTTCCCCTTTCATATACATAATTGTATTGTTCACATAGTCAATAAGGGATATAAGTTTCTGTTGCTGTTCCTTTAAGTTTTCAAGATGTGTTTCCATTGCATTTACTGCATCAAAATCCGGTTTTTCCATAAGTGCTTTTATGGTATCGAGTTCCAGCCCCATTGATTTATAAAACAGGATCTGCTGCAACTTGTCCACTTGTGTCTGACCATAAATGCGGTATCCGTTGGATGATTTGCGAATTGGTTTCAAAAGGCCGATTTCGTCATAATAACGCAATGTACGGGCAGAAACTTTTGCAAGCTTTGAAAGGCTTTGTGTTGTGTATTCCATGGTTATACCTCCCTTACACTTTAAAGTCTACAGCATTACGCAGCGTCAAAGTCAATAGTTTTTATAAAATTTTATCACAGCAAATTTATGTTGTAAATAAAGTGTATTTTTGGTAATATCATAGTGGTGATTATTTTGAAAGAATTGATTTTTAAAGGCACAAAACCTGTGCGCCTTGATATATATTTAAACGAACAGTACCCCCTTATCCGTCCGAGTGTACTGAACAAATTTTTACGTCAGAACAAAGTTAAGGTTAATGGTGCAAAAACTTCTGCCGGGCAAAAACTTATAAAAGGCGATGTTATAAATTTATATATAAATGATGATTATCTGCTTATCCCGGATAAAGACAACGCATTTTTGTTTGCATCAGGTCAGGTTGAAATTATCTATGAAGATGAAAACCTTTTTGTTGTCAACAAACCGTCAGGTATAAGTGTTATTGATGATAACTGGCAGGTTTTTGACACCCTTGTAAACCGCATAAAACACTATTATCATAAAAACGACATTGAAGGAAATATTCCACAACTGTGTCACCGCATCGACACCGGCACAAGCGGTATTGTTGTCCTTGCAAAAAATGATGAAACTCTGGAATTTATGTTCAGTATGTTCCGCGACAAGCAGCTTAAAAAGAAATACATCTGTGCTGTGAAAAACAACGCAAAAGTAAAGGACGGAATTTATAAAGGATTCCTGACCAAAAACTCTCAGCGTGGGTTTGTGACTGTAAGTGACAAACCATTGAACAACGCGAGTCAGAACATCGAAACAGGCATTAAAACAATCGACAGTTTCGACAGTTACAAGCTTATGGAAATTGACCTTTACACCGGCAGGACACATCAGATAAGGGCACATATGGCCTATCTTGGCATGCCTGTACTTGGGGACAGCAAATATGGCGATAACAACTTGAACCGCCAGTTAAAGCTGAAATATCAGCTTCTGTGCAGTTGTTATCTGAAACTTGGATATATTGAAGACGAACGATACAGTTATCTTTCATTTAAGGAATTCAGCTGCCCCGCCCCATGGTTTGTGGAAAGTTTTGAAAACAGAAAGTTGTAAAAAACAAATTATATCAACATATAAATAAAATAATCAAACCGACCTGTGAATAAACCACAGGTCGGTTTTGTTGTGCAGTATATTCATTAGAATTATTTACAACTGAAGAAGATATTTATATGCGCTTTCGTCAGGGTTATGGTAATAGTTTTCTTCAATTTTATTAAGCACATATCCGCAGTCTTCAAAAACTTTCTGCATTGCTTTGTTGCTTTATCTTGTTTCACCAAGAAAGCGCAGCATATCAAGTTTTTTCATCTCTTCAGTAACATGGTTAAGCATTTTGTGTGCAAACCATTGTTTTCACCTTCTGTTCTTTTGATGTTTTATCGGTTATATCATATCTGCAAATTTAACCGCGCCATCTGACAGCAGCCGGATATTTCTCTCATCAAAAACTGTATCTTTGGGTGTATGTATCCTGTCCATATAATAACCGATAATCTTTTTATGTTTAAGTGCTGCAACTGCCACATTGTATTTAAAGTGTACCTGATCGGAAGGATAAAAAACTTTTTCGCCTTTTTCCACCATAATGGTTTTATCTTCTGCGGCAAAAGCTGTGCCAACTTTTTCCATATATTTTTTCTGTGCAGCTTTGGAAACGGAAAACAGAATATTATCTCCATCGGAAACACAGTCAAAGTTTATAAGCATCTTGTTTTCCATTGTTTTTTTGTATTCTTTTTTGAAAAGAGATGACCCGACAAGACCAAGTTCTTCAAAATCAAAAAACACAAGCGCAACCTTCTGTTTTTGTTGTTCTGTAAGCTTTGAATAAATTTCGCACAGCGTTATAACCCCTGATGTGTTATCGTTTGCAGTATGTTTGTTTGCAGGACCCGCCATAAGCAGGTAGAAAAATCCCGAAAAAACAACAAGACTTAAAACATAGTGAAGCCAGAAATCGTTTGTGACAAAATTCAGCAATGTATTGGACACCGCCATAACTGCAAAAACAGGTACACAGATAAGCACGGAATAAACGATGTAAAACAGCATATTTTTAGGTGTAATAAAGTTCGGAAAAGGCATAACCGCACAGGTGTCGTAATGGGCAGTAAAAACAACATCTGCCTTTTCCACATCGCCCACAATCAGATTGCGGCTTTTAAGCAAACCACCTGTATGTAGCTTTACCGGCATATATTGGCTGAGCAGTTCTATAAACTGTGTTTTTTGTTTTCTTGATTTTCTTATCTGATATTTATCGAGTATAATACGGGATAATTCTGTCATAGCATATCCTCATTTCATGCATACTTTTTGTTTCATATTCTATCATCAATGTGTTTTGTTGTAAACAATCATATATCACCAAGCAAAAGTGCAAAAAAATATGTCACTGCAATCATAAC
>JAZOTI010000065.1:0-4270 GCA_045657565.1 Oscillospiraceae bacterium | reverse complement strand
TGGGAATTAGTAAAATTCCTTGATTCTGTGGAACCAGGTGCTTGCAGGGTCGTTGAGTTCACGAAGATGCTTGGACAACTTGTTCAGATATTCTTTTTTGATTTCTGCATAAGCAGGATCATAGCATACATTCTTAAGCTGGTATGGGTCTTTTTTAAGGTCATACAACTCGCCGCGTTCGCTTTCGTTGAATGTAAGCTGATAATCAAGGTCACGCACCATACGCTGACGGCCGATGTAGAAATGGTTGTGGTATTCGCAGAATACATCTGTACGTCCATTGTCTTTTACTTCGCCTGTCATCAGCGGAAGAATGCTTTCACCATCAACCGGAGCAGGAGTTTTAACACCTGCAATGTCAAGCAGTGTAGGCATAAGTTCGTGAAGGTATACGAAACTGTCGTTATCTTCTGTACCTGCACCTTTTACAACCATTGGGATGTGGTAAATTTCATCAAATGTGAATGCACCCTTTTCAATGAGTTTATGAGCACCGAGACAGTCACCATGGTCGCAGGTGTAGATGATGATTGTGTCATCATACAGACCTTCGTCCTTGAGTTTCTGAACCATCATACCCACCATATCGTCAATCATTGTACAGTGGCCATAGTAACGTGCCGCAATCTGCTGGAAGCCTTTCCATCCGTAGTCGCCAAGGCCCCACATTTTTTCGCTGAGATAATAACCGTAAGGTTTATCCAGCAAATCGTCGCAGTAACTTGGATGTTCCGGAATGTCATCCGGATTGTACATTGAATAGTAAGGTTCAGGCACAATACTTGGGCTGTGAGGGCCCCAGAAGTTTGCCCAGATAAAGAATGGTTTATCCTCTTCTTTGGCTTTGTCAATGAGACGGTTTGTTTCGTGAGCAACAAAATACTCGATTGTACTTTCTACAGGACCTTCGTGTTTGCAGTACATTTCCTGAATCTGCAAAGCAGGGTTGTTGCCCTGGAAACCGTTGGAAACGTCGATATTTTCAAAACCGTTTTCCTTGAGGTACAGTTCGTAGTAGTTTGGTTCATTGTCCGGTGGCTGGTTGAATATGAGACTTGGGAACACCTGACTGCCAGGGAAACCATATCCCATAAAAGGTTTGCCGTCGTGGAAACCACATTCTTCCGGAGTTTTGTTTGGAGTTACGTGCCATTTGCCTGCATAACCACAGTAATAGCCTGCATCTCGCATACATTCTCCCAGCAAAGGTGTGCCTTCTTTGATATTTGTGAAGTTATCTATAACACCATGCTTATGTGGGTACAGACCAGTCATAACACTTGCACGGGCAGGTGCACAGATTGCTGATGGAGTGTATGCATTGTTAAATTTCATACCTTCAGCAGCCAACTGGTCAATATGCGGTGTTTTGCAGATGTCATTCATTCCATAAGCGCCTACAGTGTCCATGCGCTGCTGGTCAGACAAAATCAGCAAAACATTTTTGCGTTTAGCCATATTTACCTCCTTTTTTCTCTTTTCTGTCCTGCGTTATGCAAAAGATTATATACATAAATATTTACATATAACTTTACAATTCACGCAGTGACAGATTTTCATACTTATAATAACACTTGTATGTATACAATGTCAATCAGTCACAGCATTTTGGAAAATATGTTTGTTTATTTTTGTGCTATTTAGACAAAAATTTGTCAATGTCTCTTTTTTTAACAACAAAACTATTATTTTTGTCATAATCTGATTTTTCTCCACCAAAGATTTTCCATTTTTAATACAATATTTTCCTTAAACCCCTTTTTATACTTTATTTTGCGTATGTCTTTAACTTGCAAAGAGCAGGCAATATGCTATAATCTTATTAATAGAGATATTTATGTAAAAAAAGAAAGTGGGTGTTTCTGTGCCACCATTGAGCTTGCTGATTAAACCGGCTTCCGGCAGTTGCAATATGCGTTGCAAATACTGTTTTTATATAGACGAAACAGAAAACCGCACAGACAGCTGTACTGGCCGTATGACCGATGAAGTTGTAAATACTCTTGTGGACAAGGCACTGAACTATGCTCAGGGAGACTGTGCATTTGCTTTTCAGGGCGGCGAACCTACATTGGTAGGTGTAGATTTTTACCGTCGTTTTGCTGCCTGTGTGGACAATCATCCCCGTGCAAAAAATCTGCGCATCCACTATTCCATACAGACCAACGGCTACGATTTAAACGAAGAATGGGCAAAATGGTTTGCTGAAAAGCAGGTTCTTGTGGGAATCTCTTTGGATGGCCCTAAGGAAATTCATGACCGTTACCGTGTGGATCATGCAGGGAACGGAACCTTCAGCCGTGTAATGACTTCCATAAAATTACTTGAAAAGTTCAATGTGGATTTCAATATACTTACCGTTGTGTCTGGCAGCAACGCCCGTCACGGACGTCAGGTTTATGATTTTTTCAAAAAAAATAATTTCCGTTATCAGCAATATATCGAATGTCTCGACCCTATAGGTGAAATTCAGGGCGGGCACGACTATTCCCTGACACCTGAAAAGTATGAAACATTTTTAAAATCAATGTTTGACGGCTGGTATCAGGATATGAAAAACGGCCGTTATGTATACAACAGATATTTTGAAAATCTGATGATGATTATGTCTGGACAGCGTCCTGAAGGATGTAATTTTCAGGGTTTCTGCAGTCCGCAATGGGTTATCGAAGCAGACGGCAGTGTATACCCCTGCGACTTCTATGCCCTTGACCAGTGGTTTCTTGGCAATATAAAAACCAACAGCTTTGAAGAAATGGAAGACGCCCGACGCAACTGCGGATTTGTCGAACTGTCAAAACCGCTGCCCGAAGATTGCAGAAAATGCAAATGGCTTATACTTTGCCGCAACGGTTGCCGCAGAAACCGCGAACCTCTTGGCCCTGACCAAAGCGGAAAAAACTATTTTTGTTCTGCTTATCAGAATTTTCTGGAATATGCCTATCCAAAACTGGCGGAAATTTTACAGATTCTTCGCCTTATGGCAGCAAAAAATCAACAGACTATATAGTTGCATCTATCATGCACCTTTATACAATAAAACAAAAAATTAATAATAAATAATTGGAGGACATTATATGAATCGTTTTGGAATTTCTGTAGAACTCAAAAACGTACCTGTACTGGATCCTGAATTTATGCCTTTGCTTAAATTCAACAGAGCTTTCCTGGAAGGTGCAAAAAAACCTGTTTCCATTGCAGTTGAACGTGCAGACGGACAGACAGCAACAACACACACATTTATCCATGGCACTCCTGAAATGGCGGAAGCTGACCGCTACTACATTGACCGTATTGTAAAAACTGCTCTCTGGATGAAAGGCGGTTACAAAATCTATGTAAACGACCAGGGTATCTATGACTACCTCTGCAGTGTTTACTGCAAAGGCGGCGAACGCGAATTTGACTGGGACTTTATGGCAAACATTTTTGAAAAGCCATTTGAAATTGTTCTCACCGACAATGTTCCTGAATCTCATGACAGCCCTAAACCTATGGGCGGTCACCTTGAAGGTTGCCGTATCGGCTTTGACGCAGGTGGTTCTGACCGTAAAGTTTCTGCTGTTATTGACGGTGAAACAGTTTTCTCCGAAGAAGTTGTATGGCTCCCAAAAATCAATCCGGATCCAGAATACCACTACGAAGGCATTGTATCCGCACTTAAAAAAGCTGCAGAACATATGCCAAGAGTTGATGCTGTTGGTGTTTCCTCTGCAGGTATCTACATCAACAACCGTACAATGAGCGCTTCTCTCTTCCTTAAAGTTCCAAAAGATCTTTACGAAGAAAAAGTTAAAAACATCTATATCCGTGCTATCACAGACACATTTGGTGATGTTCCTTACGCTGTTGCAAACGACGGTGACGTTTCTGCTCTTGCTGGTACAATGAGCCTTAACGACAACAACGTTCTTGGTATCGCTATGGGTACAAGTGAAGCTGTTGGTTATGTAAATGAAGACGGCTGTATCACAGGCTGGCTCAACGAACTTGCATTTGTTCCTGTTGACGCTAACCCTGATGCAATGGTTGACGAATGGTCCGGCGACATCGGCTGTGGCGTTAAATACTTCTGCCAGGACGGCGTAAACAAACTTGCTCCACGCGCAGGTATCGAACTTGACGAAAGCCTTTCCCCAGCTGAAAAACTTAAAATCACACAGAAACTTATGGAAAACGACGACCCACGCGCTGTTCAGGTTTACGAATCCATCGGTACATACCTCGGTCACACACTTGCATACTACTTTGAACACTACGGCTTCAAATA
>JAZOTI010000064.1:0-15270 GCA_045657565.1 Oscillospiraceae bacterium | reverse complement strand
AATGTTTCAATGAAAACAAAAAGCGCGAAAGGATATATGCAATGAAAAGCTACGAAGAACTTGTAAAATACTACCGCGAACTGACACATTTTGATTCCTCAAAAGAATCCGATTTTCCATCTCATCAGCAGCAGAGACTGCCGCAGCCGCCCCTTGCAAAAGGCAAAATGAGCGATGTTCAGATTGCTCTGCCTATGGATTTTAAATCCCTTGATTTAAAAAACAATACTGTTGACCTTATCTACAGCAGAATAAGCCGCCGCAGTTTCAGTGGAGAAAAGCTGTCTCTTCTTCAGCTTTCATTCCTTTTATGGGCAACACAGGGTGT
Source organism: Oscillospiraceae bacterium (assembly GCA_045657565.1). Taxonomy (GTDB): domain Bacteria; phylum Bacillota; class Clostridia; order Oscillospirales; family Ruminococcaceae; genus RGIG3102. The sequence continues at coordinate 14,942 of JAZOTI010000064.1, read as the reverse complement.
AAAAAGCATCCGCGGCAACAACTATGCCACAATGCGTACCGTGCCTTGCGGCGGTGCCAGACATCCTTTTGAGACCTATCTCATAGTGCAGAATGTGGAAGGCCTTGAAAAAGGCGTTTATCATTATCTGCCAATGACAAATGAGATTGAATTTATCAAGCCTATTGAAAATATGCCTGAAGTTATTGCAGAGTCCGTTGTTGGACAGAAATGGGCATCCGATGCCAGCGTTGTTTTCTATTGGTCAATTGTGCCTTACCGTGCTGAATGGCGTTATGGTGAAGCTGCTGTTCTGCGCAGTCTTGTGGATGTGGGTCATGTTTGCCAGAACCTTTACCTTGCCTGCGAAGCAACAGGTCTTGGCACCTGTGCAATAATTTCCTTCAACTTTGATGTATGCAACAAACTTTTTGACCTTGACGGCGAAGATGAATATGTTGTGTACTGTGCACCTGTGGGCACTGTTTCACCTGTTGACAATTCCGATGAAATTTATGCCTTTGTAAAAAACGAACCTGGTGCTCAGGGATAAATGCAGTTTGATTACTCTGTTTTTAATTTATAATCAGTAAATACCAAAAGCCATTCCTTCAAAAGGAATGGCTTTTATTGTTGTTTTATTATTTAATTGAAAGCAAAAATTTTGTTTGCAAGTGTGTACATGGTGACAATCATTTTTCTGCCCACTTTGCCGTCAAGCTGCATTGTAATACCCATAGCAGAATTTTTTACCATTCTGTACATTTCTCCGTTGCGATCCCTGAGATAGTTCCACAGCTCATCCTTTTTGGCAAGGTTTTCTTCTGTGCCGGATTTGATGCACAACACAGTGGAAACTGCAGTAATCATTGTAAGATATTTAACCATATATCTCACAAGCTTTTTGCTTTTCAGCTTGGTCAGGTCACAGCAGTCAATCATAAGTTTGTTAACCCTTAACTGCTGGTCAATGCGGGAAATCATAATCTTTTCGTTTACTGACTGGTCTTCCCTGCCGATAAAGTAGTGATACAGATTGATATCTGCATAGTACATTGTTTTCACCATCGGCAATGGCTGATAAACAAAGATGTTGTCCACATAGAATGTGTGTTTTGGCAACTGAAGATTGCAGTCACGCAAAACCTGTGTACGGTAGATTACACTGTGCATAAGCAGGTTCTGATGAGGATAAAATCTTTTTACCTGTTCCCAGGTGAAAATTTCGTTTCTTGGCAGAACATTTGTGTAACGGATAGGTGTCTGCTTGTTTTCGCTTGGCTTGTCATAAACATAGTTTGCAATAAACATATCCACATATTTGCCATATTTCTGCAAAGCTTTAAGTTCATTTGCCACCTTGATAAGAGCATCACTGTCAAACCAGTCATCACTGTCCAGCACCTTGAAATAGATGCCTGTTGCATTGGCAAGACCTGTGTTTACAGCCTGACCATGACCGCCATTTTCCTGATGGATGCATTTTACAATATTTGGATATTCAACTTCATATTTTTTGCCGATTTCAAGCGTATTGTCCTTGGTGGAACCATCATCCACAACAATAATTTCCACATCGTCTCCCAACACAAGGCAGGATTCAATGGCATTGTGCATATATGATGCTGAGTTATAGCAAGGGATTGCTACCGATAAAAGTTTCATAATATATTCCTCGGAAAATTATTTCCTGTTAACCTGTATATCTGCGTTAATTATATCACAGGCATCCGTCAAAGTCTTTAAAATAATATGACGAAAATATGTTTATTTAGATAAAACTTGTAACAAAAATTTCGATACCGATAAAAACAAGGATTACACCGCCAAAAAATCCTGCTTTGCCTGCAAGTTTTGTGCCGAATTTTTTGCCGATAAGAATACCTGCAAAGCAGATAAAGAATGTAACAACCGCAATGATGATAACCGCAACAAGCGCCATTGCGAAATTGTATTCTGCAATTGTAAAACCTACGGAAAGTGCGTCAATGGAGGTTGCAACACCCTGCACCATAAGTGCACCAATACCAAGGGTTTTGCAGCTTTCAGGACATTCTTCACATTCCTTTGCCTCTTTAATCATATGGATACCGATATAGCAAAGGAGGATAAGGGCAATCCATGGAATAAATTTTTCAAACACTTTAAAGTGCTGCAAAATTGTGTGTACGCAGATCCAGCCTGCCATTGGCATCAACCCCTGAAATACCGCAAAAGCACCTGCCACAGCAAGAACTTTTTTATTTTTCATATTTGGTTCATTGAGACCATTTGCAAGAGAAACAGAAAAAGCATCCATTGCAAGACCTATACCAAGCAGAACGCTGTTAAAAAAGAACATAAAATCCCAGTTCATATAAATATCTCCCATAATAAAAAACAAGTACAGCCGAAGCTATACTTGGTTGATTTTACACAAATACAGACCTATGGTATAGCTGGACAGTTATACATAAGTCTCGCAATTTAAAACAAGCCAGGCTTTAAGGCCAGTATGTTGACTTGCTACGCAGTATATGCGCTTGCTACTCCCCTACGAAGTTTACTAAAACATTGTACATCATATATATTCAAAAATCAACAGAAATATTATGATGTTGCTGTTCCGCAATATCTCGGATTTCTGAATTTATAAACATCTGCTGACCACAAAAAATAAAACCATACAGATTTCACTCTGCATGGTTTTGATTTTATTATTTTACAGCTGTGCCGCAATTACGGCAGAAAGCATCTTCCGCATTGAGTTCCTTGCCACAGTTGCTGCAGAAATTTACAATTTCAGGCTGTACTTTTTCTGCTGTTTCTGACTGTACAGGTTCAGTTTTTTTGTATTCTTCCAGTTCAGCTTCAATTTTTGCGATTTCGTCGATGTACTGTTTTACAAGTTCCTCGTTTGTTTCGCCAGATTTATGGAGTTCATAAACCAGTGCACCAAGCTGTTTTTGTGCTTTTGAAAGGTCGTTTTTCAAGGACATTTCATCAATTTTGTCCTTACCTTTGTCTACATATTCACCTGCAACTTTTGCAACTTTATCCGCCATTTTTGCGGAAGATTCCAAAAGGTTATCAAAAAATTTTGCCATATCTATATCTCCTTTAATTTAAAATACTTTTATCAACAGTAAAACTCTCTCAGCATTGAGTTTGTGGGTATATACCCCTCCGGGATATATCCGCAGGAGCTGAGAGCTTTTACAACCCTGTTATAAATTTCAGCTTCAGGTGTGCCGTCATCAAGCTGGTCAGGTAAATTTTTAAGTGCAGAATTCATAACAAGAATTTCATAGCTAAAGGATGTATCCAGCAGCAAGTCTGCATTTGGTTTGTAAGGCTTGATATATTTATCCTCACCTTCGCACACATTTGCCCACATTGAAATGGTTTTCTGCGGTGTGTGTCCACGGTGCTTATGGTCTCTTATCATTCTGCGCACCATGCGGATATCCCTTGTACTGAACACACGCTGACCAAGACGGGAGTATTCCTCCCTTAAACCTGCATAAACGGTAAAGACCGCATCTCTTGGCAATGTTCCAAGTGCAACAGGGTTCAGTGCGTGAATTCCTTCAACGATAACAACACCGTCACCTATTTCAAGTTCAAATGCATCTTCAATTCTGCGTTCGGTTTTGAAATCAAATTCAGGGAACTTTGCCTTTCCTTTACCTATAAGTTCTTCAAGGCATCTGTTCATAAGTTCAATGTCCACAGCAGATACATTTTCGTAATCCTTGGTGCCGTCAGCAAGCCGTGGGTAATCTTCGGGATTTTTGAAAAAGTTATCCATGGAAACTACCTCGGCCTTTTTGCCCATTGCAGAGATTTTTTCTGCAATTTTTTTGCTGGTGGTTGTTTTGCCCGTCGCAGAAGGTCCTGTAAGCATTATGATATGCTTGCCTGAGCTGATAATTTCCTTTGCTGCCGCATAAATGCGGGATTCATATTCAAACTCGCAGTGACGCACAAAACTTACCTTGTCGGCCGCTGCTGAGTTTATAAGTGAAGTTTCTACTAATCTTTTAGGAATCCAAATTGCCGGCATGTATCAATCACCTCGTCTTTTCGTCTGAGTATGGTGTCGAAATCCCTTACATATTCTGCTGGATATTTATAGTTGTAAATGCGTTTCAGGTCGCCGTCTTTTGCCACAACTTTTGTAACACCGCCTGCACCGCAGGATATGATTGTCTGAATTTCTTCCATTATATAGATATTATACAGGCTTTCGTGACAAGGCTGTGAAAAGCCTACATTTTCAAGGCTCTGAAGTGTGGATTTCTGACGATACATATAATAAGGCACATAGCCGCTTTTTGCCAGCATGGAGCATTTTTCCAGCATCTGTGCCACGTCACTGTAACTGTTTTCCTCGTGGTTCACCACAATGTTGGATGCTCTTTTAAGAGTGAGTGTATGTACTGTGATGTTTTCCGCACCAAGTTCAATACATCCCTTGAGAGAATTTTCAAATCCTTCTACTGTGTCCTTTGGCAAACCTGCAATAAGGTCAGTATTTATACTCTTAAAACCTATTTCCTTTGCCATTTTATAGCAGTCCACAAAATCCTGATGAGTGTGTTTTCTGCCTATGGCCTGCAGAACTTCATCGGAGAATGTCTGTGGGTTAATGGACACACGGTCTGCTCCCATATCCTTGATAATCTGCAGTTTTTCTTTAGTTGTGCAGTCGGGACGGCCTGCTTCCACAGTATATTCCAGCACCTGTGAAAGGTCAAAACTTTCCCTGACTGTCAGCATAATCTGTTTAAGCTGTGCAGCACTTACTGCTGTTGGTGTGCCGCCGCCTATATAGATAGATTTAAGTGTAAGCCCTGCTTTCTGTGCAATATCTGCAGTGTAACGGATTTCTTCGCACAGTTTTTCAACATACTCTCCCATCAGTTTCGTGGCATTGGTACTGCCAACCGAAACAAAGGAACAGTAACTGCACCTTGACGGACAGAACGGAATTGAAATGTAAAGGCTGTAATCGTTTTCCTTTGCACTGTCTATAATATTCTTCTGCAAGGAGAATATATCCCTGCAAAGCTTTATTTTTTCTTCAGTTACAAAATATCTGCTGCGGAAAATATCCTCTGCTTTATCCACATCCTTATATTTTGCATAAAGGTTGCGCATAAGACGCACAGGGCGCACCCCTGTGAGCATACCCCATTTAAGCTGTCTGTCAAATGCTTCACAGCACAGCTTGTATATAACCGCACAAATGTCCAGTTTCTGTTCTTCTTCATCGTCAGAAACAGTTTCAGTGCGGCACAGATGTTTTTCTGCCACCTTTACTTCAACTGTAACTTCACTGCCGTTTTTTTCTGCATAGAGAAAATCAACATTTTCTTTTGCCTGTTCCTTGCCGCCAAAAACAACAGTGATATCCTTGCAGAACATTCTTACAAGCTGTTCAATTTCGTAATGAGTTGTAAAATTTTTAAGAATTATAAGCACTTAACTGCCTCTTTCAAATAAGGATTATACTGTTTTTCTTCATTGAATGTGGAGAAATGTGCGTGACCAGGCATAACTTTAGGGTTCTGGTTTTTAATAATTTCCACAATTGTTCTGAGAGACTTCATAAGTGTTTCAAAGTCCCCGCCAGGAAGGTCTGTTCTGCCAACTGTGCCTGCAAAAAGTGTGTCACCGCTGATGAGCATATCTTCGCATTTAAAGCAGAAACCGCCCGGTGTATGGCCAGGTGTGTGGAATGCAAAAACTTTGATTTCGCCGATTTCAAAAGTTTCCTTATCCTTGAATTCATTGATATCTTCCATATGGAACTGTGCAATATCCTGACGGCCCATATAAACCGGTGCATCGCAGTTTCTGCGCACATCTTCAAGACATTCCCTGTGGTCGTGATGACCATGAGTCATAAAAATTGCTTTGAGCTGTGCGTTGTCATTTTTGAGAATCGCATCAAGTTTTTCCCATCTGATGCTGCAGTCAAAAAGCACCGCATTGCCCTGGTTATCTGTGAGAAGATAACAGTTTGTGTAGTATGGGGCACTGCCCATAAGATGATAAGCTTTCATTTTACTGTCCCTTCCATTCGTCTGTGTCAATAATGATGGTCACAGGCCCGTCATTTGTAAGGTTAATCTGCATATCGGCACCAAATTCACCGTGAATAACCTTTTTAAAGCCTGCTGCCTGAATTTCGGAGAGGAATTTTTCGTATATAGGGATTGCTTTTTCCGGACGGGCAGCTTTGATAAAGGATGGTCTTCTGCCTTTCTTGGTGTCTGCAAACAATGTGAACTGACTTACAACCATACAACTGTAGTTGTTGTCCAAAGCAGAAATGTTCATTTTTCCGTCTTCGTCGTGGAAAATTCTCAGTTCGCTGATTTTTCTTGCCAGAACTGCTGTATCCTTTTCGTCATCGGTGTCGTTTACTCCGAACAGTACCACAAGGCCCTGTTCCATATACTGTTTTTCACCGCCGTTCACGGTAATCCATGCGTCCTTTACTCTTTGTACGACTGCTCTCATTTATATTTTATCCTCTGATTACTGAAATAATATTTTTGTTTTTGGAAAGTTTGTTTACAACACTGCTGAGATGTTCGGTGTTGTTTACGCCGATTGTGATGCTCATTTCAATGCGGTGGTCAGGCATCTGACGTGCATTGAGGGCAAAAACAGGAATTCTGTTGTTTGTCATAAGCATTGACACTTCGCCTACAATCATCGGTGTTTCCAGAGCAACAATGTCCAGTGTTGCCTTGAAGTCTTCACGGATATTGTCTGCCCAGTAGGCGTTAACCCATCTGCCTGCGTTTTCTGCATCACGAAGTTCTTCCCTTGCATTTACACAGGATTTTTTGTGGATTGAAACACCAAAGCCACGGGTGATAAAACCAACAATAGGGTCCCCTGGCAGAGGGTTGCAGCATTTGGAGAATTTAACCAGACAGTTGTCGATACCTTCCACAATAACACCATTGGAGCTTGTTGTTTTGCGGATAGGCGCTGTTTTAATCTTGATTTCACCTGGTTTGGCCTCTTTCTGCATTTTTGTGTAGTCTTCCTTGGCTTTGAGAATAACCTTGGAAATCTGCAGACCGCCGTAACCCAGTGCGGCAAACATTTCTTCAGCATTGTTCAGGCGCTGTCTTTTTGCAAGATTTTCCACAAACTTGTTGTAATCTTCGCCGTCGATATTGATAAGTGCACGGCGGAGCTCGCGGTCAAACAGTTCTTTACCTGTGCTGATATTTTCTTCCTTGCGTTCCTTTTTGAACCAGGAACGGATTTTGCTTTTCGCTTCACTTGTAACAACAATGTTAAGCCAGTCACGGCTTGGACCTTTGTCTTTAGCTGTGATAACTTCGATAATTTCACCGGTATTTACCTTGTAGTCAATAGGCACAATACGTCCGTTAACCTTTGCGCCTGTCATACGGTTACCAACAGCAGAGTGAATTGCATAAGCAAAGTCGATAATTGTTGCACCGTAAGGAAGGTTGATAACATCACCTTTTGGTGTGAATACAAATACGTCATCAGGGATAAGTTCACTCTTGATATCGCTGAGAATTTCAACAGCGTCGGAAGAATCCTGCTGACTTTCAAGCAGCTGACGAACCCATGTGAGTTTGTCTTCCATATTGTCCTGACCCTGAACGCCTGTTTTGTATTTCCAGTGTGCAGCAACACCGTATTCAGCTGTGTGGTGCATATCCCAGGTTCTTATCTGAATTTCAAAAGGTGCACCCCTGCGGCCGATAACAGATGTATGCAGAGACTGGTACATATTTGCTTTTGGTGTTGAAATATAATCCTTGAAGCGGGAAGGAATTGGGCGGTACAAATCGTGCATAAGCATAAGTGCATTGTAACATTCCGCCACATTGTTGAGAATAATTCTTACTGCATAGATATCATAGATATCACTGATATCCCTGCCCTGCATATACAGTTTGCGGTAAACGCCATAAATGCTTTTTACCCTGCCCATAACTGTTGCATCCAGAAGTCCGAACTCAATAAGTTTGCCTTTAACTTCTTCCACAATATGATCAACATATTTCTGTGCATCGCCGCCGCGCTGGATAATCTGACGCACTTCTTCATAACCGATAGGGTCAAGAATTCTCAGTGAAATATCCTGAAGTTCATCCTTGATACCGTTGATACCCAGTCGGTGTGCAATAGGAGCATAGATTTCCATTGTTTCGAGAGCTTTGTCACGCTGCTTCTGTGGTTTCCAGCCTTCGTATGTACGCATATTGTGTAGTCTGTCGCACAGTTTGATGAGCATAACACGGATATCCTGACTCATTGCAAGAAGCATTTTACGCAGGTTTTCCGCCTGCTGTTCTTCCTGTGTGGAAAGGGCAATTTTACCGAGTTTTGTAACACCGTCAACAAGATGTGCTGTTTCCTTGCCGAATTCCTTTTCGATGTCGTCAAGAGTCACATCGGTATCTTCCACTACATCGTGGAGAAGTGCCGCTGCAATGCTTGTTGCATCAAGGCCAAGTTCCAGCACAATTGCAGCAACCGCTATAGGGTGTTCAACATATGCTTCCCCTGTTTTGCGGTACTGGCCTTCGTGCATCTTTGCAGCAAGGTTGTATGCCTTTTCAATAAATTCCACGTCATAAGTTTTGCCGTGTTCAACATGTTCGTCAATAAGTTTTCTGAGTTCTTCGTATAACATATTTACACCACCGTTTAAGCTTGTAAATCTTTTAGATAAATACTTGTGGACAAATCTCTTTTCTGAGTTACCTTTACAACACGGAAACAGTTTTTACCGTTCACCTGTGCTGTTTCGATAAGCCCCAGTTCCAGGAGAACATCTATTATAACCTGAATTTTACCGCTGTCCATGGCGGAAAATTTCATAAACAAAGGACGGATATCATCACTTGGTACTGCCTGTTGTGCAAGATATCGGTATATATCCGCAACCTCCTGTCGTGAAGGGCAGATGCTGAATTTCTGTTCCTTTGATATATCTGAATTGTTTTTGTACAGCCTGTATACATCGTAGCTGTCTATAATGTCATCGTTAAAATCCGCCGGTCTTACTTCCTTGATTTTCACCGATACCATACTGCCCATATCGCTGCAGTAGATTGAAAGGTTTGCAGTTATATCAATGCAGTCACCAACGCTGTAAGCAAATTCAGCAGGTGTTACATTAAACATAACCCCCTGAAGATAACTCTGACCGTTTCTGACCTTAATACGCAGATGCTTGCCATCACTCACAGGGTAAATACCTGCAATCTGTACATTTTTTATCATAAAAAGCGGGTTTGGATTGCCGTTTCCGAAAGGAGCCAGATAGTTTATCTGAGCCACACTTTCCACTGAAATTTCATCGGTTGTAACCTCACAGTCGATTTTGAGACTTTCGGTTTTTTCCAGTCCCTGCACATTGTTTGCAACTTCGTTTATTGCACGGCGGAATTCTTCCAGATTTTCTTCTTCAATTGTAAGCCCCGCCGCAAGCTCATGACCGCCGAAACGTACAAGCAGATGTTTTGTTTCTTCCAGGGCTCTGTGGAGGTTAAACCCCGATACACTGCGCCCGCTGCCTTTGAACTCTTCTCCGTCAAGCGTGAGAACAATTGCAGGTTTCGCATATTTTTCCACAAGACGGGAAGCAACAATGCCCATAACACCTGGGTGGTATCTACGGCCCCACACCACAATAACCCTGTCCTTTACAAAATCAGGGTTTGAGGAAAGTTCCTGAGTTATATCCTCCGCCATTTTATTCTGTATATCCTGACGTTTGTGGTTTTCTGTTTCAAGCTGCTGTGCAAGCATAAGTGCTTCGTCTTCATCTTCACTCAGCAGCAGTTCCAATGCTATTGTAGGGTCCGCCATACGGCCTGCCGCATTGATGCGCGGACCGATTGCATATGCAATGCTTTCGCTTGTGATCTCTTTTCCTTTGAGGCCGCACACTTCACAGAGACTTGCAAATCCCTGACGCATACCTTCATTGAGAAGTGCAAGACCTGCTTTTACAATTGTTCGGTTTTCACCTTCCAGAAGCATAAGGTCTGCAACAGTGCCAACCGCCACAAAGTCACCGTAATAATCCAGCATTTCCATTGGATCAGCATCTTCCAGCGCACACACAAGCTTGAATGCAACACCTGCACCGCAAAGTGTTTTGCAAGGACTTTCATCATCCTTTCTCAGCGGATCAACAACTGCCAGAGCTGCAGGAATTTCACCTTTTGGAAGGTGATGGTCGGTAACGATAATATCTAGTCCGATGCTGTTGGCAAACTCAACTTCGCTTATGGCTGCAATGCCATTGTCCACCGTTACCACAAGGTCAACACCTTTATTTTTGAGACTCTGCAGAATATCAATATTGAGACCATAACCATCTTTTTCACGGTTTGGAAGTTTGTAGAACACATTTGCGCCCATGTTTTCAAGGCAGGTAAACAGTGTTGCTGTTGCACATACACCGTCTACGTCATAGTCGCCATAAATAACAATTTTTTCCCCGTTATCTATTGCGCTGTGTATCCTTTCCACAGCTTTGTCCATATCTTTCATAAGATACGGGTCGGAAAGCTGTACAGTTTCCAGAAACATTTCCCTTGCCTTTTCACTGCTGTCTGCACCTTTGCTGGCCAGAACCTTTGCAAAGAGACTGCTTACCCCCAGAGTATTTCTGAGCGTATCCACAGTCTGCATATTCAATTGTTCACTGTGCCATTTTCTGTAAAGCATGTAAACCTCTTAATTATTCTGATTTATATTCTTTGCATATCTGCTGTGCAACGCGGACACCGTCCACCGCTGCACTCATTATACCACCTGCATAGCCTGCGCCTTCACCGCAAGGGAAAATACCGCTGACATTGCTCTGGTAGTTTTCACCTCGGATAATACGAACAGGTGAGGATGTACGGGTTTCCACCCCTGTTATTATACTGTCAAATGCCGCAAACCCGTTGAGTTTTCGGTTGAGTGCCGGCATAGCTTCTTTAAGACAGTCGGTAATATTCTGTGGGAAAAGCTGTGCCATATCACATTCAGCAACTCCTATAGGATAGGTAGGCACCACTTTGCTTTTGCCGATGCCTGCTTTACCTGCAAGGAAATTACCCACAGACTGTGCAGGAGCTTTATAGCTTCTGCCGCCCATTTCAAAAGCTTTACGTTCCAACTGACGCTGAAACTCCGCCGCTTTTGTAAAATCGTTTTCAAAATCTTCCGGTGTTACCGAAACCACCAAAGCACTGTTTGCATTTTTTCCGTCACGGGCATGGTAACTCATACCATTTACCACTACTGTATCCTCTTCGCTTGCCGCAGCAACCACATTGCCGCCCGGACACATGCAGAAAGTGTAAACACCTCTGGTTTTTGTATGGTGGGAAAGCTGATATTCCCCTTTTGGCAGCATAGGATGACCTGCGAGGGAATGATAAAGCCCTTTGTCAATATCCTCCTGCAGACTTTCAATGCGGACACCTACAGAGAAAGGTTTTGCCTGCATATCCAGCCCTTTGTCACGCAACATATAAAATGTATCTCTTGCACTGTGACCTGTTGCCATAACCAGCACATCTGTTTCTATTGTGCCGTTTGTTGTTGCTACCGACTGTACTGCACCATTTCTGATGTTTACATCGGTAAGCTTTGTACCGAAATGAACCTCACCGCCCAGGCGGATAATTTCATTTCTTATATTTTTGATTACCCCCACCAGCAAATCTGTGCCGATGTGAGGTTTTGCTATATGTTTTATATCCTCAGGTGCGCCAAACTCCACAAGAGTTTCTGTGACAAATTCACATCTGGCGTCACCAATGCGGGTTGTCAGCTTGCCGTCGGAAAATGTGCCTGCACCGCCTTCGCCAAACTGAACATTGCTTTGTGTGTTGAGTTTTCCGCCTTTTTCAAAATTTTTGATTGTAGCTGTACGGGTATCCACGTCTTCGCCCTGTTCAACAATTACAGGACAAAACCCCTGTCTCGCAAGAATAAGGCCGCAGAAAAGTCCCGCAGGGCCAAGGCCACAGATAACCGGTCTGCTTTTTAAAGGTTTCAGACCTTTTTCTATCAAAAGAGGCTGAGACTGCTTTACTGTGATGTCCTTGTTTTTGCCGGCAAACTGAATTTCACGCATTGGGTCTGTGAGAGATACACCAACACTGTATACAAATTTTATATCACCGCGGGCATCCACCGACATTTTGTGTATAAATGCCGATGCTATCTGACCTTTGGGCAGTTTAAGCTTTTTGAGGCCGATCTCCACCGCTTCTTCTTTTGGGCGGTCTATTCCCAGTTTAATGTTGTTAATTATAATCATATATTAATTTTTGATTGTTATTGTGTATGTTCCCTTTGCAAAAGCTTTGTTTGTTGACGGAATAATAATTTCCACATCAACTGTCTGCTGTCCCTGAACAAGGGAAACTTTTGACATATCAAGCTGTGCAATTGCACTGCCGTCGGTAATCTGTTCCATCACCGTTGCATCACCTATAATTTCAACATTGTTTATTATATCGGTGATAATTTCCACTTCCTGCTGTCCCTGATTGAGTATCTTGAATTCAGAAACAGATATTGTTTTGCTTGTAAGCCCTGTTATTGGTACTGTCGCAGAAATCTGTTCCACATCCTTGAGGTTTTTGAATCCGTTGGAAAGATGTACATCAAAAACATAAGGCTGATCAAAATTAAGTGTTTTAAGGTCAATATAACCCGCAACATATTCTATAAGACCGTCTGCAACTCTTGTAGGAACTGCAATGGTCAGTGTTTCAGTTGAAAGTGCTGTTTTGAGAACCGAAGTGTCAAAACCTGCAGGAACGTTGATAAAATCCACTTTTACAGGAAGTGTAATTTCGCTGAGAACAGGAACAGTAACTGTATATTCTTCGTGTTCGAATACAATATAATCATCCTGAATTTCTTCATCGTTTGCGTCATAGAGCACAAGTTGTGCTGTAAGCACAGAAGACTGTGTAATTTCCTGCTGAGGCACTGTGGCAACAACCTTGCTGATTTTGTTCACAGATGTTGCAGGGCCTTTGACTGTAACAGTTTCCGGTGTGGCATAGATTTTATCCACCATATACTCACTTGGAACTTTAAGATTTGAACCGTCAACATTTACAGGGAAAGTTTTTTCAACCACCTGGTCAAAACGCACACCCACCTGATAGCTGCTCAGCGATTCAATCTGATATTCCATAACAGCAGAAGCTTTTACGGCGTTGAGGGCAAGAGAATATTTGCCCGCTACCCTTACGTTGCTGAACTGAGGATAAACAATGATATCGTCCTTTGTCAGATTGCCGATAACACTGCGGGGACCTGTAACAACAACGTCAACTGTTTCAATTTCTTTTTCGATTATTTCAAGACCGAGATTTACATATGATGCGTTGTAGTCCACATCAACCGGTACATCTTCTATGGTTGTTCTTGCACCTGTACTGAAAAACGCAACAACTATCATCCATGATGTAACTGCAAGCAGAAAGGACAAAAGTAAGGTAAAGCGGTTTGAATTGAGCAAATCCTGAAGTTTATTGTTTTTCATTTGCTTTCCCCTTTCCTTTTTCTTTCAAAGATTTAAGCTGTACCTTTTCAGAGGCGTTTATGATAGGAGTTATAAATTCCTTTTCCAGCAGATTGTAGAGACTCTGACGATTAAGATTGCGGATAAGTACACTGTTTTTTGCAACAGAAACAATACCTGTTTCTTCACTTACAACCACAATAACAGCATCACAGACTTCACTGAGGCCAAGTGCCGCACGATGACGTGTACCCATGTCCTTACTTATTTCAAGATTGTCGGAAAGCGGAAGCACACATCCCGCAGAGGAAACACGGTTGTTGTCGATAATCATTGCACCGTCGTGAAGCGGACTGCCTTCGTAAAAGATTGTGCCGATAAGTTCAGGTGTGATATCTGCATTTACCACTGTACCGCTGCGTTTGATTTCGCCGAGATTTGAAAAACGTTCCATAACCATAAGTGCACCTGTACGGCTTTCACTCATGGATTTTGCACTGTCACAGATTGCTGTGATGGTCTTTCTCAGTTCTTCAACAGTCACCTCATCCGCAGTTTTTTTCTGGAATGCTGCAAGTGAAAAAAGGTTTGTACGCCCCATCTGCTCCAGAAAGCGTCGGATTTCAGGCTGGAAAACAACTATAACAGCAATAAAACCGAACTGCAGCAGATTGTTGAGGATAAATACAACGGTTTTAAGCCCCACATTTGCAGCAAAAATATATACCGCGAGCAGAAGTGCAATGCCTTTGAGCAGCTGTATAATTCTTGATTTTTTGGCCAGTGAAAGCACCTGATAAATTACGAATGTCATAATAAGAACATCCACAACATCCCAGAAGCCAATAGTTTTGATAACACTGGCAATAGACGTAAAGAAGTTATTGAAATCCATACTCTTACCTGCCTTTTTGATAAAATTTATATATAATCAACTGTTATAAATACAAATTGGTATACTTTCCCAAATTACACTACTAATAATACTATATGATAACATATTTTGATAGATTTTTAAAGTTTTTTATGCAATATTCCCATATTATTCTCACATTTATACCGCAAACAGCTTTAAAATAAAAAAATTCATTTTTTGTATTGTATGTTTTTTCTTTTTATGCGATAATATATTTAATAATAAATAGAATTTTGCAAAAAGGAGAAAATAGCTATGAAAAAATCCAATTTAGTTGCTTTGTTTGCATTCCTCGCAGGTGTTGCTGCTGTAGTTGCAGGTGTTGTTTACTACCTGAGAAAAAAAGAAGCTGAACTTGCAGAAGCTGAAGAAATGCTTTACAGCGAAGATTATCTTGCTGACTATCTTCCAAAAGAAGACGATTGCTGCGAATGCTGCTGTGAAGAAGCAGAAGAAGCAGTTGAAGACTGTTGCGAATGCTGCTGCGAAGAAGCAGAAGAAGTT
>JAZOTI010000063.1:0-7219 GCA_045657565.1 Oscillospiraceae bacterium | reverse complement strand
GCCATGTCGTTCTGTGAGCCAAGGAGTTGTAAAAGTTTATTGTCTTCCTAAGACCGCTTGGCCTCCGACTTTATTCCCTAAAGAACCTATGTTTGTGGTGGAAGGCCCTGCAATTCAGGCACAGATGCTGGAAACTGCCCTGCTTATCCTGATGAACCACCAGACACTTATTGCAACCAAGGCAAACCGCATTGTGCGCAGTGCAATGGGCCGTCCTGTGCAGGAATTCGGCGCACGCCGTGCACAGGGTGTTGACGCAGCAAACTACGGCACACGCGCATGCTACATCGGCGGCTGTGTTTTCTCCCCCAAAACCATGAGGGAACGTGATATGGGCATCCCTGCAAGCGGCACAATGGCACACGCATGGGTGCAGATGTTTGACACAGAATACGACGCTTTCAAAACTTTTGCAGAGCTTTATCCTGACGGCACAGTGCTGCTTATTGATACATACAATGTACTCAAAAGCGGTGTGCCAAATGCAATCAAAGTGTTTGACGAAGTTCTCAAACCACAGGGCAAACGCCCAATCGGTGTAAGAATCGACTCAGGCGACATTGCTTATCTTTCCAAGAAAACACGCGAAATGCTGGATGCAGCAGGCTATCCGGACTGCCAGATTATCGCATCCAACTCTCTTGATGAATACATCATCCGCGATCTGCTTATCAACGATGCAAAAATTGACTCTTTCGGCGTTGGCGAATGTATGATTACCAGCCGCACAACACCTGTTCTCGGCGGCGTTTACAAACTGACAGCAGTTGTGGACGAAGAAGGCAAATATGTTCCAAAAATCAAAATCAGCGCAAGCATGGAAAAAATCACTCTGCCTTACCGCAAACAGGTTTACCGCATCTTTGACAAGGAAACAGGCATGGCAAAAGCGGACTACATTGCAATCCACGACGAACAGGTGGACCTTAACCCACAGGAACTCACCATCTTCTCACCAACAGAACCATGGAAACGTCAGACACTGACAAACATCGAACTCAAACCTCTCCTTGTTCCAATCTTTGAAAAAGGCGTAAAGGTTTACGAAAGCCCATCACTCGGCGAAATCAAGGCTTTCTGTTCCCGTCAGCTTGACACCCTCTGGGAAGAAGTTAAACGTCTTGAATATCCACATCTTTACTATGTTGACTACAGCGAAAAACTGTGGCTGGAACAGATGAGACTTCTCAGCGAAAACCAGAACGGCTGATAACAAAAACAAACCCCCGTATCTCAAAAGGATACGGGGTTTTATTTTGTGTTATTAAGTTAACAGGAATTGAACTGATAAACAATTTAACATAACAAAATAAAATGTCATTCTGAGCATAGCGAAGAATCTCTTTGACTGATTAAACCGAGAGATTCTTCGTCACTTTCGTTCCACAGAATGACAAATGAACTAATATTCTGATATCAGGGCTTTACATATCTGTATGTATTTTATTCTGCAACAGTCTGGGTTCTTTTTCTTTTCTTTTTCATCTTGTAAAGTTCTTCTGTTGCAAGACGTGCCTTGGTTACCGACAGGTTTTCTTTAGGGAAACAGAAGTAGGAAAATTCGTTGTCGCCAATGCCGATAACATCGCCGATTTCATACCAGTAATAATCGGAATACAAAGTGTGGGAGAACGCAGGGGACTGGCGGTAATCCAGTTTGCCGTCGCCGCCGGTCAGGTGGAAACCGTCTGCGTTGTGCACAAGGTGACCGCTGCCTATCATGCAGACACCGTCAAGGTTTACCTGAACAGCAATGTCCACATCGGTGTCCAGCAGATAAATGCCGTCTTCAAGCTCTTTGCGGACACATTCTCTCTGCCAGCGGTACCAGTCAGGAATATGCGGATACTCTGTTTCGCCGCTGTCGGCAGCCAGCTGACCGTATTCATCCATTGTCCACTGCTTTTTGCAGCTGTGGCAGGTCAGGTGAATGCCTTTGCCTTCCATATGGTTTTCTCTGCCGCAGTGCGGACATTTGTAAAGAATTCTGTGCAGACCATCCGCACGGAAAGGAACATCAACTGAAACTTTGTTGTCTCTCTGCCATGCAAAGTTGTCAAAGGAAAAAGCTTCTGCAAGGAGAGCATCAAGTTCTTCCACGGACTTTTCTTTTATTTCTTCTGCAGTTGCAATGCATTTAACATGTGCGCTCACCTTTACATCGCGGATCTGAAGCATATTGTACAGCGGGTCACGGTGGAAAGCTCCCTGAGTGATAACGGTTACAACAGGCACGCCAAGGCGTTTCATCAGTACGCCAAGTCTTGACGGAAGGGCTGTTGCACAGCCGTCAAAGGAATATCCTGCTTCAGGATACATCAGCACGCTGGTTTTGTTCTCCTTCAGCATATATGAGATGTCTTTTATCAGCGACATATCAGCAACATATTTGTGAGTAGGTGTGCAGCCAAGCAGACGCATAAGCTTGCCAAGAATCCCTGTCATTGCATCAACAGAGGTAACAATGCCAAGTTTTCTTGGGTAAAAAATCCCGAATGCCAGTTTCATGTCTGTAAAACTTGAATGGTTCATCAGAATCAGACAAGGCTGGTCGCCCACAAGGTCCATGCGTTCGGTTGTGTAGGAAAATTTTGTTTTCCACAATGTAGGAGCACATACAATGCGGACAATGGTGGCAAGCCACATCTGTGGTTTCAAAGGTGTTTTGTGTACAAGTCTTGGAAGTTTCAGAACTTCTTCATAGGACATTTTTTTAATGTTTATCTTCATTGTATCAACCCTTGTATGTAATCTTTTTTGTTTTGGGTGGTGCATCTGATGCATACTGTGCGGCAGATATGCACGATGCAGTTTTTATTATATATACTATTATAACATATGTTTTTAATACTGTAAAAGTCTGATCTGTAAAGAAAACAATCAGTATCTGTCTGCTTCCAGCATAAGTCCGTCGATAAATTTTTTAATGCTTATTTTGCCGCTGTAAGCTGTTTTGCCGCGTATGTAGTCCATTTCTGTGCGGACATCCTCAAAACTGAACAAAGTTGCGGAATAACGCATAAAGGTTTCGTTCATAAAATCCTCAATGCCCATGTGTGCCACATTGCTCATACCAACAGCAATGGCGCGACGGACACGCTGTTCCATATTTTTGGGGTTGTCGCTGACAGCTTCACACATCTGTCCTACACTTATGGAGGAAACAGGAATTCTGTTTTTGTGCAGATGTTCACAGATGGAGATAATGTCGGCACAGCCTTTTTCTCCCGACATACCCACATGGCTTAAAATCATACGCAGTTTTTTGGAATATTCATTTTCCACGGCAACAACAGGTGCAGCAGGTGCTGTTCCCGGCATGCCTGCAAACATACTGCGTATGCTGTTGAGCATTTTTTCGTTTTCAATCTGTGTGGCAACATTGGTCAGCACGCTTTTCACCTCAATAAGGTTTATCGGCTTGGAGATAAAAAAGTCCACGCCGGAGGTGTATGCCTTGCCGATAAGGTCTTTGGAGGAAACCTGACTTATCATAATGCATTTTATACTGCTGCTGTGTTTTCTTATTTCGCTTACTACCTGTGCGCCGTCCATAACAGGCATAAAAAAGTCCACAAGGACAACGTCAGGATTGCTTTGCAGAATTGCGGCAATATCTGCCACCTCTCCGCCGCAGTCGCCGCAGATTTCCCCAAGGTTGTGGGTTTCGATTATATCTTCAAGAACATTGATTATGGAAAGGTCATCTTCTACAATATATATTCTCATAGTGTTCTCCGTCTGTTGGTTTTTAAATAAGTGAATGTGCTATCGGGTCACAACTGCGTTTTGGGGAATGGTTACAACAAATTCCGTTCCCTGACCCACAGTGGAGTTTACGGTTATTGTGCCGCCGAACTTTTCTTCAATAGTAGCTTTAACGCCGTAAAGGCCTACACCGCGGTAGATATCCCCTGTTACGGTGTCAAATTTTGTGGAATAACCCATTTTGAAGATGTTGTTTATATGGCGTTTTGAAATTCCCGGGCCGTTGTCGGCAACACGGATAACAACACAATCACCTTCAAAGGTTTGTGTGATGGAAATTTTATCACCTGTTTCTCCGCTTTCAATGGCTTCTGCCCCGTTGCTCACAAGGTTTTTCAGTATGGACATAAGCTCGTAGTGTTCGTCGGTGACAAAGTTGTCTGTGCAGCGGAAATCGAGACTGATATTCAGATTTTTGCTGTCCAGCAGATGATGGGTGGTGTCTTCAAGGATGGTGATAATATCGCCGAACATCATACTCTTTTCGTCAAAGTCTTCGGTGATTTCCTTTTCCATGCCTTTGATGATGCTCAGATAATCCTTTTTGATTTCGTGAACGTCCTTTGCTATTGCAAGGGACATTTTTTTTGTTTCCTCCGAAACATCAAGTGCGCTGAGCTGTTCATAAAGGCGATATGCATTGCCCATAACGTTTTCAATTTCTTCGGAATTCTTTTTCATAAAATAAATTTCGTTTTTAAGGCCTGTTGTCATCATAAACAGACGCTGATATCTTTTTTCGTGCTCCTCTTTCTGCAAAAGGGTGCGGTATTGTTTTTCTGCAACAATGATAATCCATGCCACAATTGTACGGGCAAATGCAATTATCATAAGAGAGCTTATAACCTGAGTGGGATCTCCCAAAGGCTGGCCCGGATTGGTGATACACATTTCGCACAGATTGGAAATAAAGTCACAGCAGAAAATTACAAGGAAAATATCGCGGTAGCTTGCGGTGGCCTTGTTGCACAGCAAAGCGAAAAGAAGACCATACACAATGTAGAAAAAACCATTGGGGTAAAACATCTGCAAAGTGCCTGCAAAACTGCCTGAATATACAAAATGCACACAGCAGCGGAAAACAAAAACAACAACCCCTGTCACCGTGCAGATTTTAAGGGTGGAAATGTCGGTGCCGATGACCATAACAAGTACAGGCAGCAGAATAACCGCAGTGGAAATGCGGAAACTGTCGGAATATAAGTTAAAGTAAAACTGGCTGGAAATAGCCACAGTCACCGCAATCATCAGAATACGTCGGTAAGCCGGGATGTCTTTAAAGTTCTTTTTCATAGTTATCATAAATAAACGGGATTATTTGAGGTTAAATATATATAAGAATAACACAAAAAAAGTCGGGATACAAATTTATATTGATTTTAAAATGTGTTTTTTATCCGAACTCCTTTCGAAAAAATAATCCTAAGAAAATCAAATGTTGGATTTGCACAAAAACCAATGATGTTTTATGACGATTTCGACAAAAATGGAATATGGGCTGTATTTTTTTGTATTTTTTTGAAAGGTTAAGTGTAATATACACCCAGCAAAAAAACAAGGGTGTTTCGTACGGGAAAGGAAACACCCGAAAAGAAAATTTAAATGGAGGTTAACTTTATGTTACAAATCAATCTTGATATGTTCCAGGCAGCTGCAGTTGCAATGGGCGTTTTGCTTCTCGGCCGCTTTATGGTAGCAAAAATCGGCTTTTTCAGAAAATACTGTATTCCAGAACCTGTAGTTGGCGGTGTTATCTTTGCCCTTGTTCATCTCGCGCTCAGAAGTGCAGGTATCCTTGAAATCAGCTTTGACGCAACAATTCAGACAATCTTTATGAACATGTTCTTCTGTTCCGTAGGTTTTGCTGCAGCATTTAAAATGCTCAAAAAAGGCGGTAAACTTGTATTTATCTTCCTTGCAATCGCTATCGGCACAGTTATTCTCCAAAACGGTATGGGCGCAGCTATTGCAACACTCTTTGGTATCAACCCACTTATCGGTGTAGCAACAGGTTCTGTTCCAATGGTTGGCGGCCACGGCACATCCGCAGCATTTGGTCCAATCCTTGAAGCTGCAGGCCTTGAAGGCGGTACAGTAGTTGCAGTTGCTTCTGCTACATTTGGTCTTGTTATGGGTTGCGTAATCGGCGGTCCAATCGCTTCTTCCGTAATCAAAAAATACAGCCTTAAACCAACAACAAACGCTAGCGGTAATGAAGGCGATGAAGAAGTTGCTGGCACAATTGACCAGACACGCTTCCTCAATGCTATCATGTTCCTCTTTGTAGCACTTGGTATTGGTACAATTATCGGTAAACTTCTCAGCGGTCTTACAGTTATGGGCGCAACACTTTCCTTCCCAGGTTACATCGGCGCTATGATGGCTGCAGCTATCATCCGTAACGTATTCGAAATGAAAAACTGGGATGTTCCAATGGAAGAAATCAACACAATCGGCGGCTACTGCCTCTCCGTATTCCTTGGTCTTGCTATGATGGGTCTCAAACTCTGGCAGCTTGCTGACCTTGCTCTTCCAATGATTGTTCTTCTTATCGCACAGACAGCACTTATGTTTGTTATCGCAAGATTTATCTGCTTCCCACTTCTTGGCAAAAGCTACGACGCAGCAGTTATCACTTCCGGTCTCTGCGGCTTCGGTATGGGTGCAACACCAAACGCTATGGCTAACATGCAGGCAGTTACAAAGAAAAACGGTCCTTCCCCAACAGCTTTCCTTGTAGTTCCACTTGTTGGTTCCCTCTTTATCGACTTCTTCAACAGTATCATCATCACACTGTTCATCTCCTTCCTTGCTTAATTGGAACGGAAAAAGAGAAGTTTTGATATAATCCCCTTTATATAAATCTAAAAGTTCAGTATAGATTTTTCAAACCTCTTAGACAAATAAAAGTCACAGTGGTTTATATGGATTCAGGATACTTCCCGTATAAATCAAGAACATACCCCTCTTAAACTGTGAAAAACAGAACCCCCTCGGTACGCGGACCGGGGGGGCTTTTGTTTTGTGGTTTTATTTATAAAATATTATGCAAAAATCATAAAGTAAGCAATTACAATCACGCCAAGGACGATGCGGTACCAGCCGAAGAGTTTAAAGTCTTTTTTCTTGATGTAGGACATAAGAAAGCTGATAACAAACAGTGAAACCAGAAATGCTGTGAGACAGCCAACAAGCAGAATGATGAGTTCTGCAGAAGTGAATGCAAAGCCGAATTTGAGCAGTTTGAGGAAGGAAAGACCAAACATAACAGGCACAGCAAGGAAGAATGTGAATTCTGCTGCTGCAACACGGCTTACACCGATAAGCAGTGCGCCGATGATTGTGGAGCCGGAACGGGAAGTGCCCGGGATGATGGACAACACCTGAAACAGACCGATAAGCAGTGCGTGCTTATATGTGATGTCACCAAGTTTTTTAACATCAGGGATAA
>JAZOTI010000062.1:0-8785 GCA_045657565.1 Oscillospiraceae bacterium | reverse complement strand
ACTCCGTAGAGCTTAATATCTACTCATTTCACAAAACGCATTAGCGTCTCGAAATTACTTAAAAGCGTTTTTAAAGTGTTTACTCACTATCTTCAAAAGAATATCTAAAGTTATTCCTTCACAAGCTTCTGTTCTTTTCTTTATATTGTTTAATTTTCAAGGTCCTTGCCGCCGCCTCAGCGACAGCTTTTATATGTTACCACAACTCTTTTATCTTGTCAAGTACTTTTTTTAATTTTTTTAAAAAGTTTTTTCAAGTTTTATTCAGTTGTTTCGCTGACCCGTTTGCCGTGTCAGTGTTTTAAATTATACACGCTTTCTGGAAAAATGCAAGCTTTTTTTTACAATTTTTTTATCTTTGTAGATTTTGAATAGTTTTTTGTGGTTGTTACTGTAAAGTTTTAAACAAAACAGTCAAAGAGTGTTGAAATTTCGACGTTATCTACTCATCTCACTTCAAATTTATGCTGCGATACAGTAATGCATTATATAAATAATATACATATATTTTTCCATCAACAATTTTTCCAAATAAAAAAGCAGAAACCGTTTTGGTAGGTTTCTGCTTTAAAAATTATTTTACTGTTGCCTTTTTTAAGTTCTTTGCACTTTCGATAAGTGATTCATTTCTGATTGCTGACGCATCAAATTTAAACAGGCGGAACATAAACTGAAGTATATAACCAATGAATACTACAGAAATCAAAGTGCCGACACCAACTTTGCCGCCGCAAATCCAGCCTACTGTAAGTGCAAAAAGTTCAGTGGCATTGCGTGCCATGCTTACAGAGATGTTTCGTTTGGTCAGCGCAATCATAAGACTGTCACGAGGACCTGCACCGAGCTGAGGTTTCATATACAGATATACACCTACAGACCAGATTACAAAACCACCCATAAAGAAAACATATTTCAGCCAGTATATATCCGTTGTTGGCAAGAGATTATATTTCATAAAGAAATTGAGAAACATACCATAAACCACCGCATCGAGAATTGTGGAAATCCCGATAGTTTCCTTGAGCAGAAGAACAATTACAACAATTGTTATGCTTGTGCACTGAGCAACAGTTCCCATCATAACCTCAATGCCGAAATGTTTCTGAAGCTGAAGTACCACGCCCTGATTGAAAACATCCCATGGTGCAAGACCAAGGTCGGCAAAAATTGTCATACCAATGCCGTATGCACTGATTGCCTGCCCAATCAGAACCCATAAAATTCTTTTTATATATCCTTTAACCGATAAATCCATTTTTTATATCTCCTGTTTCAATATCAGAATTATTCTAACATAAAGAAAATTTTTTGCAATATAAAAGGCCTTTCTGTCAGGGTGTTACATACAAGAAAACATCGCCTGCAAAAGGCCCATTATTTAATTATTTTACCATAATAGCTTTTATATTTTTTACTGTGTCGATTATAGATTCATTTTCAGCCTTTGCAAGGTCAAATTTAAACACTGCAAACCAGAATTTAAGCAGATAACCCATAATGAAAACTGCAATAACTGTGCCAACACCAACTGTGCCGCCAAAAACCCAGCCAATAACAAAAACCACAGCTTCAATTGCATTTTTTGCTATGGCAACAGGTATGTTGCGTTTTGCCAGTGCCGCCATAAGGCTGTCACGGGGGCCCGCACCAAGTTCGGCCACAAGATAAAGTGACATACCAAAGGACCACACCACAAAGCCTACCATAAGCAGCACAAATCTCAAAGGAAAACTTTCAAATGAAGGAATAAGGTTGTTCCCCATATAAAAATCTATAAAATGTCCTACTATAACAATATCAATAATAGTACCGAAACCGATTTTCTCTTTCAGGACTATTGAAGCAATAAGAACAACCCAGCCTATAAGCCTTGTCAGCTGACCTATGTAAAATTCCTTGCCTGTGATTTCTGTAAGTTTGAATGCCAGCCCTTGTGCAAAAACATCCCAAGGACTTATACCGAGATTGGACGTAACTGTCATGCTTACACCGTAAGCCGCAATCATAAGACCAAATATCATCATTGCAAATCTTTTGATGTATCTTTTAATTTCAGGTTTCATATAAAATTCTCCTGCAGATGTATTCAAACAGATTGTATCACAGTCAAAAATTCAAAGCAACAAAAAACAGTATGGAAATATAATGTTCCATACTGTTTTTAATTATATGTTCTCTTTTTTCAAAATTGTTCTGAAATTTCTGATTGTGTCGGCAATGGATTCGTGCTTCACCTTTGTCATATCAAAGTTAAAAAGTTTAAATATATATTTCAATATATATCCCATTGCAAAAACCGCAATCACAGTACCTACACCAACGGTACCGCCTGCCAAAAAGCCAACAACAAATGCAAAAAATTCAAGTGAGTTTTTTGCAAGACTTACAGGCAGGTTGCGTCTTGCCAAAGCAATCATAAGGCTGTCGCGTGGTCCTGCACCCAGACCGGCCTTCATATACCAATAGATACCGAAACCCAAAACAATAAATCCGGCACACATAACAAGTATTCTGAAAAACAGCCCGTCAGGTTCCGGCAAAAGATGAAATTTGAGGAATATATTTGTGAATTTGCCTATCAGCCATACGTTAAGCAATGTGCCAAAACCGATTTTTTCCCTGAGGAGAATATCCACAACTATAACCATAAGCCCGATAATCTGTGACAGTGTGCCAATCATAATTTCACGGCCGAACAGTTTTGTAAACTGCTTTGCCAGACCATCGAACAACATGTCCCACGGACTGAGACCAAGCTTTGCATTCACCATAAGTGCAATACCCACAGCACACAGCATAAGCCCGACCAAAAGCAGTGCAAATCTTTTTATATATCCTTTGACCGACAGTTCCATTTTCCGAACCTCCATACAATCTGTAAATTTAATTGTACCACACAATAAAACCCCTATCAATAAAAAAGGTGCAAACCGCAAAGGTTGCACCATATATTTTATATTTTATGTTTTGTACACAGCATTTTAAGGTTACGGGCGGTATCAAGCAAAGATTCGTTCTGTACTGTATTAACATCATATCTGAAAATACGGAAGAACATATCAATCATACTGCCCATTGTAAATACACAGATAAGTGTGCCGATGCCCACAGTGCCGCCAAACAGCCAGCCGATAAGACACACAACAGCTTCTATGGAGTTTTTTGCAAGGGCAACAGGAATTTTACGTTTTGCAAAAGCAACAAACAACCCGTCTTTAGGGCCTGCACCAAGATGCGCTTTCATATAAATTGCAATGCCGAGACTCCACACAAGGAACCCCAGAACTGTGCATAAAAGTCTTGCAGCAAAACCTTCAGGCACGAGAATCATATTGTGTCGGAGATAAAAGTTAAGTGCAGGGCCAAAGACAAGTGTATCAACAATTGTTGCAACACCGATTTTTTCCTTGAGAAGCACATCAACAATGATAACCAAAGCGGCTGAGACCATTGTTATGGTGCCCATCATAACTTCCACCCCAAGAATTTCTGTGAGTTTTTTTGCAACACCCTGACCAAAAACGTCCCATGGACTTACACCAAGACCTGCAGTAACTGTGAGACCAACTCCGTATGCAGCAAAAACCAAGCCGAAAAAGGTTACAAAAAATCTTTTTACATAACCTTTGAAAGAAACCTCTGTCATAAAATATCACTCCAAAATCTGATGGAGATATTCTATCACAGCATACAAGCATTTACAATGACAGAAATATCATTCCATAAATTTTTTTCGCATCTTTTGTATTATCTTTCTTTCAAGGCGGGATATCTGCACCTGAGTTTTACCCAGCGCCTGTGCTGTGACAGACTGAGTTTTATTTTGAAAAAAGCGAAGATAGATAAGTTGCTTTTCTTCCGCTTCAAGGTCGGAAATTGCATATTTGAGTCCCATCATATTAGCCATATTTTCTTCTCCGCTTTCAACGGGAATATCAAATTCACACTGACCGTCATCCTCTTCAAAGATAGCCGTCAATGACATAGGCGGCGTGGAAGCCGATATAGCCTGTGCCACATCCTCTGCAGATGCGCCGACAAACTCTGCTATCTCTTTTATCCCCGGTTCCTGCCCCGATTGTTTTTGCAGATATTCCTTTGCATAACTCACCTTAAGCGACAGTTCCTTTATGCTTCTTGTAACTTTAAGCATACCGCCGTCACGGAACAGTTTTTTTATTTCACCAAGAATAACAGGAACCGCATAGGTGGAAAACTGTACCCCTCGCGAATGGTCAAAAGCATCGTAGGCTTTTACAAGTCCCACACAGCCCGCAGCAAACATCTCCTCGTATTCTATTCCCTTTCCTTTGAAACGCTTTGCACAGGAGTGCACAAGCCCCATATTATTTTCTATAAAAACTTCCCGTTCGCTTTTAAGTTGCAATGACATCTGAATCCCTCGGTTTTATTTTTTTTGTCATAACAACCCTTGTTCCTTTGCCCAAAGTGGATTTCACCTTGAGAGTATCCATAAAGCTTTGCATAACCGCAAAACCTATGCCTGCCCTTTCCCCTGCTTCGTCGGTGGTGAACATAGGCTGCATTGCGCGGCTTACATCTTCAATTCCAGCACCTTTGTCGGCAATTTTTACCGTAAGGGTGTTTTCGCTTATTGTGGCTGTTATGTAAATAATTCCGAAGGTGTCACGGTACCCATGGACAATACAGTTGGTTACCGCCTCACTTACTGCGGTTTTTATATCGTTTATCTGTTCAACAGTAGGATCAAGCTGTGCACAGAAAGCCGCAACGGCGCTGCGGGCAAAACCTTCGTTTACCGACTTTGAAGGGAAATTAAGTTTTATAAAATTCTGGGATTTCATACTATATCTCCTGATTTATAATATTGTTTATTGTTTTTATTCCTGCAAGGGCAAGAATTTTCTGTGTCTGACGGTTTACACCCTCAACATAAAGGCTTGTACCGCTTAACTGACAGAATTTATATCTCGCCAGCACAAGACCTATGCCGGAAGAGTCCATAAATGTCACCTTTTCAAAATTCATCACCGCTGTTCTTGGCGACAGTTTTAAGAGCTGTGCATCGATAACATCCTTTAATGTAAGCGCACTATGATGGTCAATTTCTCCCGATATATAAATTTTCAATGTATTGTTGTTATATTCAAACTCCGCGCCTGCCAACTTTTTTCACCTCTTTTTATATTCAGAACAAAAAAGCCTGTCCTGTATCAACAATGATACAGAACAGGCTTTAAAAATTATGTCGTATTAAGTTATATGTCAAAGATTTTCTATTATTATATTTCTGGCATCACTTGCAAGGTAAAGTGAACCAAAAACCAGCAGGTTTTCTTTGTTTTCCACAGCCTGCTTAACAGCTGACTCAAGGCTTTCCGCTGCACTGCTGTCAGGAATATATTTTGCAGCCATTTGTGCAAGTTCCGCTTTTGGCACGGCGCGGGAACCGAAAATATCAACGGTATACAGTTTTGAAATAAAAGGCGCCATTTCCTTTATGAGCAGTTCTGGTTGTTTGTCAGAAAGGGACGCCCACACAGCTGTAAGATTTTTTACATTATTGGCAGTAAGAACGTTTTTAAGTGCTGTGATGCCGTCAAGGTTGTGGCCGCCGTCAAGAATAATCAGCGGATTTTTACTGAAAATTTCAATTCTTGCAGGAAAAGCAGCGTTTTCTATTCCTTTTATAATGTTTTCCTGTGAAATTTCAAATTTTCCTGTTTCATTGAGAGCCAGAGCAGCCTCAATTACCACCGATGCATTGTAACTCTGATGCACACCTGCAAAGCTTTGCTTTATCGTCATATCTTTATAGTAAAGCATATCACAGAAATCACCTGTGTGCTCTGTGCGGATATCGCCGAGAGACGGAATCACAATATATGCATTTTTGTTTTCCGCTTCTTTTACAATAACATCCAGCGCTTCTTTTTCCATTGCAGGGTAGCAGATAACCTTCTGATTTGGTTTTATAATACCCGCTTTTTCAAATGCGATTTTGCCAAGAGTTTCCCCAAGCATATCTGTGTGGTCAAAACTGATATTCATAATGCAGGAAACAAGGCTGTCTTTTATTACATTTGTGCTGTCTTCCCTGCCGCCTATGCCGACTTCGAGACAAATAACATCACATTTTTCCTGTGCAAAATAACAGAACGCAATTGCAGTTACGATTTCAAACTCAACAAGTTTAAGTCCATATTCCGATTCGATTTTTTCCTGACAGATTTTCACCTTTTCAGTTATTCCGACAAGATTCTCCTTGCTTATAAACTCTCCGTTTATGCTGAAACGTTCACGGAAATCAATGATAAAAGGTGAAATATTCAAACCCGTTTTATATCCCGCTTCTCCCAGAATACCGCTGAGCATTTTTGCACAGCTGCCTTTTCCGTTGGTGCCTGCAATGTGAACAATGTTAAGTTTATCCTGTGGATTGCCAAGCATATCAAGCAGCAAACGCATAGCACGGCGGTTATCGGTATTTTTCATTCTTGGGCGGGAATGGATATAGTCGAGTGTTTCGTTGTAGGTCATAATAAGCCTCACAAAATTTTAATATTACTGCTGCAGCACATATATTGCCGCAAAAAATATAACCGCGGGAAATATCCCACGGTTATATATTACCATATTAGCCAAGTGCTGCCAAGCTTTCAAGAATTTTTTCTTTTTTGCTGAGTGCAGCGCTGAGTTTTGCTTTTTCTGTTTCAATAAGTTTTTCAGGTGCTTTTGCAATAAAGCCAGGATTGTTCAGCTTGCCGCCGATAATCTGGATATCTTTTTCAACACCTTTGAGTTCTTTGTTGAGACGTGCAGTTTCTTTTTCCTTGTCAACAAGGTCACCTGTTGGGATAAAGCCACGTGCGCCTTCCACAACAACCTGAGAGTATGCTTTTGCATCGCCTTCAAATTTTTCAACAAGCTGAACTTCTTTTGCAAATGCAAATTTTTCTACAAAGTAGATACCCTGTTCAAAGTCTGCAACGTGTGGAGTTTCAACTATGAGCAATGTTTTGTTGGAAGGATGTGCCTGCATCTGTGCACGGAGAGCACGGATGGATTTTGCAAGTTCAAGAATTCTTGTGAGAGATTTTTCTTCTCTTTCAAACACAAGTTCTTCCTTCCACTGTGGCCACTGGCAAAGCATAATTGTTTCTTCCGCATTTGGAAGTGCAAGATAGATTTCTTCTGTGATGAATGGCATAAATGGATGGAGAAGTTTGAGAGCTTCTTTCATTACATATACCAACACTCTTCTTGCGTTGTCTTTAACTTCTTTATCTTCGCTGTTGAGACGGAGTTTTACGATTTCGATGTATTTATCGCAGATGCAGTCCCAGATAAAGTCGTTTGCTTTCTGTGCAGCAAGACCAAGGTCATAGCTTTCGATATTTTCAGTTGCGGATTTGATTACGTTATTGAGTGTGGAAAGAATCCATTTGTCTTCCAGTTCAAGTTTTTCTGGGAGACCGTCAGCAAGTTCGTCTTCAAGATTCATCTGGATAAAGCGTGCTGCGTTCCAGAGTTTGTTGTTGAAGTTACGGGAAGCTTTAACTTTTTCATCAGAATAACGTGTGTCGTTACCTGCAGAAGAACCTGTTGCAAGTGTGTAACGGAGTGCGTCTGCGCCGTACTGGTCGATAACTTCCAGTGGGTCGATACCGTTACCCAAAGATTTGGACATTTTTCTGCCCTGTTCATCACGAACGATACCGTGAATAAATACTGTATCGAAAGGAACTTTGCCCATGTGTTCGATACCGGAGAAAATCATACGGGAAACCCAGAAGAAGATGATATCGTAACCTGTAACAAGTGTGTTTGTTGGGTAGAAATATTTAAGGTCTTCGCTGTCTTCGTTTGGCCAGCCAAGTGTGGAGAATGGCCAGAGAGCAGAGGAGAACCATGTATCAAGTGTGTCTTCGTCCTGATTGAGGTGTACACAACCGCATTTTGGACAAACTGTTGGTGTTTCTTTTGCTACGATAACTTCGCCGCAATCCTGACAGTACCAGGCTGGGATACGGTGACCCCACCAAAGCTGACGGGAGATACACCAGTCTTTGATGTTTTCCATCCAGTGGAAGAAGATTTTGTCAAAACGTTCAGGAACAAATTTTGTTTCGCCGCCGCGTACTGCTGCAATAGCAGGTTTTGCAAGTGGTTCCATTTTTACAAACCACTGTTTGGAAATCATTGGTTCGATTGTTGTGTGACAACGGTAGCAGGAACCTACATTGTGGCCGTAGTCTTCAATTTTTACAAGGTAACCCTGTTCGCTGAGGTCAGCAACGATAGCTTTTCTTGCTTCGTAGCGGTCCATACCTGCATATTTACCTGTGTCAGCAGACATATGTGCATCAAGTTCCATAACTTTGATGATTGGCAGGTTGTGTCTTACACCCATTTCAAAGTCGTTAGGGTCATGTGCAGGTGTAACTTTTACTGCACCTGTGCCGAATTCTTTTTCAACATAGCTGTCTTCAAAGATTGGAATTTCACGGCCTGTGAGTGGCAAAACAACCATTTTGCCAACAAGGTGTTTATATCTTTCGTCATCAACACCAACAGCAACACCTGTATCACCAAGCATTGTTTCAGGTCTTGTTGTAGCAACAACAATGTATTCTTCGCTGTCTTTGATTGGGTATTTGATGTGCCAGAGGTGGCCTGCCTGTTCTTCAAATTCAACTTCAGCATCGGAAATTGATGTCATACAGTGTGGGCACCAGTTAACAATTCTTTCGCCCTGATAGATAAGGCCTTTGTTGTAAAGGTTAACAAAAACTTCGTTAAC
>JAZOTI010000061.1:0-2841 GCA_045657565.1 Oscillospiraceae bacterium | reverse complement strand
TGTGCAAATTCGTTCATGTTTGCAGCAATCATTGCATTGATTACTGTATTTACAAAACCGATTGGCTGTGAAGAACCAACCATACGGAATTCAAATTTTGAACCAGTGAAAGCAAACGGGGAAGTTCTGTTTCTGTCGTTTTCATCAAGTTCAAAACTGGACAGCACCTTTGCACCAAGGTCCATCTTTTTATGCAGTTCCTCATTGTGTGCATTTTCACCAAGGGAGATTTTTTCAAGAATGCCCTGAAGTCTTTCACCAAGGTATATGGAGATAATAGCAGGTGGTGCTTCATGTGCTCCAAGGCGGTAGTCGTTACCACTGGTTGCAGCGGAAAGTCTCAGCAGGTCTGCATGCTCGTCAACACCTTTGATAAATGCTGCAAGTGTGATAAGGAATTTGATGTTTTCTTCAGGGTTTGCACCTGGGTTAAGCAGGTTTTCTCCTGTGCTTGTAGCAAGGGAATAGTTGTTGTGTTTACCGCTGCCGTTGATACCGATAAAAGGTTTTTCATGTAAAAGACAGGCAAGGTTGTGTTTTACACTTGTTTTGCGCAGCACATTCATTACAATCTGGTTGTGGTCACAGGCAATGTTTGCATCACTGTATACACATGCAACTTCAAACTGTCCTGGGGCAGCTTCATTGTGTTCGGTTTTACTTGGAACACCAAGTTCCCAAAGCTGCTGGTCAACATCTCGCATATAATCTCTTACGCGGTCTTTTGTACTGCCGTAGTAGTGGTTGCACATTTCCTGACCTTTAGGAGGCTTTGCACCAAAAATTGTACGGCCTGTGATTTTAATATCAAGACGTTTTGAGTAATATTCTTTATCTACAAGGAAATATTCCTGTTCTGCACCCACTGTAGGCTTTACGGATTTGATATCTTCAAAACCAAGCAGATGCATAACCCTTGTTGTTTGCTTGTTCACTTCCTGTGTTGAGCGCAAAAGGGGAGTTTTCTGGTCAAGGGCTTCACCTGTGAAAGCAGCGAAGGCTGTAGGAATATATAAAGTAGTTCCTTGAACATAGCAAGGGCTTGTCACATCCCACACAGTATAACCTCTTGCTTCAAATGTGGAACGCAAACCACCGGAAGGAAAACTGGAAGCATCACTTTCGCCTTTGGAAAGTAATTTGCCGGAAAATTTTATAATAGGTTTACCGTTTTCATCACTGCCATCTAGAAAACTGTCATGGCGTCCGCTGTTTGTGCCGGTGAGAGGGGAAAACCAGTGTACAAAATGGGTTGCACCAAGTTCCATTGCCCAGTTTTTCATTGCATCGGCAACTTCGTTGGCAACAGCAGGGTTCCATTCCATACCCTCATCGCGTATTTTGCATACCGCATCGTAGGTTTCAGCAGAAAGACGCTGTTTCATTACAGAATCATTAAACAGTTTTGAACCATAATCTTTTTCAAAATCAAACATATAAAAACTCCTTTACGTAAAGGTATATTTATAAGCATATATATTATATAATACCACTTTTTAGTTTTGATCGCAATTGAATTTTGAAGTTTGTAGAACTGTATAAATTGTTTTTTTGTTTTGAGAGTAATTTGTCATTTTTACAGTATTTTAACTGATAAAATAAATTATTGTTGATAAATTATCTTTATAATCGTATAATTAATATGTATGCGAATAACTATTTTTCAGAGGTGAATTGTTATGAATATTAAAGCAGAACAATTTTATAATGAACTCAAAGGCAAAAAAGTTGCGTTTATCGGTGCCGGTGTGAGCCACAAACAGCTTATCGAAATTTTTGCACAGAAAGGTGCGGTTGTTACTCTCTGTGATAAAAAAGAACTCGATGGATTCGGTGAATATGCACAGACACTTAAACGATTGAACATAAATCTTTCTCTTGGAGAAAATTATCTTGAAGGTCTCAAAAATCAGGATCTTATCATGAGAACACCGGGTTTTGAATTCTTTACAAAAGAACTTCAGGACGAAATTGCAAATGGCACAGAGGTAAGCAGTGAAATGGAAATGTTTTTCCGTCTTTGCCCTTGCAAAATGTATGCGGTAACAGGTTCTGACGGCAAAACAACAACCACAAGCCTTATTGCAAAAATGCTGGAAGAAAGCGGCAGAAAGGTATACCTTGGCGGCAATATCGGCCGTGCACTTCTTCCGGTTGCACACGAAGTTGAGGAAACAGATGTTGCAGTTGTGGAACTTTCCAGTTTCCAGCTTATCAGTATGAAACAATCTCCTGATGTTGCGGTTGTGACAAATGTTACACCAAACCATCTTGACCACCACAAGGATATGCAGGAATATATCGATGCAAAACGTAATATTCTCCTGTATCAGAATGAAAATTCAAAAGCTGTACTTGGTTTTGAAAACGAAGTTTCCAAAGGTATGGAAACAGATGTAAACGGCAAAGTGCGCTTTTTTACACGTCTTTCAAAAATTGACAACGGCGGTTTTATTGATGATGAAGGTTATCTCACAATAGATGGCAGAAAGATTGTTCATCAGAGCGAAGTAGCACTGCGTGGTCTGCATAACCTTGAAAACCTTCTCGCGGCATTCTGTGCTGTTGAAGGGGATGTACCTTACGAAATTATGGCAAAGGTTGCAAGAGAATTCAAAGGTGTTGAACACAGAATTGAACCTGTGCGTACATTGAATGGTGTACAGTGGTTCAACGACTCAATTGCTTCAAGCCCTACAAGAACAATTGCAGGTCTTAAGGCTTTCCCTCAGAAAATCTGCATTATTGCAGGCGGATATGATAAAAACATTCCTTATGAACCACTTGCAAAACCAATTCTTGACCATGTAAAACTTCTTGTTGTTATGGGACAGACAGGGC
>JAZOTI010000060.1:0-5937 GCA_045657565.1 Oscillospiraceae bacterium | reverse complement strand
GAGGAACGGCACATCGTGGCTTACAAGCAGAAATGCGTTTTCGTAGTTCTGCAAAAATGTGGTCAGCCAGCGGATATGGTTTTCGTCAAGATGGTTGGTAGGTTCGTCAAGAATAAGAATTGTAGGGTTCTGCAAAAGGAGCTTTGTCAGCAGAACTTTTGTTCTCTGGCCGCCTGACAGTTCGCTTACATCTCTGTCAAGGCCGATTTCCCCAAGGCCAAGCCCGTTGGCATATTCTTCAATGCGGCTGTCTATGGTGTAAAAACCGCTGTGGTCAAGAATATCCTGAATATCGCCCACATCTTCCATAAGCTGTGTCATTTCGTCGTCGGTGCAGTCTGCCATTTTGTTGTACATTTCCAGCATGTCTGCTTCAAGTCTGTACATTTCATCAAAAGCGGTACGCAGCACATCACGGATAGTCTGGCCTTTTTCCAGCACGGAATGCTGGTCAAGATAACCCACAGTTGCTCTTTTTGCCCACACAATTGTGCCTTCATCAGCAGGTTCCTTGCCTGTGATGATATTCAGAAATGTGGTCTTGCCTTCACCGTTGGCGCCAACAAGGCCTATGTGTTCGCCTTTTTTCATGCGGAAGGTGGCATTGTCCAGAATCTGTCTTTCGCCAAAGCCGTGGCTTACATTTGTAACTGTCAACATATTAAAAACCTCTCTGTAAACGGGGTAAATTGTTTTATACACTCTAAATATTTATTTTACCATATATTCGTCTGATTTATCAACAGAATAAAAATATGACGGGTTGTTGGTCTGTTGGTTCAATTGTTTTGTTGTACGTTGAGAAAACCGTAAGAATATGGTAAAATATATTAAAAGATAAAACAGCCTGAATTAAGGAGAAAACAATGGCAAGGGAAAT
Source organism: Oscillospiraceae bacterium (assembly GCA_045657565.1). Classification (GTDB taxonomy): domain Bacteria; phylum Bacillota; class Clostridia; order Oscillospirales; family Ruminococcaceae; genus RGIG3102. The sequence goes on along the minus strand of JAZOTI010000060.1, from coordinate 5,057 downwards.
AAACCCAAAAGATACACAGCGTGCTGCCGCATATGAATTGTGGATGAAAGCACCAAACCCTATGGTTACATTTTTCAAAACACTGGATGTAACCAATATTGTAAAAATATCAAAAAAGAAAAAACTTAAATTCAATATGCTTTTGTGTTACTGCATAGGCAGGGCAGCTGCATCGGTAAAAGAATTTTATCTTCTCCCTGTGGGTGAAAATCTTGTACTGTATGACACAATAGCTGTAAATACTATTGTGAAAAACAAGGACGGCGAAGTGAGTTCCTGCGATATTCTTTATACAGAGAATATTGATGAATTTGGCCGTGACTACCTTGAATACACATCACAGGTTGCCACAAGCTGCACAGACAGGGATTTGTCGGCCGACAGCATGATAATAGGTACATCAGCAATTATCGACACTGAAATTGACGGCGTAGTAGGCATGAACAGCGGCATTTTCAACAATCCGTTTGTCTTCTGGGGCAGATACCGCAAAAAACTGTTTGGATACGCCCTGCCTGTATCATTCCAGTTTCACCACACACAGATGGACGGTGCCCACGCAGGCAGATTTCTTGAAAACCTGCAGCAGGAAATTTACAAATTAAAATAACGGTTTGTTATACATACACAGCAAAACCTTTGCTGCAAAACGACATTCTGAAGATAAAACATAACTACCCACCAAAACACTGAAAAGTGGATTGGTGGGTAAATTTTTGCCCCTTTGCGCACAAAAGGTGCTGATGCAGGGGGAAAATGTGCACCACTGTGTTTTGCACCACAGACATTAATGACGACGCCACAGTGTTTTGTGCATTAAACAGAGGTTATGTTTTCTTATCAGGAGGTTGCATTGAATAAGACAAAAGTTTTTATATTGGGCAAAGATATAACATTTGGTTTGTGTACGGCAACACAAATAAAGTTGCAGTTTTTGACTTTTAGTGGTAAAATAGTTTATTAAGGAAAATGTTTGTTTTCAAAAGGTTTATTATCTTTTATTATATAATTTATACGAGGTACAGATGGAAGTTATTGTAATCGGCGGCGGTGCTGCAGGGCTTTTCTGCGCAGGCTTTATGACCGACAGACACAAAGTTACCATAATTGAACACATGGAAAGCTGCGGCAAAAAACTGCTTGTAACAGGCAAGGGACGCTGCAATGTAACCAACGACAGCGACGAGGAAACAATCCTCAAAAATATCCGCACAAACCCTAAATTTATGTTCTCTTCCATATATCAGTTTCCGCCTGCAAAGGTTATGGAATTTTTTGAAAATATGGGCGTGCCTCTCAAAACCGAACGCGGCAGACGTGTTTTCCCTGTAAGTGACAAGGCTATGGACATCAAAAAAGCGCTGGAAAAACACTGCAAAGGTGCAGATATCCTTTATGATGAAGTGGAAAAGCTTATTGTAGAGGACGGCGCGGTAAAAGGTGTTGTGCTTTCAGGCGGCAGAAAAATGTATGCCGACAAGGTTATCGTTGCAACAGGCGGTATGAGCTATAAACAGACAGGCTCCACAGGTGACGGATACAAATTTGCACGTCAGGCGGGACACACCGTTGTAACACCTACAGCAAGTCTTGTTCCATTGGTGGAAAACGGTTCAATGTGCAAGGAAATGATGGGTTTAAGCCTTAAAAATGTAAATCTTTCCCTTGTGTACAAAAACAAAAAGGTTTTCAGCGAACAGGGCGAAATGCTGTTCACCCATTTTGGCATTTCAGGTCCGCTGGTGTTGTCCGCTTCCTGTCACATCAAGGACAAGGACATCCAGCAGTACAAAGCGGTTATCGATATGAAACCTGCACTGCCAAACGAAGTGCTGTACAAACGCATCTGTGACGACTTTGAAAAACTACACACCAAAAAGGCGGTCAACTGCCTTGAATGGCTGCTGCCAAAATCAATGATTCCTGTTATGCTCAAAGTGTGGGGCATCGACACAGACAAACCTGTAAACCAGATTACCCGTCAGGAAAGACTTAAACTGGTTGAAATAATGAAAAACTTTGAAATTCCGCTTAACTCCAAATACAAACTGGACATTGCGGTTATCACTTCAGGCGGTGTTTCCGTAAAGGAAATTAACCCAAGAACAATGCAGTCAAAGGTGTGCGAAAACCTTTACTTTATCGGTGAGGTTATCGACGTTGATGCATACACAGGCGGTTACAACCTGCAGATAGCTTTCAGCACAGCGTATGCAGCGGCACAGGCAATCAACGAAGAATACTGATTTTTCGCAGGATTAAAATATTATACACAGGCAAAAACTGATTTTAATATAAAGGTGGATAAAATTATGAACTATCGCATAGCACTCGACGGCCCTTCAGGGGCAGGCAAAAGCACAATTGCAAAAAGACTTTCCGCAGAACTTGGTTTTGTTTATGTTGACACAGGCGCAATGTACCGCACAGTAGGTCTTTACTGCCTGCAGAACAATGTGGACATTGAAAACGAAGCTGCAGTGGCTGCAGTTCTTCCTGATATCAACATTGAACTCAAATACATCGACGGCGAACAGAGAATTCTGCTCAACGGCGCAGATGTTTCCAAAGAAATCCGTATGAACGAAGTTTCCATGGCAGCAAGCAAAACTTCTGCTTACAAACCTGTGCGCGCATTTTTGCTTGACGCACAGCGCAATGTGGCAAAAACACAGAGCGTTATTATGGACGGCCGTGACATCGGCACAGTGGTGCTTCCTGATGCGGAAATCAAAATTTTTATCGTAGGTGACGCAACAGTGCGTGCAAAACGCCGTCACAAGGAACTGCTTGAAAAAGGTCAGAATATCTCCCTGCAGGAAGTGCTGGAAGATATCATCACACGTGACCACAACGACACAAACCGTGCCGAAGCACCTCTCAAACAGGCTAAAGATGCAGTTATGCTGGACACAACCTACAAAAACTTTGACGAAGCTTACGAAGCTGTTCTTGATATTGTTAAAAGCAAAATGGAACAGTAATCTATACAGATTGAAGGTGAACTGATATGGTTTATAAAATCACAGTTGCCGTGGCAAAATTTCTCATCAGTATTCTCTTTAAATGTGAATACTACGGCACAGAAATTATTGAACAGTACAAAACAAACGGACGTCCTTACATTGTATGTCCAAACCATATTTCCGCAATAGACCCTGTTTTTGTGGTTGTGGGCCGCGGCAAGGGCAGAAAACTCACCGTTATGGCAAAGGAAGAGCTGTTCAAGTTTGGCCCTCTTGCCTGGTTTTTCTCAAAACTCGGGGCAATCCCTGTTTCAAGGGGTTCAGGTGACAAAACTGTTCTGGAACAGACAATCAATGACCTTAAGGATGGTGCAGGTGCACTGATTTTCCCTGAAGGCACCCGTGGCAGCGGCAACGAAATGGGCAAGCTTAAAAGCGGTGCTTTTGCGGTTGCTGCACAGACAGGTGCGGATATTATCCCGGTAAGACTTATCTACCACACAAAAGACGGCAGACTTAAACTCTTCTGCAAGGTTACAACTGTTTTTGGCACACCGCTCAAAATAGAGGATACTCAGCTTGACAGCGGTGCACGCCAGCAGATTCGTGTGGCAAAAACAATGCTGGAAGAAAGTTATGCAGCATTGCTGGAGGAACATAAATGCAGATAACCACAGCAAAAACAGCAGGGTTCTGCTTTGGCGTAAAGCGTGCGGTGGATTTGACCTACAACCTTGCAGCAGAAGGCAAAAATGTTGCAACGCTTGGGGAACTTATCCACAACAAGCAGCTTGTGGCAGACCTTGAAACAAAAGGTGTAATCACCCTTGAAAACACTGAAATCCCTGAAGGGTACGAGATTGTAATCCGCAGCCATGGCATACAGAAAGCTGTTTATGAACGGCTTACAGCAAGCGGTGTTACAATTCACGACGCAACCTGTCCTTATGTAAAAAAGATACACAGAATTGCTGAAAAAATTTCCGCTGATGGTAAAATATTGCTGGTGGCAGGGGACGAAAATCACCCTGAAGTACAGGGTATTGTCAGCTATTGCAGCACACAGAGTTTTGTGTTCAATGACCCCGGGCAGCTTGAAAACTGGCTGAAAAGCGGTGAAAACGGGCAAAAAAATCTTGCTTTGGTGGCACAGACCACATATATGCTGAAAAAATGGCAGGAAAGCGTAAATATCATTAAAAAAGTATGTACAAATTGCGAAATATTTGATACAATATGTAGAGCAACACAGGAAAGACAAGCTGAGGCAGAACTGCTTGCCAAGAAAAACGATGCAATGGTTGTTATCGGTGGCAGACATTCTTCCAACACACAGAAACTTGTTGGTGTGTGCGAAGCTTATTGCAAAACAATAAGTGTTGAAACAGGTAATGAGCTCTCACCGGAGCTTTTTATAAATATTCAGAAAGTGGGCGTCACAGCGGGTGCCAGCACCCCGGCGTTCATAATCCAGGAGGTACTTAATAACATGAGCGATATCAATCGTGACTTAGAAATGGACTTTGGAGCAATGCTTGCAGAATTCGAAGGCTCAGAAGTTAAACTTCACAGAAATGCTGTAGTAAGCGCAACAGTTGAAAGCGTAACTGCAAAGGAAATTATTGTTTCCATTCCAAACTGCCGCTACACAGGTACTGTGAAAGCAAGCGAATTTTCAGCAGATCCAAGTGCAAAGCTTGAAGAATTAGTGAAGAAAGGTGACGAGCTTAACCTCATCGTTATTAAAACTGACGACAATGCGGGCGAAGTACAGCTCTCTAAAAAGAGACTTGACGAACGTGAAGGCGAAGGCGCTGTTGAAGCTGCAGCACAGACAGGTGAAGTTCTCACAGCTACAATTGCAGAAGCAGTTAACGGCGGCCTTGTAGCATTTGTTAAAGGCGTTAGAGTATTTATTCCAAAATCTCTCGCAGCTGGCAGAAACGAAAATCTTGAAGACCTCGTTAAAACAAAACAGGAAATCAAAATTATCGAATGCACAAGAGATGGCGGCAGAAAGAAAGTTATCGGCTCCATCAAAGCAGTTAAAGATGCAGTTACAAACGAACTCAAAGAAAAATTCTGGGCAGA
>JAZOTI010000059.1:0-6539 GCA_045657565.1 Oscillospiraceae bacterium | reverse complement strand
TACATGAAGGCCCACGCGTTATCGCAGACCCAAATAACTACGAAGCAAGAGCAAACATTATGTGGGCCGGCATGATGGCACACAACGACTGCTGCGGCGTTGAAGTCGGAGGCCAAGCGGTCTTAGGAAGACAATAAACTTTTACAACTCCTTGGCTCACAGAACGACATGGCTCCGATCCGACTTTACATGAAGGCCCACGCGTTATCGCAGACCCAAATAACTACGAAGCAAGAGCAAACATTATGTGGGCCGGCATGATGGCACACAACGACTGCTGCGGCGTTGGCAGAAGCCAGGACTGGGCAAGCCACCGCATGGAACACGAACTTTCTGCTGTTTATGACTGTGCACACGGTGCAGGTCTTGCAGTTGTTATGCCTGCGGTTTTCACTTATGTAATGAATCACGATGTAATGCGTTTTGCACAGGTTGCAACAAGAGTATGGGGCTGTCAGATGGACTTTGAACACCCTGAAGTTACTGCAAAAGCTGGTATTGAAGCTTTCCGCAACTTCCTTATCTCCATCGGTATGCCTAAAAACTTTGAAGAACTCGGCGCTAAAGAGGAAGATATTCCATATATGGTAAACACTCTTCTTGGCAGCGACGAAAATGCTACAGTAGGCGGATTCAACCCACTCAATAAAGAAGACTGCACAAACATCTACAAACTTATGGTTTAATAATCACAACAAAAAATCCCTTCCGTTTTTACACGGAAGGGATTTGATTTTTTACAGCAAATAAAGCATATATCCTACAAATCCTGCAAGCATTGCAAAACCACTCCATCTTGGAAGGTTGTTTTTAAACTTACACACAGCATACAGGAACAGTGATACAACAAGACAGATAATCATATCTGTGATAAATGCCTTTGCAAAAGGGACTGGCACAATAAGTGAAGATATGCCGATTACAAACAAAATGTTGAAAAGGTTACTGCCAACAATATTGCCAACAGCAATGTCTGCATTACCTTTGATTGCAGCAGAAACGGATGTAACAAGTTCAGGAAGACTTGTACCAAGCGCCACAATTGTAAGACCGATTACTCTTTCTGACATACCGAGGATTCTTGCAATTGCAGTTGCTGCATCAACCGCAACATTACTGCCGAACACAATAAGTGCCATACCGATAACAAGCATTGCAACAGCCTTTGCAGGTTTCATATCTGTTATGTTTTCTTCTTCCTCTGTATGTGCGGAATATCTCATTGTTCGGATGATAAGGTATCCGATATATACTGCAAAAATCACAATGAGTACCAGACCATCTACAAAGCCAATTGTACCGTCAAGTCCCTGAATAAGCAGTAAAGCTGTGATGCCCGCAAGGAATGGAAGTTCCATTTTTATAGTTGATTTTGTTACTGCAAGAGGGATAATAGCAGCAGACAGCCCAAGAATCAAAAGAACATTCATAATATTGCTGCCTACAATGTTACCTATAGTAATATCTGCAACACCCTGAAATGCAGAAGTGATACTTACCGCTGCTTCCGGTGCACTTGTGCCCATTGCAACAATTGTAAGGCCTATGATAATTGGCGGAATGTGGAAACGGTCAGCTATGCATACTGCACCGCCAACAAACCAGTCGGCACCTTTTACAAGCATAGCAAAACCTAAAGCCAGCAAAATAATTTCCAGAAACATTTTGTTACCTCCGTGTAATATGTGTTAAAACAATACATTCTTACCACAACAGTATGCAACAAAGTCTCGCCGTTTTAGTTACAATACCGGGTTTTGTTTAAAACCGTACTGACGATATCGCAAACACCAAAACAAGTGCCGGCTACTCCCTTTATGCCTGATGGATTTTATTGTGGAAGCTGTCATTTTCCATGACAGTTTTCTTTTTTATAAAGCTGTGCAGGACCATTTATACAAAACAAAAGTCTTAACCAAGAGGCCAAGACTTCCACAGTGCAGAAATAACCCTACGGACAAAATAAAAAGTCTCAACCTTGTGGTCGAGACCTTTTGGTGCGGATGACAAGACTTGAACTTGCACGATATTGCTACCACTAGCCCCTCAAGCTAGCGTGTCTGCCGATTCCACCACATCCGCATACATCCTCTTTTCAGAGTGCCAAATTATAATACCACATCTTTTTATAAAATGCAAGTGTTTTTTTAATATTTTTAAGATTTTATATAAATCAAACGGAGACCGGAAGATTGTCCGGTCTCCGTTCAGTTGATAATTTTCAGTTCACTTTCATAATATATCCATTAAAGGAAGATATATTTGAGTACAAACAGAACAGCAAGAACGTACATAAGAGGTGTAACTTTTTTTGCTTTACCTGTTGCAGCCTGAAGTACTACATAGGAGATAACACCAAGGCAGATACCTTCAGAAATGCTGTAGAACAATGGCATTGCAAGGATACACAGATATGCAGGGATTGCTTCTGTAAGATTGTCCGCATCAAAGCTGATTTCAACAACAGATTCAAACATAAGGAAACCTACAAAGATAAGTGCAGGTGCTGTTGCAAAGCATGGAATTGATGTAAACAATGGTGAGAACAATGTTGCAAGCAGGAACAATACACCTGTTGTAAGTGCTGTAAGACCTGTACGGCCGCCTGCTGCCACACCTGCTGCAGATTCAACGAATGTTGTAACTGTGGATGTACCCAGAACTGCGCCTGCACTTGTTGCGATAGCGTCAGAAAGGAGTGCAGGTTTTACATTTGGAAGATGACCTTTTTCGTCAAGCATATCAGCTTTTGTTGCAACACCGATAAGTGTTCCCAATGTGTCAAACAGGTCAACAAACAGGAATGAAAATACAATTACAACAAAGTTGAACACGCCTACAGCACTGAAATCAACATTGAAGCACTGACCGAATGTTTCGCCGATTGCAGAGAAGTTGAAGCTCATAATACCTGATGGGAACAGACTGTAGCATCCCATTGCAGGGTCTGGAACATAGATTCCAACAGCCTGACAAATCATGCCAAGGCCCCATGTAGCAACAATGCCGATAAGGATTGCGCCTTTTACATTTTTAATATACAGCGCTGCTGTAATGAAAAGACCGATAACAGTAAGCAACGCACAGATGCCTTTTGTGCTGAAGTTTTCAGTAAAATTTGTAATTGTTACAAGTGTTGCAGAGTCAACCGCAAGACCTGCGTTCTGAAGACCGATAAATGCAATAAACAGGCCGATACCTACAGAAACACCTTTTTTGAGTGTAAGTGGAATTGCATTGAAGATTGCTTCACGCACATTTGTAAGTGAAAGCACAATAAAGATAAGACCTTCAACAAATACAGCAAACAGAGCAACCTGCCAGGAAATGCCCTGACCCAGTACAACTGTATACGCAAGATAAGCATTGAGACCCATACCCGCTGAAAGTGCAAATGGCATATTTGCCATAAATGCCATACATGCTGTACCAATAAATGATGCAAGACATGTTGCAAGCAAAACAGCATTTGGGTTCATACCTGCTTCGCCAAGAATACTTGGGTTAACTGCCAGAATGTATGCCATTGTCATAAAAGTGGCAACACCCGCTGCAATTTCAGTTTTAACAGTTGTGTTGTTTTCTTTTAATCTGAAAAACTTTTCTAACATAAAAAATTTCCTCTCTTTTTATTTATTCTACAAAATCCGTCAATTAAAACGACTTGTAAAACCTTAATTCATTTTACCATTACGTCAAAATTTAATCAATAAATATATGATATAAAATTATTACTTTTACATTTCAGAAGATATTTTTATTATGCCACTGTTGTTCTGTATTACACCGTTAAAATTGTACCGTTGCAGACAATATACCACCACAATAAAAATTTTTGCAAATAAAAAAGTCCCGACCGATTGGTCGAGACCTTTTGGTGCGGATGACAAGACTTGAACTTGCACGATATTGCTACCACTAGCCCCTCAAGCTAGCGTGTCTGCCGATTCCACCACATCCGCATACTGTCGCGTCAACTTAACGCGACAATTATATTAACACAAATGATTTGCGTTGTCAACAGATTTTTTAAATATTTTCAGGGATTTCCCGTACAGAATTTGTTTCAACCCCTGTATATTCCGAAACATCACGCAGTTTGCGGTTGATTGCCCTTGTACGCACGCCTACAAGTTCATCCAGGTCTTTGCTTGCCTGTTGCATTTTCTTCTGTGCACTGTCAATAAGGTTTTCAAACTTGACAAATTCAGTTTTAACTTCTCCAAGAACTTTCCACACCTGTCCGGAGCTTTTCTGAATTGCAAGGGTTTTAAAGCCCATCTGCAGGCTGTTCAGCAATGCCGCCATTGTTGTAGGCCCCGCAATATTTATTTTCTCCTTCTGCAGTTCTTCCACAAGGCCTTCACGGACAACCTCGGCATAAAGACTTTCAAGTGGCAGGAACATAATTGCAAATTCAGTTGTATATGGCACATCTATATATTTGCTGCTTATATCTTTTGCAAAACCTTTTATGCGCAGACGAAGTTCCTTTCTTGCAAGATCAAGCTCGGTTTTGTTGCCGCTTTCATAAGCATCCTGAAGTTTCTGATAAGCATCAAGCGGAAATTTTGCATCTATAGGCAGATAAACACAGCCCTCATCTGCACCAGGCAGTTTTACCGCATATTCTACACGGTCTTTTGAATTTTTCTTTGTGGCAATGTCTACCTCATATTGTTCAGGGCTTAAAATCTGTTCCAGAATAGCACCAAGCTGAACTTCACCGAAGATGCCTCGGGTTTTAACATTAGAAAGCACCTTTCTCAAATCGTCAACGCCCTCGCCCACCTTCTGCATTTCACCAAGGGATTTGTAAACCTGTTCAAGACGGTCGCTTACAAGCTTGAAGCTCTGATTGATGCGGTCTTCCAGTGTCTTCTGCAGTTTTTCATCAACTGTCTGGCGCATTTCATCAAGTTTCTTTTCATTGCTTTCCTGCATATCGCTTACCTTTTTTTCAAGGGTGTTGCGCATTTCGGAAAGTTTTGTATCGTTCTGTTTCTGAAAAGCTTCAAAGCGGTCGTCAAGGCCGTTTACCATTTCGGTAACTGTTTTGCGCAGAGTGTCGATATTACTCTGTGTGTTGTCACTGAACTCTTTGAAACGGTGTGCTTCAAGGCTTTGCACCATCTGCTGATTCTGCGCCTGCATTTTCTGCTGACGGTCCATATAGTCCATAGTATCTTTCTGATTTTTGTCTATGTACTGTTCAAGTTCACCCTGCAGATACTGAATTTTATTTTCCAGAAGTGGTGTTTTGTCCTTCTGCAAAAGTTTAATAACTGTAAGCACCACATTGACAACCAGCAGAATTATTATAATATAGAATATATACTTATCGGTCATTTTTTACCTCACGAAAATTTATTTAGCACTTTTTATATTGTAACACATTTTTTTCACTAAAAAAAGGGATAATTGTTACCATAAACCGACACCATAAAAAGGATTTTATTATGCGACACTCAGACAAAATGGCACTGTGCGGCGTGTTTGGCGCACTTTCAATAGTTATTATGCTTTTCGGTTATCTTATTCCCCTTGCAACCTACGCCTGCCCTGCTTTGGCAGCGTTTTTTCTGTTGCCTGTGGCATATGAATACAAGGAAAAAACCGCTTTCACCCTTTATCTTGCGGTAAGTTTCCTCAGCCTTATACTTATTCCCGAAAAGGAATTTGTTATGATGTATGTTTTTGTTTTCGGTCTTTATTCCGCATTCAAATTCAAAGCAGATAAAATAAAGCCGAAACTGCTGCAGATTGTGCTTAAAGCTTTGTACAGCCTTGTGACCACATTTTTGTGTTATTATGTGCTGCTTGTTATATTCCCAAATCCTGTACTTTCAGGAGAAATGGGTGATATGACTATTGGACTTGCAGTGGCATTTTTTGTGCTGTTTATGATAACTTTCCTTATGTACGACTTTGCCGCAGGCAAAATGTTTATTGTTTATTATTACAAACTGCGTCCCAAACTTGTCAAAAAGAGATAAACCCAAACTTCCATTTGCTCAAAATCTTATAAAAAAATTAACCCGACCTGTGATTGATTTCACTGGTCGGGTTTTTGTTTATTGTTTATATGAATTTTGATGGTGCATCACAAACTGTACACCAAACGATATTCCAAAGAATATATAAAAGTGTGCGTTATTATCTGTTCAATAAATTGGAATTTGTTGAATTCTTTAAATATTATTGAAATTGATTTGTGGTCAAAAATCTGTGTACTATCAGATGAAAAAGGATAAAAAAAGAAGTAGATTTCAGTACTCTACTTCTTTTTTGTTTAAATAATTACTCTTAGTCAAGTTTTTCTACTTCCATATTTTTAGGAAGAATAAGATTTAATAAAATTGACACAACGAACACTACTGCTACAACATTTGCAGAGAATACAGACTGAATTACTTCCGGGAAAATTCCCCACAATCCTATTTCGCTGGCTGATGTAAAACCAATACCAATCGAAAGAGATAATGCTGCAATTGTAATGTTTCTCTGTGTAAAACCTGCTTTCGCAAGCATTTCAATAC
>JAZOTI010000058.1:0-6348 GCA_045657565.1 Oscillospiraceae bacterium | reverse complement strand
GTAAAACAGAAGCCCCAACAACTGATAACCACTTAAAGGAAAAAGTTTTTGACACTGCGGCATCAGCTATGGGCAAAAATACCCTTGCAGTAGGTGATATTCTCGGATTGTTGTGGATATGCGGTGCATTGCTTATCCTTTCAGTCCGTGCAGGCAGTTATATAATAGTACGTCACACTCTCAATGAATCTCTTATCCCTTTTGAAACAGATATTTCCGAAAGCAAGAGAAAACTTGGTCTTGAGGATGAGATTCCGGTGTACTGTTCTGATATGGTTTCCACTCCTGTACTTTCGGGAGTTATTAAACCGATAGTTATTGTACCGGACAATGCTGTTAATGATATGCACCTGCAGGTTGCAATTTATCATGAGCTTGTACATTACAAAAGATATGATGTGTTCTTTAAGTTTATGCTTTTTGCAGTTACAAGCATCTATTGGTTCAATCCGGTAATATGGTTTATGAACACACTGGCACTGGAGGATATTGAGCTGTCCTGCGATGAATCCATCTTTAAAAAGATGAACAGCGAGGGCAAAGACATTTACGGTGAAAGCATACTTCATTTTGCGGCTAACAGAAGATGCTGTCTGCTTTTTGCAACAAGCTTTAACGACAGCAAAAGAACCATTGCCACAAGAATAAAACACATCTTTGACGAAAACAGGAAAAAACGCGGTGCCTTTGCACTTGCAATGGTGGTTGCGGTTATAATGTTCAGTGGTCTGCTTGTAGGTTTTGGCGGCAAAGAAACAGAAACAATACCTGCACATAAAACAGACGAGGTTCCTACTCAGGCACAGAACTTTATTGATGTTTACTGCCGAGCAATAAGAAGTGATGATTACTGGACTCAGGACAACAATCATATTGGTTTTGTATATCTGCTTTACAACGAAATGATTCCGCAGAAATATTACCGCTATGACCAGTTTGGTAACTGTACATATATGGTGGACCGCGGTGTACAGAATGAAATTTTCCGCTTTATGATGGCGGATGAGTTCCCTTATGAATGGCTGAATGCACCTGAAGGCAATAATTTTGCGCTTGATTATATTGTGCCGGATGTGCATCTAGAAGTGAAGGAAATCACCTGGGACAGCGACAGCCGTTTCACTGTTGTGTACTCCCGCTGGGAAGACAATATCCCTTCCTACGATATCAGCTTTACAATGGAAAAACAGACGGTTTATGATGTACCGTCAGACCTTGCGGCAGTGTTCAGCGAAGGTCAAGATGTATGGCGCATTAAACACGTGCTGGAAATTCCGCTTAAATACAACGAAATTAAAAAAGAAATTGAGATAAATTCACTGGAAGAATTTTTGCAGTTTGCGGATGATGTGAGAAATAACTCATACGCAATTCAGGGTAATGTGTACCGTCTTAATACCGACATTGACCTTTCAGGTGTGGATTTTGAACCTATGTTCAACAACCGTGATCTTGAACTGAGACAGACATCAACCAATACCGACGCAAAAATGGGCTTCAATGCCACATTTGACGGTCAGGGACACACCATTTCCAACCTTGAAATAGTATATGACTGTGACACCATTGATATCAATGATCAGGTGTGGGCAAGGGTTGGCTTGTTTGGGCATATTGGCGCTGAAGGCTGTGTTAAAAACCTTAATGTGGTAAATGCAAAAATAGATTTTGTAACCCCTGACTCCACAAGATACCCTTATGCTTCCGGCGTTATTGCAGGCAGCTGCAGCGGACAGATTATCAACTGCAATGTTCAAGGTGAAGTTATCGGCGCAACCCAGGTTGGCGGCATTGTTGGCACAGTGGAAGAAAACGGCGGACTTCGCAGCTGTATGTCTGATGTAACAGTACAGGGCTACAACGAGGTTGGTTGCCTTGCAGGCAGCATTGTTTTTGGCGGTGTTTACAACTGTACAGCAAAAGGCGTGGCAGTGGGTGTGCAAAACAATTATATGGATGACAAGGTTTTTAAAGATATGATTACACCTTATGCCATCGGCGGTTTTGCAGGAAGAATACATTGCGCAAATATTCTGGACTGCCACAGTGACTGTTCACTGCAGATTATGTCAACGGGCAGAACCATTGGTGCTTTTGCGGCAAGTTGCCAGTCATCATCAATTTCAGGCTGTACATACAACTCTGCAAAGGCAGGCAGCTGGAAAAAGATTGGCTACTACCATGCCGGTTATGATGAAAATATAACCTATATATACGAACTTAATCCCGTATAAATAAAAGGAAAAACAATGAAAAAGATAGTTACGGTTTTAATGACACTGACCCTTGTTATCGCAACTTTTACAGGTTGTGCAAAGCAGGACAGTGTTGTGATTGATAATAAAAAAGAAGAAATAAACGGAAGATATGTAAGCACTGTCGCAGACCTTGTGGGCGGCACCAACGGCCAGTTCAAAGCAATGTTCAACGGCGAATGTACTGCAAAGATAAGCGGTATGGGTGGTGCAATGCTTACCGACCACACAACGGGGATAAATGTTCTGTATCAGTTTTACAGAGGAAATGTGTGGAACACTGATGTATCACCAAATGTTATATACAGAGAAAACCCTTTTGTGGATGATGTGAACATATACCGTATAAGCCTTTATGCCGATTATGACGGCAATACAATTAACGATCAGTCGGCACTTAAGCTTGTGTTTGAAACCGACGGTACAGTTGACAGCAAGGTGATAAACAAACTGCTGGAACAAAGCCCGCCACTTGAAAAATACGAATATCCTTTGTATGTATCAGATGCGAATATCAGGGTTACTCACGATATATACACTGCTGAATATGCGGCAATGGATATGAAGTTTGTAGTGACATATTTTGATATTGACGGGCAAATGGTTGCACATAACATACTTATGGAAAAGCCTGAGCTTTTGCAGTAAAAATATGTTTATTTGGCTGATGTATAAATTTATTACATAAATCAGAGAGGTTTATATGATAGTTATAGGTGACAATACAGCAAAAATTATTGTAGCAATAATTCTGATATTAACACTGCTGCTTATAGTGATGGTTGTCAGAAGCATACGCAAATGTTTTTACGGTACATACACTGAACCAAAACAGCAACAGGATTTTCAATATACAGAAGCAACAGTGGTTTCCAAATGGAGTTATATAGAAAAACACGGTACAAAAACATCTTCACATCACAGAATAGTGTATATGGCCGAGTTTTTAACACAATACGGTAAAACCATAAAGTGCGAAGTACCGCAGAAGGTATATCTGCAGTTGCAGCAGAACCAAAAGGGCACACTTGCAGCTGTTGACAAAGAATTCTTCGGGTTCGAATAGTAAGCTGTTTTTAGGAGCAAATATGAAAAAAAGAAAATTATTTTGTGAAATCTCACCACTGACATATAAAATATCTACATATAAGTGCATTGCCCTTCGCAATCTCAAGGATTTTCTATCAAAAGAAAATTATGCAAGAAGAAAATGTGCTGACAAGCTTCCGGTTTTGGTGTATAAGCACAATTCGCTTATACGCCGCAGACTGGGTAATGTAGACCTGCAGCTTCAGGAAAACAAGGCAACAAATCTTTCCATTGCAGCACCAAAGGTGAACGAAATTGTAATTGGTCCCGGAGAAACCTTTTCTTTCTGGCAGCTTGTAGGTTCACCAAGTGAAAAGAACGGATATAAAATAGGGCTTACTATTGCCAGCGGCAAACCAAGCAAAGATATAGGCGGTGGTATGTGTCAGTTTACAAATCTGATACACTGGATGATATTGCACTCGCCTTTAGACATTGTTGAACATCATCACCACGACGGAGTGGACTTATTCCCTGATTTTAACCGCGTTGTGCCATTCGGCACAGGTACAAGCATTTTGTACAACTATAAGGACTACCGCTTCAAAAACAATACAGATCAGCATTTTCAGCTTGTTGTTTACACCACCGATGAATATCTGTGTGGTGAACTGCGTACAACACAGCTTTTGGAATACAGTTACCACATAAAGGCAGAGGATGAATTTTTCTCCTGTGAAAATGGTGTTGTTTACCGCAACGGCAAGGTATACCGCAGTATTCTTGATAAGAAAACAGGAAATGTGATTGACAAAAAACTCATCAAAATCAACCATGCGCAGGTTATGTATGACACAAGCGGACTTGATATCGTAGAAATTTATTAGTTGGAGGACAGTAAATGAAAAAGTTAATAATATCCCTTTTGGCAACGATTTTGTTTTTTACTGCCTGCAGCAGTACAGAGCTTCCCGATAATAACGGAACAGCAGATGATAGCAGTAAAATTATACAACAAATAGAAAATGAATACGAATCAGAACCGGGTGCGGGTTGTGTGGAATCTCACGATTTTAAATATCATAAAGGAGATTACAAACTGGTAGTTTATCGAGTTTTTGATGAAACATTTACTGATAAATACTGGTTTGCCTGCCGTTTTGAAA
The DNA here is from genome assembly GCA_045657565.1 of Oscillospiraceae bacterium. Lineage (GTDB taxonomy): Bacteria > Bacillota > Clostridia > Oscillospirales > Ruminococcaceae > RGIG3102. The sequence continues at coordinate 1,898 of JAZOTI010000058.1, read as the reverse complement.
ACGATAAACTTATAAACTATATAAGGATAACCCTTGATAATGTAGATATAAATTTTGAGGTTGAAAATTCTATATATAATGATGGTGAATTAATAATGACAGTCAACGAAGATTTGTCTGTCGTTACAGCAAGCAGCATACACGCGAAACAGCAGATGACAGTTGATTTTATAAATGGTATATACACAGTCTCTGAATATGAATATGTATCATACTTTGCGGATAAAGACGAAAGCTGTGAAGATATTCTTGCAATTACAGATGAAAACAAAAGACTGCAACATATGCTTGAAAAATATGTTCTGCCTCTTGGTGCTGGTGATCTTGCATATCCGGAACCTGATGGTGAAATGTACGGCAAAATTCTTGAAAATTACAGAGGTTCTGTAGTTTTGGCTGATGTGGAATATTTTACAGAGAATTTTGATTATGAAGAGGATGAGGGTTGTGTATATGTACCTGCCTCTGTAATGTATGAGCATCTTTCTCATCTTTATGACAGCGTGCACAATATGAAAGGCGGAGAAATGTACGCTTTTGAAAAGAACGCATTTCGTTTCAATGTTGCAGATATAGGCGAACAGCCGCCAATGGAAATTAACTATTATAATCTTACAGATTCAGGGCTTAATATATCCTATAATGTATATTCTTTGGATGGTAATTATTCATATACTGCGATTGCATTTTACCGTGAATACACCGACAAAGCCAGCCCTTACATAAAGCTTGATGGAATATATGCGTCGCTTGTAAAAAATAGCAGAAAAGATGGAGCATATTCTATAGAGTTGCAGTCGGTTGAATATATGACAGAGGCAGCATACTTAAGGGAGAATGCAACTGGAGAATACCGTTACCTTGGTAATATCGGCGGAGGCAGCAGCGACACAGGCTTTTTCAACAATGGTGATGTGTATATAATGGATGAACGCGGCATTAAAATTTTTGAAAGTGATGTTAGCGGTAATTCTGTTAAATTTGATTCATCTGTAAATTTCCCTTGTGGCAGAGGAATAACAACCAATGGTATGGAACGTTTTATGCTGGCTTTGCGACGCGACCCAGTAAAGATGGATTACATCATTATTTACTGTGAATATCCGGCAAATGCGGAATACAATGATCTGGCGCTTAATGATGTGGAAATGAACTATACTTATAAAATCGGTATGTTGGATACAAATGGTGTTTTAACACAAAGCTGGGATACAGGTGTAAATGTTCATCTGGCAAGCGCAGGCTACAGACCGGTACATATTGTAAAACCAAGTGAAAATATTATTGAATTTTATGTAATGAATAAAAGCGAAGAATGCCTGAGAGGCAGTTTTGATATTACAACAGGTGTTTATACACCAATAAAAGAGTTTGCAGTATCATAACAATTTTAAACATTTTGGAGGGCGGTAAATGAAAAAGTTGATAATATCCCTTTTGGCAGTAACTTTGCTTTTTACTGCCTGCACTCAGAAGGAAACCACAGCACAGTTTGAAAAGCCAATATATATTGCAGAAAATGTTTTTCTTGCAGGCGGTGAGCATACAGAAGAATTGCGCAGTGATTATATTGCTTCTGTTTCTGTAAAAGATATGCTGTCAGAAAACAGATTATCAGCATTGAAAGAAGCGGGTGTTGAACTTAATGTAATCAAAACAGAAGAAAATTCCGACAGTACATTGCAGATAATATTGCAGATAAAAAACAGCAAGGGTTCTGTTTTAAATTTGCCGATTACTGCTATGCTTGATTTTGAAACATACGGTGATGGTTTTGAAAGCGTAAAACTGTATTGGGGAAGCATAAATTTGCTGGATGATGAGCTTATTCTTACAACAATTAATGATATTCACCTTATTGATGTCAAAAAAATGACTGTAAAAGAGACAGTTTTTGA
>JAZOTI010000057.1:0-3351 GCA_045657565.1 Oscillospiraceae bacterium | reverse complement strand
GCCTGTTTTTTGCTGGATTCTATCTGTGCTTCACCCACAAGAAGCTGTATGTAAGCTTCTTCCAGCTTCTTTTGACCGTCATCAATCTCTGCCTGTGCTTTGAAAATTTCTTCGTTCAGTTCCTTTTCACCATCTTCGATTTCCTGTGACACTTCTTCCAGGATTTCATCGCGGCGCACAACTTCCTGTTTGTCAATGACATCCTTCAGTTCATCAAGTTTATCTTCTATAAAATCAGAATATTCTTCGCCAAAACTGTTATAGTCTTTTGCACCTTTGAAGGTGAGATAGATGGAGGTATAGTAATCGTTGAGAAAAACATTGTTATCAACATATATTGCAGTTGTCAGGTTAAGGTTGTCCAGAGTGGAAGTTTCACGGCTGGAAGCAAGATACTGCGGAGTACGCACAAGGCCTACAATTTCGTATTCACATACACTTAAGGTTTCGGACAAATCCTCATCTTCCAGGTAAACCTTTACCTTGTCGCCAACTTTAAAAACAGCACCAAAGGAAGCCTCGGATGCACCCAAAGCAAGGGCTTCATTTTTGTTTTCCGGCATACGGCCGTCAATAAGCTGATATTTGTTCACGTCGCTTTTAATTTCCTGCACACGGGTAACAATGGTGGAATCTTCGTTTTTTACAAACACATCCACAAATTTTGTGGCGTAAATGTCATCCACAACATCACTTTTGCGCAAGGCTTTAATATCACGGTAGTCAAAGCCGTATGAGGAATACAGCTGAATGTCCATGAAGTTATATTCATCAAAATATTTATCCACGCTTCTGCGCATTGTTGGTGCACAGGCCATAAGCCCAACCATAAAGCCTGCGCCTATAAGCACAATAAGCATAACGGCAACAAAACGCTTGCGGGTTTTCCATATCAGTCGGAAGGTATCCTTGTGAAACATATTAATATTCAATATCCTCTACATTTTTAGGGGTTTCATTTATAACAATATCTTCAATGCGGCCGCTGCGGACTTTAATGATTTTTTGTCCCATATCCGCAAGGGCAGCGTTGTGGGTGATCATAACAACAGTCATATTGTGCTGTACAGACATATCCTGCAGAACTTTAAGCACCTGTTTGCCTGTCACATAATCCAAAGCACCTGTAGGTTCGTCGCAAAGCAGAAGTTTCGGGTTTTTGGCAACAGCACGGGCAATAGCAACACGCTGCTGTTCACCACCTGAAAGCTGGGAAGGAAAGTTGTTCTTTCTGCCTTCAAGGCCAACAAGTTCCAGTACTTCTCCGCCGTCCAGAGGTTCCTTGCAAATCTGTCGTGCAAGTTCAACATTTTCAAGGGCGGTAAGGTTCTGTACAAGATTGTAGAACTGGAAAACAAAACCAATATCGTGACGGCGGTATTCGCAAAGTTCCTTGTCGGAAGCCTGGGCAACATTTCTGCCGTCAACATTTATTGTGCCGCTTGTGGCACTGTCCATGCCGCCAAGCAGGTTTAGAATGGTGGTTTTGCCCGCACCGCTGGCACCCAGAATAACCACGAATTCACCCTTATCTATAGTGAAGTTGATGTTATCAAGAGCCTTGATTTCAACTTCACCCATCTGATAGGTTTTACATACATTTTTAAACTCAATAAAAGCCATATATTTCTCCAAAATATGTGTATACAATAGTATTTCTTTCTAACTAATTATTATATCACATATTTTTATAAAAATGTGTAATAAAACTGAAAAATAATAAAAAGACTTCGGTTAATGCCGAAGTCTTTTCGGTTCAGAACACTGTCTCAATCCTTTTTGCACAGTTTTCTGTTGAATATTTCCAGTGTTTTATTACACCTTCGGTTTTGAAATACTTTATCTGCGGGCAGAAATCATCGTTTCTCAGGGTGCTTATCACCACAAGTTTAACCTTCATTTTGTCGGGCAGAATATTTTTGATATAAACATTTACAACATCACCTACTGAAAGCCCTTCACAGCTTTCTGCAAGGCCTGCAAGGTTGGGGGCAAGTTCAATAAAAATTCCATAATCCTCAATGCTTCTCACAATTCCTGTGGTGCAGGTGCCTGCCTCAAAACATTCGGCGTTTTCCAGCCAGGTGCCAAGCAGTTCACGGTGGGTAAGCACAATTCTGCCGCTGTTGTCACAGCTTTTTATACATGCAAAAATTCTGTCTCCGACACAAAATCTGTCTGCAGGACTTTGTATACGGGAAACCGATATAAAATCAATGGGCAGCAGTGCGCTTATACCAAAAGCAATGTCGCAGAATACCCCAAAACGGTCAATATGTGTTACGGTGCAGGGGATAATCTGCCCGGGGACAAGTTTTTTTATGTAGTTTTCACAGGCAATCTGTTGCGCTTTTCTGCGGGAAATTTCAAAAATATACTCTGTTCCGCTTTTTTTGACACCGGTTATCACAAAACAGATTATTTTGCCAACTCTTGTGGCAATAGCTGCTTCTTTTATTTTTTCTTTTTCAAAGGACAGATAAACTTCCTTGCAGGGCATAAAGGCTTCATACCCTCCAAGGTTGAACCTGAGTCCTTTGCCTTTGTCGTAGATAAGTGCTTTTGCAAACATTACGGTGCCTTTTTCATATCCTTCAAGCAGACTTTCCAGCGTAAAGCTGTCTGCAGCGGTAATATCGGTTTCCCGTATATATTCCATAAAATAATACCTTCCTTTTGTAATGGTCTGTTAAAATATATGCGGGATAATTTTAATATAATACACAAAATAACCGATTGATATTGCATATTATTTATGTTACAATATTATGAGAAATTTTGTACGGAGGGGACTTATGGACGTTAAAGTAAACGATATTATAGTCACAAAAAAGCCTCACCCCTGCAAAAACAGTGAATTTCTGGTTTTGCGCATCGGTGCGGATTTCAAAATCCGTTGCACCAAATGTGGCAGGGAAGTTATGGTGCCCCGTTCAAAAATAGAAAAAAACATCAAAAAAATCATTACCCCGCAAAACGACAATCAGTGAACGGAGATATTTAAATGTTTGAAAAGCTTATAGATGTTAAAAACAGATACGAAGAAATCAATCAGCTTCTTATGGATCCAACTGTTATCAATGATAACAAAAGATATAAGGATTTGATGAAAGAGTATAAAAACCTTACTCCTATCGTTGAAAAATTCAACGAATATACAGAAGCAAAGAACAACTTTGAAGAAGCAAAAGAAATGCTTGACGAAGGCGGTCTTGACCCTGAATTCAAGGAAATTGTTCAGATGCAGTATGAAGAAGGCAAGGAAGCAATGGAAAAATACGGCGAAGAGCTTAAAATTCTGCTTCTCCCTAAAGATGAAGAAAGTCGGAGGCCAAGCGGTCTTAGGAAGAC
>JAZOTI010000056.1:0-19355 GCA_045657565.1 Oscillospiraceae bacterium | reverse complement strand
TGCTGTGCGAAGAAAAGTGGAACCCGCTTATGACGAAGGCTGCATTTGAAATGAGACTTATAAGTGACATTGGTTTTCGTCCAAGTCTTGTTGGTTGTCGCAAATGCGGTAAATACGAAAACGATATGATGTTTTTTGACGTTGAAAGCGGAAACATCATCTGTCCTGAGTGCAGAGAAATTTACGAAACAGGATATATTCCTGCCGAACCTGCTGTAATTCTGGCACTGCGATATCTTGTACTTGCTGATTTCGAACAGATGTTTTCTTTCAAGCTTGGCGGGTTAAGTCTTATAAAACTCGGCCAGATCAGTGAAAAATATATCCTTTCCCGAACAAAAGACAGCTATAAGACTCTCGATTTTTTAAAACCACTTTTAAAACCATTAATTGACAAAGAAGCAGAAGTTTTACTGAAAGGTAAATAAAGTGAAAGAAAAAAGTTTAAAATCTATAGAATATAACATTATTACACAGCAGCTTTCACAGCTGTGTGTATTTACTGAAAATAAAGAAGAAGCTGTAAAGCTTGTTCCGTTTACAGACGTGGAACAAGTAAGTGAAAGCCTGCTTTGCACCGATACTGTTATGAGCTATATGCTCAAATACGGTAATCCAAGCCTTGACAGTGCTGACGGCTGCAAAAATGCTGTAACTCACAGCACAAAAGGCGGTATGCTGTCCTGTGCAGAATTGCTTACAGTTGCAAGAATGTACCGTAACTTTGACAGGGTTAAAAAATGGTATCTTCAATACGAAAGAAACAGTGATGTGATGGACTGGACTGTTATGTCCATGACAGAAAACCCACATCTTGAAAAGCTTATATTTGACAGCATTCTTTCCGACAATCAGGTGGCAGATACAGCAAGTGACGAACTTTATGATATCCGCCGTAAGATTAAACGTGCAGAAAGTGCTGTGCGTGAACGTCTGGAAAGCTTTATCCGCAACACTTCCTACCAGAAATATCTGCAGGAAGCTGTTGTAACAATCCGTCAGAATAAATTTGTTATTCCTGTAAAAGCGGAATTTAAAAACGAAATAAACGGTACAGTTCACGATGTTTCATCATCAGGTTCAACATATTTTATCGAGCCTGCATCAGTTGCAGAACTCAACAACAAAATAATGCAGCTGTTCAATGAAGAACAGGATGAAATCAACAAGATTCTCACACGTCTTTCAAATATGGTTGCTCAGAATTCCGTTATGTTTTTTGACAGCTATGAAAAAATGCTGAAGATTGATATGGTTGTTGCAAAAGCAAAACTTGCAATCCGCATGGAAGCAACAATGCCAAAACTCAACAGCGATCTTAAATTCAGTCTCAAAAAAGCGCGTCATCCGCTTATTGATAAAAAAATTGTAGTGCCTACAGATATAGAAGTAGGTTTTGAATATGACTCAATGATTATCACAGGTCCTAACACAGGTGGTAAAACTGTTTCACTTAAAACAGCAGGCCTTCTGTGTGCAATGGCTTGCACAGGTATGCTTATTCCTGCACATGAAAGCAGTTCAGTTTGTGTGTTTGAGCATATCCTTGTTGATATAGGTGATGAACAGAGTATCGAACAGAGTCTTTCCACTTTTTCGGGTCATATGAAAAACATTGGCCAGATTTTAAAACAGGCGAACGATAAAAGCCTTGTTCTTATGGACGAACTTGGGGCAGGTACCGACCCGGCAGAAGGTGCAGCACTTGCTTTGAGTATTATAGAAAAACTGCGCAGCAAAGGCAGCAAGGTAATGGCAACAACACATTACGGCGAGCTCAAAGTTTATGCCCTTGAAACAGAAGGGGTACAGAATGCAAGCTGCGAGTTTGACACCAACACCCTTATGCCTACCTATAAAATAATTATGGGTGTGCCGGGTAAATCCAACGCGTTCTATATCAGTAAACGTCTTGGAATTGAAGACGATATTATTGAAAACGCAAAAAGACATCTTTCTGACGATGAAAAGCGTCTTGACAGCGTTCTTGCACAGCTTGAAGACCTGAAAAAACAGCTTAAAGCAGGGCAGGAAGAAATTGAAATGCTCAAAGATTATGCTGGTACAAAAATGCGTCAGGCAGAAGAAAAAAGTGCGAAAATTCTCAAAGAAGCACAGGCTCAGGCTGATGCAATAACTGAAAAAGCAAAACTCAGCGCACAGAAAGTTCAGGATGAAGCTTACCGTTTAAGTGATGAACTTAAAGTCCTTCAGAAACAGGAAAACATCTCTGCACAGCAGCGTTTACAGAAAGCAAGAGAAATTGCGCGCAAGGATACTGCAAAACTTATTTCTAGCGTAGAAAAAGAAGACGAAGAAGTAATTGCACTGCCAAAAGTAGAAAATGTCAAAAAAGGTGACAGGGTTGTTATCGGTTCACTCAACAAACAGGCTGTTGCCCAGGGACCTGCCAATAAAGATGGTATGGTTGATGTAATGGCAGGTGTTATCAAAACAAGAGTTCACATATCTGATTTGTATCAGGACGTTGCACCGGTTCCAAAGCAGAAACAGTCAGGCGGTATGCGCAATGTGCGTAACACAGGCAGAAACAATACATCATCTGCGGCTACACGTTCTGCAAGCATGGAAATCAATGTTATCGGTCAGACCGTTGATGAAGCGATTATTGAAGTTGACCGCTTCCTTGACAACTGTTTTATGAACCGTCAGCATACAGTTTACATTATCCATGGCAAAGGCACAGGTGCTTTGCGCAGCGGCATACATCAGTTCCTTAAAAAGCACAAACATGTAAGCTATTTCCGTCTTGGAACCTATGGCGAGGGTGAAGCTGGCGTAACAGTTGTTGAACTTAAATAAAGTATTTATGAGGTTATTAATTTGAAAAAAGACTTTACACAAGGCAATCCGGGCAAAGTTATACTTGTTTTTGCTTTGCCGATGCTTATAGGCAATATATTTCAGCAACTTTACAGCACAGTAGACACAATTGTTGTCGGCAACTTTGTCGGAAAACACGCAGTAGGTGCTATAGGCTGCACATTCAGCATACAGTTTCTCATTCTATCTCTTGCTATGGGCTTTACAACAGGTATGTCTGTTGTAATTTCTCAGCTTTATGGTGCAAAGGATTATGCAAGGCTGAAAAAAGCATTTTCTACCAGTGCAATTTTTTCGGTAATTCTTTCCGTTGTACTTGGCACAGTGGGTATTTTACTTATAAATCCGTTGCTTACTCATATGCTGCAGACACCTGCTGAAATCTATGCAGACAGCTATATATATCTGTTTATTACCTTTGCAGGTTATCCTGTAACGCTTATTTACAATATGTATGCCTCTGTATTGCGTGCAATAGGCGACAGTAAAACACCTTTGTATTTCCTCATAATATCTACTGTGGTTAACATTGTTCTTGACCTTGTTTTTGTAATTCAGTTTGGTATGGGGGTTATGGGTGTTGCGCTCGCTACTCTTATTGCACAATGCATAAGTGCAATTTTATGTCATCTGTATGTAGGCAGAAAATACGAAATACTTAAACTTACAAAAGAAACTCTTGTTCTGGACAAAGATCTTCTCAAAGCTATTGTAAAATATGGTGTTCCGTCTGCAATTCAGCAGTCGGTGCTTTCACTGAACTTTATGGTTGTACAGCGTTTTGTAAACTTCTTCGGTGCGGACATGACAGCTACATTCAGTGTTATAAATAAAATAGAAAACTTTGTTACAATGCCAATGATGAACCTTGCAATGGCACTTTCAATGTTTTCAGGACAAAACATTGGTGCGGGTGAAGAAAAACGTGCCATCAAAGGTGTTTATGATACTGCAAAGATTCAGGTTGGTTTCTGGATTATTATCGTATTCCTGCTTCCTTTGATTGCTCCACAGCTCATTACATTGTTTGGTATGGGTGATGATGCAAATGTTATGCGCATTGGTGTTCAGGCAATTGGGCTTTGCTCTAAATTCTATATACTGTTTGCAATGATGCAGACACTCAGTAACTTCCTGCGTGGTGTAGGGGATGCAAAATTCTCGATGTTCACAACAATCTGTATGATAGTAATCCGTCTGCCGATTACTTATGTTCTTGTGCATATCATTCAGTATGGTGAAATGTCCATCTGGATTGGTATGGGTGCGGGATGGCTTACAGTAATGCTGATAAACGCATTCCGTTTTTACAGAGGCGGCTGGCGCGGCAAAGCTTTTGTACAGGCAAAATAAATATAATTAAAATAAAAAAAATCCGTACATTAACTGTACGGATTTTTTTGTTATTTTATAATTATCTGTTCAAATGAACCCAAGGAGATGAAATTATCTATTTCCGACTGTGAGTATATTGCAGGAATTACCACAAGCTGACCATCAACTTTGAAACTCTGGCAGTTGCCACTGCTGATAAGGTCATCAAACAGCTTGGTTTCTTCAACAATATACAAGACATTATGCCAATCATTCTGAGAAACCAAAGATTTGTGGAACTCAATAAAATTATTTCTGTCTTCAACGCTTGTGCGTGCTGCAAAAGCAGAGTTTATATATTTCCCGTGTTCACCGCAAAGGGAGGCAATATCAATCATTCCGTTGCCAAACATACTGCCTTGTTCACTTTGCATTTCCACAACGCCATCAACCTGTTTTATTGTTTCTTCCCAAAAAGAATGCTGTGCAACAACGGAACAGTTCTGTCTGTTTTCGGTATCAAAGTTATAAAAATAGTTGTGTTTCTCAATCAATACACTGCTTAAATCAAATAGCTGTACCACGAACAATACAAGCAGGAAAACAGCAGCAGCTTTTTTGCCTGGCAAATATTTATAAACCGAATATATTGCAAATGCAAGTAACAGATAGAAAAGCATCCATCCAAAACGCCCGTTTCCGCGGAATATATTGAAAACTTTAATGATTATCTGTTCAGGAATCGGAAAACGGAATATCTGCAATCCACCATATGTTACAACATCACCAACAGCAAATACTGTAAGACATAATGCAGAAAATATGATACCGAAATGATTTTTTATAAAACTGATAACATCTTTAAAATTACGGATTACTGTAATCAAAGCACCTGTTGCAACCATAAACAGTACTGCAACACCAAGATAATTGAAGCCTTCCATCTGACCGCCTGTAACAGGTCTTGCATTCAGAATGCGTGACCAGCTGTCAAAGCCTTTGCTTGACGGATTAAAATAGGCATTAAGGTTCATGCTGAAATAACCATAGCCCAAAACAGCCATACCGCCTTTGTTGTAAAAGGCACCGATAGAATATCCCACTGCAAGAGTCAGAAAAATACTTGCAAAAATGTGTACAACAGATTTTATATGATTTTTACCAGTAAAAAAGTCTTCTACTGCAAATGCGAACATTACAGCGAAAGTGAAAGGCAGAAAATATGGATGTATTGTAATTGCAAAAGCATTGATAATATAAAAAGGAATGTAGCTTTTATCTGAACATTTTTTGTTTTTGAAATAATAGTAAAGCGCAGCAATAATCAAAAAATGTGCAGTAAGTGCACAATGGCGGAATGCTCTTTCTACCATAACAGGAGAAAGGCAGAAGAAAGCTGCCGCAATTCCGCAGAAAACCTTGCAGTCGTTGAAAAGATTGGTAAGCAAAGCACCAAAAAGCCCCTGCAGTATAAAGCAGATACATACAAACAAACCGAAATACTGGAATGTATGAGGCAGAACAGGGGATAAAAACTTAAAGAAAATTGCAAACAGCGGGATACTGTCTGTATATGAAACACTACCTCCGTAAGGATATTCTATATGAGTGCCTACTCCAAGCGGAAACTGCCATGGACTATTGCGAAAAAGTTTCCAGCCTGCATAATGCTGTGCAATATCTTTTTCAAGATAACCGCTTAAAACAAACTGTTCATTAAGCGGATTAAGTGGAGAAAAGCCATATATAAAAATGAAAACTGCAAATCCAACCAGAGCACCGATAATACCTGATTTAAATCTGTTTTTATTGTTTGTATCACAAAGGTTAATAATGCTCACACCTTTCTATTTATCTAACATAAAATTATAACATATATGTAAATTTAAGACAAGCAAGACGTAAAATTACACTACCGTTATTGTTGAAATCACTAAATAAAGTTGTTGACTATTACTGTTAAAATATATATAATTAAATGTACTGTATTTTTACAAATTGGAGGAAAATATGAAAAGAAAAGGCAAATCTATATTCTTTATAGTTGCCGCTCTTATATTCGCTTTGGTATACACATCTTTCTTTGGTATCAAGCAGGTTTATGGCGATACAGAAACTGTATGGTTCAAAGGCGCAAGCGATATAAGATTTGGTATTGACATTAAAGGCGGTGTAGATGCTACATTTATGCCGGCAGACGGCCAGGACGCTACAGATGAAGAAATGGACGCTGCAGAATCTATCATCAAAACAAGACTTGTTAGTCTCAACATCACAGACTATGAAGTTTATGTAGACTACAACAAAGACAGAATTATTGTTCGTTTCCCTTGGAAAGAAGGCGAAACAAACTTTAACCCTGAAGAAGCAATCAACGAAATTGGTGCAAGTGCTGTACTTTCTTTCAGAGAAGGTTACAGCGACGGACTTCCTGTTGATGAATCAGAAGACACAATCGTTCTTATGGGCGAAGATGTAAAAAAAGCTTCATCAGGTGTTCAGCAGGACAGAGTTACAGGTCAGGTTGAATATGTTGTTCAGCTTGAACTTACAGGCGAAGGCGTTAAAAAATTTGCTGACTCCACTACAAAACTTGCTGCAGAAAACGGCGTAATCTCCATCTGGATGGACGAAACATGCATTTCCGCACCTATCGTTCAGACAGCAATTACAGATGGTAATGCTGTTATTTCCGGTAACTTTACAGCTGACAGCGCAAAAGCTCTGGCAGACAAAATCAATGCAGGTTCCTTGCCATTTGATCTTTCTGCAGAAAGCTATTCTACAATCAGCCCAACACTTGGTGCTTCTTCACTTGAAGCTATGGTGAAAGCGGGTATTATCGCATTTATCCTTGTTGCTCTGTATATTATTTCCTTGTACCGACTTCCAGGCGTTATTGCAATTATTGCTTTGCTTGGTCAGGTTGCAGCAACACTTGCGTGTATTTCCGGTTTCTTCCCAGATGCAAACAGCTTTACACTCACACTCCCAGGTATTGCAGGTATTATCCTTGCTATCGGTATGGGTGTTGACGCAAACGTTATTACATTTGAAAGAATCAAAGAAGAACTTCGTGACGGCAATGGTCTTGATGAAGCTATTTCCAATGGTTTCCAGAGAGGTCTTGCTCCTGTTATAGACGGTAACGTAACAGTTGTTATTGTTGCTTCTGTTCTTATGGGTGCATTTGGTCCAACAGACGGTTTGTTTGCTAAAGTATTCAAACCAATCTTCTTTGCATTCGGTCCTGCAACAGCAGGTACAATCTACTCATTTGGTTACACACTTCTTGTTGGTGTTGTTCTCAACTTTGTATTTGGTATTGCTGCCACAAGACTTATGCTCAGAAGCATTTCCAAAATGGAAATGTTCAGAAATCCTGCTTTGTATGGTGCTAAAAAATCCTATAAAGCAAGAAAAATGTTCAACTTTATTGCTAACAGCAAAAAATTCTATATCGGATCACTTGTTGTTATTGCTGCAATATTTGTATTCAGTGTTGTTGGCGGCGTTTCTATGGATATTCAGTTCAAAGGCGGCGCATTGCTCACATATGGCTACGAAAATGAAATCACACTTTCTGAAGTAGAAGCTGATTTCAAAGATATCCTTGGCGCAGAACTTTCTGTACAGCAGGGTAACAATGTAGCATCTGGTGAAGATACAGTAACAGTTTCTCTCCCTGGTGAACAGACTGTTACAACAGAAAAACTTGCTGAACTTGAAAAAATGCTCAGTGAAAAATATGCTGATAACGATTTCCAGCAGCTTGAAGTAAGCAATGTTAACCCTACAATCGGTCGCGAATTCTTTGCAAAAAGTATTGTAGGTCTTATCGCTGCATGTGCTATGATTCTGATTTACATTACAATCAGATTCAGAAAAATCGGCGGTCTTCCAGCTGGTTCAATGGCAGTTGTTGCACTTATCCACGACTTGATCATCATCTTTGGTGTGTTTGTTGTTTGTCGCTTTGCAATCAACGGCAACTTTATTGCTGCAGTTCTTACAATTCTCGGTTACTCTGTAAACGACACAGTTGTTATCTATGACCGTGTAAGAGAAAACAAAGGTTTGCACCCATCAATGAAACTTGACCAGCTTGTAAACCTGAGTATCAATCAGTCACTTGTTCGTTCTATTAACACAACAATTTCCACAATCATTGCTCTTGGCACAGTTTGTGTAGTTGCAGTTATCTACGGACTTGACAGCATCACTACTTTTGCATTCCCACTCACTTTGGGTATGATTTCTGGTGTTTACTCAACAATCTGCATTGCAGGTCCTCTTTGGGTAGATTACGAAAAGAAAAAAGCTGATAAATAAATAATCACAATTAAAATGGATACCTTTTCATAGAGGTATCCATTTTTTACAAGAGGTGAACAGTTTGAAAATAGGTATTTCAACAGGATGTTTTTTTCCACAGACTCCAGCGGATTCTCTTGAACAGGCAGGGAAAACGGGAGCTAAATATGTAGAGATTTTCTTCAACACCCACAGTGAACTTGAAGAATCATATCTGTATAAATTAAAAGCAATAAAAGATAAATATGGTATGGAAGTAATATCAATACATCCGTATACTTCCGCAATAGAAACTTTTATGTTTTTTTCGGTATATGATTACAAACTGGAAGATTCTATAAAACTGTATGAAAGATATTTTATAGCATGTAATATTTTGGGATGCAGATATGTTGTTATACATGGTTGCAACAATGATAAAAAATATATGGATATGAAACGCTATTGCGCCAATCTTAACAAGCTTTCAGCGAGAGCAAGAGAATATAATGTATATGTTTCTCAGGAAAATGTATATAAGTTCAAATGTGGATATATTGAAAATATAATCGAATTTTTAAAATATACAGATAAAGACATTAAATTCACCTTTGATATCAAACAGGCGGTAAAATCGCGTCAAAGCATTTATAAAATCCTTGATCTTACAAAAGACAGAATAAGCCACCTGCATATAAGTGATTACATTGGCAGAAATCACAGTCTTGTTCCTTTTACAGGAACATTTGATTATGACCGTTTTTTCAGATATGTAAAGAATTATACTACAGCAGAAGCTGCACTGGTTGAACTGTATTCACCTATAATAGAAAGTGATGAACAGCTTTCATTCACCCTTGCAAAACTTCAAAAATATGCAGACTGATACTTGAATAATCAGAGGGAAAATACTATACTTATATTATGAAATTTCAATTGAGAGGTAAATTATATGAAATGTCCGTTTTGTGGAAATATTGACAGTAAAGTTATAGATTCAAGACCAACAGAAGATAATCAGAGAATCAGACGCCGCAGAGAATGTATGGCATGTCAGAAAAGATTTACTACTTTTGAAATTGTGGAAATCACACCTATTATGGTTGTTAAAAAAGATGGTTCAATTCAGGCATTCAACCGTGACAAAGTTCTTTCCGGTATGGTTAAATCCTGCGAAAAACGTCCGGTGACAACACAGGACCTGGAAAAAGCTACCGACAATATCGAATATAAACTGGTTAACAGCCTTAAATCTGAAGTTTCTTCTATTGAAATCGGCGAACTTGTTATGGAAGAACTTAAAAGACTTGATGAAGTTGCTTATGTTCGTTTTGCTTCTGTATACAGACAGTTCAGCGATATCAATACTTTCTTTGAAGAACTCAGTGAGCTTCTTAAGAAAAAAACTGAAAACTAATGAAAAACACCCCTTTGAGATTACAAAGGGGTGTTTTTATATAATACTTTTACTTTGTACAAGCAAATTATCTACAGATGATTTAAACAGATTTTTATACATATCAATATCCTGAGAATTCTCAAATTCAACAGCAGTTTTCATTTGAATAAAATAATCACAGATATTCTCAAAATGGTCTTTGTTTACAATCAAAGTTATAATATTTTTTTTGTTATCCAATATACTTTCAATTTTATCTGTAATTTCTTTTTGCTGAACTGTATCAGTACCTAATTTTGTCAGTTCACTGTTAATCTCTTCGCCAAAAGAAGATATATATATATCTGTATAAAAACAATACAAAAAAACCGCAAAAGTACTGATAATTGCAATGAGTGTATGCTTCATATTATATCTCTTCCTTTACTGTTATATTATATTTTCCTGCACCATCCATAGTCATAAGCAAAATACTGTTTATGTCTTTGCCTGCTTTATTAAGAATCTTCAATATTTTATCTGGATTACAATTTAAAGAACCCAGATTATCACTGATTATTTCAGCATCAATTATAACAGGCAAAGGGGGAATGGCATCTTTTTTTATATTGCTTTTCGCGTCAGGATCTTTATAAACATTAACAGCACCTGTTGTTTCCACAATTGCAAGATTTACCTCTTCAATGTAAAAAATATCCTTGTTTCTGAGTGCCTCAAGCACATCTCGTACAGTAAATCTTAGAGTTTTCATGGTTTGCTGATTGATGACACCGTTTTCAACGAGAATCATAGACTGCCCCTGTGTAATACGCGCAAATTTACTGCTTTTTCTGCCCACTGCGGATATAAACACTTCAATACTCATAATTATCAGTATTGACGAAATTGAATATGCGATAGGCAAATGTGGTTCTTCTATTACAACTGATGTCAGATTTGATATGAGAATAGTTGATACAAGATCACTGGGCTGAAATTCTCCAAGATTCTTTTTGCCCATTATTCTCATGGAAAATACGATAAGCATATACATAAAAACAGTTCTGAAAATAACTGAATACAAAATTATCACCTCGCTTTATTATTGCAATAATGGTTAGAAAATAATCAAATGCCAATAATAATTACGAGGTGATTTTTGGTGGATAAAAAACTGTATAAAGAACTGGAAAACAATAAGACGGAAATAAAAAGTTTTTTTGGAAACTCAGTAGATTATTTTGAAAAGGATATTAATGTTCTGGGGCATAAAGCGACATTTATAATGTGCGAAGACCTCACAAATATAACAAATCTGTGGCAGGTGAATCTGAAACCGCTCAACAACTTAAAATCAGATCACAGCGCTGAGGAAGTTTACAATTATATACAGACAGAAACCACCATACCATTCAATCAGGCCCCGGCTGATACTTTTGATAAAGTTATGTTTTTTCTTACTGCCGGTTTCTGCATAATACTCATTGATGGGGTTGATAAGGCACTGGTAGCCGCTGTGCAGGGATATGCCGCAAGAGGAATTTCAGAACCTCAGACAGAAGGAAGCCTCAGAGGAACAAGAGAGAGTTTCTGTGATACAGGGCGTAAAAATATGGCTCTTGTGCGCAGAAGAATACGCAGCAAAGGCCTTGAAATAGAAACAATGCAGCTTGGTACAGCAACTAAAACAGAAATTTCCATCTATTATCATAAGGAATTTTACAACAAGCATACTTTGGAAAAAGTAAAACAGCGACTTGAAAATATTAATATTCCTGTTGTGACAGAAAGTGGGTTTCTTACACCGTTTATAGACACAACCAAGGGGTCGGTTTTCAGTGCTGTGTCATATACAGAAAAACCCGATGTGTTTTCTGCCAAGATATGTGAAGGGAAAATAGGTGTAATTGTTGACGGATGCCCATTTGCACTGATATATCCATTTATGTTCAGAGAACATTTTTATACCAATGATGATTATTCACAGAGACCTTATTTTGTTTCGATAAGTAAAATTTTAAGATATCTTGCGTTTATTATTGCAGTAGCTTTACCCGGATTATATGTTGCTTTGGCAAACTTTTCTCCTGAAAGTTTACCTGAAAAACTTATATTTTTTATATTTTCATCTAAAAATTCAACTCCATTGCCATTGTTTGTTGAAGCTATAGTCATCGTTATTGCTCTTGAAATAATAAAGGAAGCGGGATTACGTCTGCCGCAGGCTATCGGCCATACAGTTTCTTTTGTAGCAGCATTGATTATAGGTGATTCGGCAATAAATGCGGGACTGATAGGCTCAGCCGTTCTTATTGTGTGTGCGGCAAGCGCTATAATGAGTTTTGTTGTGCCCTCTTTTTATGAAGCGATAACAGCACTGAGAATTGTTTTTTTGCTTTTATCCGGCCTTTTTGGAGGTATAGGTTTCGCGTTTTCAACAGTGTTTCTCATTATAAATATTGTTAATGTAGAGGCTGGAAAAGAAAACTTTATCCCCGAAATAACAAAACCACGCAGCTATAATCTTAAAGATATATTTTTAAAATCCAGCTGGCGCACAATAAACAGATACGAAAGGTGAGTCAATGAAAAAAACAGAAAATTCAGCCCTGATAACTTTTTCTTTTTCATCGGCATTTTTTGATTTTTTTACATCAGATACAGGATTGATTTTTGCCAGAGACAGAATTATTCATATAATAATTTCCATGTGCATAGCCGCAGCGGTTATTTTATTGTTTCAGATGATTGATTCCAATAATAAAGTTATAAAAATAACTGGAATTGTTTTTGTAGCCGCAAGATTTGTAAATCTAATTTTAAAAGCATTAAGTTATTATGAAACATTCCATGGCGACAGCACAATAGGTATTCTGTTTTTTACGGCATGCATAATAATAATTTACAAAAAATATTCCGTCGATAAGATACATCTTTCATATGTATTTTATGCCGTATTCAACGTGATTTTGGTTACTTTTATACTGATATTATCACTTGAGAATATAAGTGTTACAAACATATATAAAAACAGTCTGACAGTTGAATTTTCACCATATAAACTGTTTTGCTTTGCAGATATCTTTACAATTATGTTTATCGTAAAGAACAAAAGGCAACTCAGGTATATTCAGTTCAAATACACATTACTTGCAACGATGGCATTTGTTTTTATAACTATACTTCAAGGTTTATGTATTGACGGGAATATACTGTATAGTATTTCGCCTTTACAGGCTTTGATGCAGATATATACCGGCGAAACAATAAAAAGATATGATTATATAATAGCTGTTTTTCAGACAATGAACTATTTTGCAGCTGTTATGCTTTATATCTGGGCTTTTAAATTGTTGATATTTAAAAATGGTGGAGAAAAAAGTGAACAGAAGTAAATTTATCAGAATATTGATTATAATATTATTGCTGTTTGTTTTATCCGGCTGCAGTGAATTTGGAGAAAAAAGAATAGTAAAGCTTATTACAATAGATAAACAAAACATTTCTCTTTATTATTACGATTACAGTCAGGAAAAGCCGGCATATATTGTAGAAAAAGTGAATAATAACGGTATCAGCGATAGTTTGACAGAATTATTGGCAGAGAACAGTTATGACCTTAAACTGTGTCAGTATGCTGTATGCTCAGAAGATATAATCAAAGAAGAAATCAATGAAGTTTTTTATGCACTTATGAATTGCAAATTCAGCCCATATATTTCGCTTATAGTAGGAGATACAAAAGAAAACAGCACAAAATACATTGAATATCCAACAGGTAAACACCCATTGTATACCTATTCCATAAATAATAACAAAATAAGCGGAATAGTTGAAGTTCCCGATGAAAATGAAAAAATTATAATCGTTGATAATCATGCTGATAATGTTTTTTCCAGAAATAAATCCTTTGTATTTGATTTGCTGACAGGAAAGATAAAAGAAGGAATTTATTGTTTTGAAAAGGATGAAAAAACATATTCAGCCAATCTTGAAAAACTATCGGTTTTTTATTCTGCAGACAAAGATGTGCTGAATATAAATATTTCAGGAATTATACAGGAATACAAAGGATTGCCTGCAGGCTCAGATGCAAAAGAGAGTTTTAAAAATCTTATAATCCATGACATTCAAAAACAAATAACAGAATTATTCTTGAATTCTGATGAATCATCGCTTATATATACAAATTATTATAAAAATTATCTTCATTTAGAAAATATAAAAACAGAAATATTTTTAGAATAGGGAAGCATAAGCTGCGTTTTTTGCGCAGCTGTCTACATATAATATGACATTTTTTTTGATAGCTTTATAGTATTATAAAGCAGGTGATGGAATATGGTTATATATATAGATGTTTTACTGATTACCAATTTTATAATATCCTATTTTTTACTTATATCTTCTGCTATTCTTACAGGGTATACATATAACAGAAAAAGAATATTGTTTTCATCTGTGTGCGGAGCATTTTCATGTCTGTATATTTTTTACACAGGACATATTGTATTGCTGGATATTTCAGTAAAATTGGTATCATTGTTTTTGTGTGTACTGATTGCTTTTGCTACACCGAAGAAAAAACAGTTAATTATACAGGGGATATGCTTTGTTTTTCTCAATACATTGCTTATGGGGATTGTCGGCGTTGTATCAAAACATAATAGTTATATTTACAACAATAATCTGTTTTTTTATATAAACATTAATCCTGTAACTCTGGTTATTCTTACTTTGGTAGTGTATACATGTATTGCATTATTTGCTTTTGCACAGGACAAAATTTCACATAAAAGTCTGTATAAAACAGATATATGTATCGATGGTTACTGGCTAAAAAATCTTATGCTGTTTTATGACAGTGGTTTCAAGGTAAAAGATATAATATCCAATAAGAATATAATTATGCTAAGCTTTACTAAAATTAAAAGTAAACTTCCTGATATACATAAAGAGAATTTAAGCTGTTTTTTATCAAATGAATACGATAAAGTGTTATGCCGGTATATTCCTGTTTTTTTTAATACAATTCAGGGTAGAGGAATGGCACCGGCGATAAAAGCAGAAAATATAATCATAGAAAATAAACGTATAAATAACATACTGATTGCTTTTGTCGATAATGATTTCAGTGATGGTGTGGATGGAATATTTGGTAATGATATAAAAAAACTTTTATAGGGAGTATATATGTTAAAAATAAAAAGATTTATACTTGAATTATTAACCCGGAAAGAAATCATATGGTACATAAACGGCCCTCAGATGCTTCCGCCACCACTATCGCCGGAGGAAGAACTTGCTCTGTTTGGTGGGCTTGAAAACGGAGAGACAGAAGCCAGGGAAAAAATGATTGTACACAATCTCAGACTGGTTATATATATTGCCAAAAAATTCGAAAATTCCACAGCAAATATTGAAGACCTTACATCCATAGGCAGTCTTGGTCTGATAAAAGCTGTAAACTCTTTTAAGCCATCAAAAAATATAAAGTTCGCAACCTATGCATCCCGTTGTATAGAAAATGAAATACTTATGTATCTGCGTAAACAAAGCAATAAAAATATTGATATAAGCATTGATGACGCATTGAGTATTGACAGCGACGGAAATGAGCTTAATCTTATTGATGTTTTGTATACAGAAGAATATACAGCAGGAAATGAGATCGAACAGGAAAGTGAAAAACAGATACTTTGGGAATCTATAAACTCCCTTGAAAGCAGGGAAAAGGAGATTATCCTTATGAGATTTGGACTGAACGGAGTTCCAGAAAAAACTCAGAAGGAAGTTGCGGATAAAATAGGAATATCGCAGTCATATATATCCCGTCTTGAAAAAAGAATTTTCAAAAAACTGAAAAAAGAGATTGAAAAAGCTATTTAGTATTACATAAATATCCAATTATAATAGTATAAATACAGGAGATAATTATCTTATAACATTTGTTATGAGGTGGTTGTTATGTATTACAAAAAAGTGGAGATTTCCGGTATAGACACATCAGAGTTGCCCGAATTTACAGAAGAAGAACGAAATATTCTCATTGAAAAAATGAAAGATGGTGATAAGCACGCCAAAGATATGCTTGTACTTGGGAATTTAAAACTTGTTCTCAGCATTATACAGAGATTCAGATATAAGAATGTTGATTTTGACGACCTGTTTCAGGTAGGCTGTATCGGCCTCATCAAAGCACTCAACAATTTTGATACTACACTAAATGTACAGTTTTCCACTTATGGTGTAGTAATGATATTGGGGGAAATCAAAAGGTATATCCGTGATGATCAGCCGATAAAAATAAGCCGTTCGGTAAAGGATATAGCATACAAAGCTTTGGCATTAAAGGAGAAAATGACCGATGAAGATGGCAACGAACCATCTGTTGATGATATAGCATGTCAGCTGAATTGTTCCTGTTTTCAGGTATGCAGTGCATTGGAGGCATTGTCTCCGTCTGTTTCTCTTTACGAACCTGTATTTAACGACGAAAACAATGATGTATATCTGTTGGATCAGATTTCAAGTGATAATTTTGAAGAAGCTTTTCAATCCAAAATAATAATGCAGGATGTGCTTCATAATCTTAAAAACAGAGAAAAACATATAATGAATCTCAGATTTATAAAAGGTAAAACCCAGACAGAAGTAGCCAGTGAAGTTGGTATAAGTCAGGCTCAGGTTTCAAGGATTGAAAAGAATGTAATAGGATATATTAAAAGCCAGCTGGAAACATAATTGTGCACAAAAAATCACACTGTAAAATATACTGATAATAACAGGGAGTGAGTGTGTGATTACCTTATCGTCATTAAGCGAAAAGGATGTTATAAGTATCAGTACAGGCAGAAATATAGGACAGGTGGATGATATTGAATTTTGCAAAGAAAATGCAATGGTAAAATATCTTATTGTTTTCGGACGTCCAAAATTATTTGGGTTGCTAGGTCGTGGAAAAGATATCCGTATTCCGTGGGATGATGTTGTTGTTATCGGAGAAGATGCAGTACTGATAAATAAATGCATAATTGAAGATGAGGAAAATAAGAAGATTAAAATAAATTTTGAATAGCAGAGGTGGTAGATGCGTTTACCACCTTTTATCTTTTATATTATTTAAGTAGGTGTAAAATGTTCAGATAATACTTAATTTACATAGATACAAACCTGTGTTATTATTTATTAATATTGTGAGTAATGAAATCTTTAATATCCTGATAATGGAGTGAAATTTTATGAACCATAAAGGTACAGTAATTTTGGAAACAGAAAGACTTATACTTCGCAGATTTGAACCTGCTGATGCCCATGATATGTATAACAACTGGGCGTGCGATGATGATGTTAACAGATATATGACAAGCACATCACTTACCGACCCTGCACAGGCAGAAAAGGCTGTGAAAAGCTGGTCTGAAAGATATAATAAAGATGAGTTTTACAATTGGAATATTACCTTTAAAAGTGATTTATCTGTAAAATCAGCAGGATTTATCTGTGTTGTATCCTGTGACAATGACGCATCAAAGGTTGAACTTGGGTACTGTATTGGCAAAAAATGGTGGGGAAGCGGTTATATGACTGAAGCCGTAAATACCGTTACCAGTTATATGATTAAAGAGATTGGTGCAAACAGGGTGGAAATTCAGTACGATACCGATAATCCTGCATCAGGTCGTGTAGCACAAAAATGCGGTATGCAGTATGAAGGTACGCTGAGACAGTTTATGAACAATAAAGGCAAACTATGTGATGTTGCAGTGTACTCCGTTTTGGCAGATGAAAGAAGGTAGTATTGATGCATAGAGTTTTTGGTGAAAAACTTATTGGTACAAACTATAAAGACAGGCCCGGTGCATATCTTATTCATATAAAAAACAGCAAGGTTGCAGTTGTAAAAAATCCAAAAGGATTCTTTTTGCTTGGCGGCGGTTTTGAAGCAGAGGAAAACGGGGAAGAATGCATAATCCGTGAATGTATGGAAGAAATCGGATATACTGTTACAGTCGACGATAAAATCTGTTCCGCTGAAGCGTATATGTACCATAAAAAGGTCGGATATTTTCATCCTGTACAGTCCTATTATATCGGCAGTATAGGCAGCATGGTAAAAACTCCGCTTGAAAAGGACCATACTCTTATGTGGCTTGATTACGCCGAAATAAAAGGTAAACTGTACCTTGAAATGCAGAACTGGGCACTTGAATACTGCTGGAATGAAATGAACAAATAAATCTGAAACCCACCGGAAATATAAAACCGGCGGGTTTTTGTTTTGCAATTTTCCGGAATTTTTAATGATAAAAACTATTTGTTTAAAATGTAGATTTTCGGCTTAAATATTTGTAAGAAAATGTGTATTGACACTTGACTTTCGCTATATGTTGTGGTAATATATTTAGGCGCATTACGCACGCTGTGTTCCTTACAGGTGGTGTGTCTCACGACATAGTCTGTAAAAACAAGCAAAACACAGCGGAGGACAACAACCAAATTGGAGGAAAAAAATTATGTCATCAGTATCAATGAAACAGTTGCTTGAAGCAGGTGTACACTTCGGTCACCAGACAAGAAGATGGAACCCAAAAATGGCTCGTTACATCTTCACAGAAAGAAACGGTATCTACATCATCGACCTTCAGAAAACAGTAAAAAAACTTGACGAAGCATACGACTTCATCAAAGAAATTGCTGCAGAAGGCGGCGAAGTTCTCTTCGTAGGTACAAAGAAACAGGCTCAGGATGCTATCAAAGAAGAAGCACAGAGATGTGGTATGCACTTTGTTAACGCAAGATGGCTTGGTGGTATGCTCACAAACTACCGTACAATCAAAACAAGAATTGCTCGTCTTGAACAGCCCAACAAAATGAAAGAAGACGGCACATTTGACCTTCTTCCTAAAAAAGAAGTTTTCAAACTTGAACTCGAAATCGAAAAACTCGAAAAATTCCTCGGCGGTATCAAAAACATGGAAACATTGCCAAAAGCTATGTTCGTTGTAGATACACGCAAAGAAAAAATCGCTGTTGCAGAAGCTAAAAACCTTGGTATTCCAGTTGTAGCTATCGTTGACACAAACTGTGACCCAGACGAAGTTGACTACGTAATCCCAGGTAACGACGATGCTATCAGAGCTGTTAAACTTATCTCCGGCGCTATGGCTGACGCTATCATCGAAGGCCGTCAGGGCGAACAGACAGCTCCAGTTGCTGAAGAAGCAGAAGTTGTTGAAGAATAATTTTAACTAATATAAAATTTTTTTCTAGTATAAAATTGGAGGACAAAAAAATGGCATTTACAGCTAGTGATGTTAAAAACCTTCGTGAACGCACAGGTTGCGGCATGATGGACTGCAAAAAAGCTTTGACAGAATCCAACGGCGATTTCGAAAAAGCAATCGAATACCTCAGAGAAAAAGGCCTTGCTGCTGCTACTAAAAAAGCTGGCAGAATCGCTGCTGAAGGTATGGTATTTGCAACAGTTGACAAAGAAGCTAAAGTTGGTGTAGTTATCGAAGTT
>JAZOTI010000055.1:0-9256 GCA_045657565.1 Oscillospiraceae bacterium | reverse complement strand
TTTTTTTGCATAAATTGCAAAGGTATAATATCATACGCAAAATATTAAGTCAATGGGGGCATTTGCTTATTTCAAAAAAATTTCATTCAATTTGCTTTTTTAAAACCAGATTTTGCAATATTCAATATTGCGATTTTTGATGTTTTGCGTCAATACAGGTTAAATAATTATCATTTTTCAACAAAAAATCGTTATTTATTTAACTAATGTTTAAGCAAAAATTTTTTCACTGTTCTTTTTTTCACCGTCGCACCCAATATATTACATTTTAGTAACAATTTTATTTTTCAATGTTTTTTGCAGATAAAAATGTCCGTGAATGATTTTTGCCCTTTGTATTTTTATCTGTTGCTGTGCAGCACCTGTTTTGCAGGCAAAAGCCGTTTGTTTTATGCAGTTGCCGCAAAAGCCTGAACAAAAAAAACATGCAGATTAAGCAAAAAATTTGTGACAATCATCCCCGATACATCAATTTTGCATCACGGCAACTTACGGAGACAATTTTGGCAACATCTTGCACTGCTTGGGGCACATTCTTCCATTGTTTAGCGGTTTAAATGTGATAAAATTAATTATAGACAAATTTTATCGGGTGGAGGATTTTATGGCAATTCTTGTTACAGGCGGTGCGGGTTATATCGGCAGCCATACAGTTGATGAACTGCTGCAGAACGGCAGAGATGTTGTGGTGGTGGATAACCTTTGCAACTCAAGCGAAAAAAGCCTTGAAAGGGTGGAAGAAATCACAGGCAAAACCGTTAAGTTTTACAAGGCGGATATTCTTGACCGTGATGCCCTTTGCAAAATTTTTGAAAAGGAAAACATCGAAAGCTGTATCCATTTTGCAGGGCTTAAAGCTGTTGGTGAAAGTGTTGCCAAACCATGGGAATATTATAACAACAACATCACAGGCACACTTGTGTTGCTGGAAGTTATGAAAAACCACAACTGCAAAAACATCATTTTCTCCTCTTCCGCAACTGTTTACGGAGACCCTGCTTTTGTGCCTATTACAGAAGATTGTCCAAAAGGTGTATGCACCAACCCATACGGCTGGACCAAAAGTATGCTGGAACAGATTCTGACAGATATTCAGAAAGCTGACAATGAGTGGAACGTGGTTATTCTGCGTTACTTCAACCCAATCGGCGCACATATAAGCGGTAAAATCGGCGAAAATCCAAACGGCATTCCAAACAACCTTATGCCTTACATCACACAGGTGGCTGTTGGCAAACTGGAACAGCTTGGGGTTTTCGGTGATGACTACGACACCCACGACGGCACAGGTGTAAGAGACTATATTCACGTTGTTGACCTGGCAAAAGGCCATGTGAAAGCACTTAAAAAGATTGAGGAAAAAGCAGGTTTGTGCCTTTACAATCTGGGCACCGGCACCGGCTACAGCGTGCTTGATATGGTAAAAAGCTTTGAAAAAGCAAATGATGTTGCTGTGCCTTACACCATCAAACCACGCCGTCCTGGCGATATAGCAACCTGCTATGCTGACGCTTCCAAAGCAAAAAATGAACTTGGCTGGGAAGCTGAAAACGGCATTGAAGAAATGTGTCGAGATGCCTGGAGATGGCAGAAAGGCAATCCAAACGGTTTTGAAGACTAAAACCCGTTTTTACACAGCATATTATATACAAGATGTAATTTTCAGCGCCAAAATCACATTTTGTATATCAAATTGTGTATATTTTTAAACATATAAATTCAGGAGCTTAAATTTATGAAAAAACCTGTATTGGTAGTTATGGCAGCAGGTATGGGCAGCCGTTACGGCGGCCTCAAACAGATTGACCCTGTTGGACCAAACGGCGAAATTATCATTGACTACTCCCTTTATGATGCAAAACAGGCAGGCTTTGAAACTGTTATCTTCATCATCAAAAAGGAAATTGAAAAAGACTTTAAAGAATCCGTTGGTGACCGCGTAAGCAAATTTATCAACGTAAAATATGCTTATCAGGATATAATCGACCTTCCTGAAGGTTTCTCTGTACCTGAAAACCGCAAAAAACCTTGGGGCACAGCACATGCTGTTCTTGCTGCAAGAGACCTGATTGATTCTCCGTTCGTTGCAATCAATGCTGACGATTTCTACGGCAGAGATGCATTCAAAGTAATTTATGACTATCTCAGCAAAGAACACCCTGCACAGCCATATCCTTTCTGTATGGTTGCATACCGTCTTTCCAACACACTGACAGAAAACGGCCATGTTTCCCGCGGTATCTGCGAAACTGACAACAACGGTTATCTTGCAAAGGTTACCGAGCACACTAAAATTGTAAAAGCCGGTGAAGACGCTGAAAGCATTATGGAAGACAGAACAGTTGGCCTTTGCGGCTGCACACCTGTTTCTATGAATATGTGGGGCTTTACACAGGATTTCGTCAAAGAAGCATGGGAAGGTTTCCCTGATTTCCTTAAAGCAAATCTTGGCACAAACCCTGAAAAATGCGAATATTACCTGCCAAGTGTTGTTACAAGACTTATCGAAAGCGACAAAGCAGTTGTAAAAGTGCTTACAAGCAGCGACAAATGGTACGGCGTTACATACAAGGAAGACAAACCTATGGTGCAGCAGGCTATGACAGCAATGCACGCAGACGGCACATACCCACAGAAACTCTGGGAATAGCTCTGATATAAAAACAAACGGTATCTGAAAATTCAGATACCGTTTTTATTTTGTAATTTTTCTCAAAAGCTGCATTCTGAGCAAGGAGAAAATTTTTCCTTTTGCCCCGAATGACAATACTAAAATATATTATCTTTTGATAACTTTGTTTACTTTCCACTTGCCGCTGATAAGAAAGCCGATAATGAGCACCACACTGCCTGCAGAAGCCACCGGTGCACCAAGACCGATGCCAAAAAGTCCAAGACCGAACACTGTGGAGAAGATGTATGATGCAGGAATTCTGAGAAGCAATGCACTTACCATATTGGACATCATTGCAAAACCTGTATGCCCTGCCCCTGTGAACAAGCTTGTTACGCAGAATACAAATGGAACAAGGATATAGTCAAATGCAAATGCACGCATGTACTGCACACCGTAACCGATCATATCAGGGTTGCGGTCGAACATGGAAAGAATCTGTACAGGGAAAAGCTGTGCAACTGTAAAGATGCAGATGCCGATAACCCATGCAATACCTGTACCGATTTTGCAGGTTTTGATTGCGCGGTCCCATTTGTTTGCACCGATGTTCTGTGCACACATTGTGGAAACTGAAGCACTCATTGCACTTGCAGGCATAATTGCAAAGGAGTTGAATTTGCCGACAATACCAACCGCTGCGGAAGCGTTTACACCACCTGTGAGGTTTACAAGTGTTGTGATGAACATAAAGGAAATGCTTGTAACACCGTTCTGGATTGCAGCAGGTGAACCAATTTTAAGGATTTTTGCAAGATATTCCTTGTCGATTTTAAAGCTGGATGGTCTGAAGTCAAACACAAAGTCGCGGGAACGCAGATAAACAATACAAAGCACCACGCTTACTGCCTGTGAGAACACAGTTGCAATAGCAGCACCAAGTGCACCCATATCAAAAACTGCAACAAGCACAAGGTCAAGCACAATGTTTGTCACACAGGAAACAAGCACAAAGTAAAACGGTCTTTTGCTGTCGCCCATACCACGGAGAATTGCAGAAAACGCGTTGTATGCAAAGATAAACAGAATACCTGCAATGGTAACCATGAGATAATCCTTTGCATCCTTATAACTTTCCACCGGTGTTTCCAGCAGTCGGAGGGATGGGTCGATAAGTACAAACATCACCACTGTAATTGCGATACCGCCCACAAGCAATGCTGTGATAAGTGTTGAAATTGTCTTTTTGATACCTTCGTTGTCACGTGCGCCCATATACTGTGAAACAAGAATTGTACCGCCTGTGCAGAAGCCCAGAATAAGCATTGTGAGAACGTGAGTGATTTGGCTGCCGATGTTTACACCGGAAACTGCCGC
Source organism: Oscillospiraceae bacterium (assembly GCA_045657565.1). Classification (GTDB taxonomy): domain Bacteria; phylum Bacillota; class Clostridia; order Oscillospirales; family Ruminococcaceae; genus RGIG3102. Next base: position 5,265 of record JAZOTI010000055.1, on the reverse strand, counting down.
TGTGCCGGAAAAGTTACCTACGATAAGCATATCCGCCACACTGTACAAGCTTTGTACAAGGTTGGAAATAAGGAACGGAACCGAAAAGCGTATAAGCTGTTTGGAAACGCTGCCTTCTGATAAGTCATTGCCGAATTTTGCCATTATTTGCTCCTTTATAATACCTTTAACTTAATTTATCCTATACAGTATCGGTGACAGGGCAACTGTTTTTTACCCTGTCACCTGTAAATTTTATCGGATAAAGTTTGTGCCTACCCTTTTTTCGTACTGAGGCATAGGGATACCCGCTTTTTTGCCTGCATCTGCAATTTTGCAAAGCCAGGCCATATTTTCGCCCAATACACGCATTACCTGCAAGCCCTCTGCATCCTGTTTTACTTCCTCAGGTGTGTTGCCGTGAACACCGTTCCAGTACTGAGAAGAAACCACGTGCATTTTGGAAATTGTAAAGTATTTGTTGAGTCTGTCAAGGCTGGATGTGTTGCCCATTCTGCGGCAGGAAACAACAGCTGCACCAAATTTGTTGGAGAACTGTCCTCTTGAAGCATAGAACAAACGGTCAAGAAAAGCACAGAGAGTGCCGTTTGGGCCTGAATAGTAAACAGGGCTGCCGATTACAAGTCCGTCACATTCTTTCATTTTTTCAAGGGTTTCGTTTACCTTGTCTTCAAAAACACATCTGCCAAGTTTATAGCAGCCGCCACAGGCAATACAGCCGCGAACTGCATCTTTGCCGAGGTATACAAATTCTGTTTCTATGCCATGACTGTTGAGTTTGTCGCTTACTTCTTTAAGGGCTGTGTATGTACAGCCAAATTCGTTTGGACTGCCGTTAATCAAAAGAACTTTCATAATATACCTCCGTTTTTTCAACAAAAAAAGATAGCACTCAGCTATCTTTTTTATTTTATACCTTATTAAATTCATAGTCAAGGATTATTTTCCCTCTGCTGCCTGTGCAAAGCTGTTGTCAATCAACTCTTCAAAAGGCACATCCGCATCAGGATGTACTTCACCTGCATTTTTGACAATATCAACTATGCGGTGGAAACTGCTTTCTGTCATAACAGGGGATGCACTGTAGGCACCTATATCCTTGTAGTTCTGCACCACCTTTTCGATAACTGCAACATCAGTATCGGCAAAGCTTGGTGCTATAGCCGCAGCAATTTCTGCCGCTGTTTTTTCCTGCACAAATTTCTGACCTTTCGCGATGGCGTCGGTAAATTTCTGCAATGTTTCCTTATCATAGTCAGACAGTGCAAAGTAGGCTGTGTAGGGAACTTCCCCTGCAGCTTCCCCCACAGACGCAAGGATATATCCTTTGCCTTCTGCTTCAATGGCTGTTGCGGATGGTTCAAACACCGTCACATAGTCCCCTTCTCCGCTTAAAAACGCACCTGTCATGGCATCAAACTGGATCGTATCATTAAAGAATACGTCTTTCCCCACCACAAGGCCGTTTTTCTGCAGAGCATACAACAGTGTCATATATGGCATGCCGCCCTTGCGTCCCGGCAGAATTGTGCTGCCTTTCAGGCTTTGCCAGTCAAAACTGTCCGTGTTTTTTCTGCCCACAAGAAATGACCCGTCACATTTTGTAAGCTGTGCAAAAACTTTGGGGTAGTTTTCCTTGCCCTGCAGATAAACATAAATGCAGCTTTCCGCCCCTGCAAAGCCGATGTCCGCCGCACCCGTGAGCACGCTGGTCATAACCTTGTCGGCACCGCCTGCATTGATAAGTTCAATTTCAAGACCCTGTTCGGCAAAGTAGCCTTCGTTTATCGCCACATACTGTGGTGCGTAGAAGATGGAATGGGTAACCTCGCTGAGTGTTATTTTGGTAATTTCCTGTTTGTCGTTGCCGCAGGCTGTAAGACACAAAGTCATAATGCCTGCCGCAAGCAAAATGCAGATAAGTTTTTTCATAAAAACCTCCTCAGGTATCGTGATTAATTTTCTTCTCCACAATTTTCCTTGCCGCTGCCACACCCTGATACATCAGAAACGCCACAACACCGAGAATGACAACGCTCATCATAACCAAATCCATACGGAATACCTGACCTGCATAAACAATCAGATATCCAAGTCCTGCTCTGGAAACCAGAAATTCCCCGGCTATAACGCCTACAAGGCTCAGGCCGATGTTCACCTTGAGGCTTTGAAACAGCACAGGAATATTGCTTGGCAGTACAACCTTTAAAAACACCTGATATCTTGCAGCGCCAAAGCTCTGCACCGTGGTGATAAGGTTTTTGTCGGTGGCTTCAAATCCGCCCGAAAGTTCCATAACCGTGACAATAAGGCTTATGGCCACCGCCATTACAATTATGGCACCTGCCCCTGCACCTGCCCATACGATAATCACAGGGCCAAGAGCAATTTTGGGCAGACTGTTGAGCACCACAAGAAAAGGCGCCGCCACACTGTGCACAAAGGGAGAAAACCACATTGCCACCGCAATAAACAGTCCAAGCACCACACCCACAGCAAAACCTGTGACGGTTTCCAGCACTGTTATCATTATATGATAGAAAAGATCCCCCTGTGCCATGGTCACGGTTGTTTTTAAAATCCTTGACGGAGAAGAAAATATAAACGGATCCACAACTCCAACGGCTGTGAGAGCTTCCCACAGGAATATAAACGCCGCCACAATGAAAATCTGTGTTATGAGCACCTTTGTTTTTCTCAAGGTTATATCACGCAGATACTCCTCACGGTGAGTAAGAATCTTTTTCATTCTCTGTCAGCTCCTTCCATATAATGTTGAAATAATGCTGAAAATCGGGATGCACACGGCGTTCTATGGGGTTTGAGTCCCTTGAGCCAAGGTTTATCTCCACCTCTTTCTGCACCACGGCAGGACGGTGGGAGAATATTATAACCTTGTCAGACATGGAAACCGCCTCAGGGATGTCGTGAGTTACCATAACTATAGTTTTGTTTTCCCTGCGCAGTATCTCAAACACATCGCAGCTCACCGCAACACGGGTCTGATAATCAAGGGCGGAGAATGCTTCGTCCAATAAAAGCACCTGAGGTTTCAGTGCAAGGGTGCGTATCAGTGCCACCCGCTGCCGCATACCACCTGAAAGCTGTGAAGGGAAAGAATCCCTGAACTGCCACAGGTCATACCTTTGCAGCAATGTGCGGGCATAGGCAAGGTCGGATTCCGTCAGTTTTTTCTGAATTTCCAGCCCCACAAGCACATTGCGCCACACCGACCGCCATGGCATAAGGTTGTCGCTTTGCAGCATATATCCGATTTTATCCCTCTTTTTGTTTATATCCTCTCCTTCCAGCAGTATGCTGCCTGCCTGCTGACGATAAAGCCCTGCCATACAGGAAAGCACTGTGCTTTTGCCACAGCCCGACGGCCCCACAATGCTGACAAACTGTCCTTTTTCGACTCCGAATGATACATTCTCCACCGCAAGCGTTTCCGCTTTTGGAGTCTGATAGATAACCTTTATATTTTCTGCTTTTAAGAAATTATTCAATATCATCACCTGCTTTTAAAATATTTTATTACTGCAGATATTGTTTTGTGATTTGATAATGTGTATTTCCGGCTTTCACTCCAAACTCTTTAAAAACAAAAAGCGTACCGTAAAAACAGTACGCTTTAAAGCTTTTATTTGATTTTAGAAGTTTGCATAGATAAAGCTTGCGGAAGCACCGTAGCCACCGTTCTGCATGATAAAACCAGCAAGAATAAGCAGCACAAGTGCCCAGTAGCAGATAAGTCTGCAAGGCTGTTTCATATCCTTGAATACAGTTGTGAGGCATTTGCCTTTAAGACGGAACTGGCGGTACCAGTCCATATACACAATAATTGCAGTAACAACCACGCTGTAAGCCATATATGCATAAACAAGCAACGGTGTTGCGTCAAAGCCTGTCGCAATGGATTTGTAAAGGTCAGCAACAAATACCGAAGGTGAAAGATTGGAGAACAGATGACCCACATACCAGAAAGCATCCCCCACGCTGTTTGCGCGAAAGAAAATCTGGCTGAAGGTTACAAGTGTGAACACCCCTGCCACCTTTGCCCAGAACTTGAGAGGTTTTGGGCGTTTGTCCGGCTTGCGCCAGTATTTGCGTTTTAAATCCTCTGCTGTGCGGTAGATTGCGTGGAGAACACCCCAGATGATGAATGTCCATGCACTGCCGTGCCACAGACCGCTTGTGAGGAAAACAAGCCAGATGCCTGCGATAACAGGTGGGTTTTCAAAACCGAAGCGTTTCAGCGGGTTTGTCCACACAAAAGGTGTGAAGATATAATCCTGGAACCAGCTGGACAGGCTGATGTGCCATTTTGTCCAGAACTGGCTGAAGCTTGTGGAGAAATATGGTGTGGAGAAGTTGTCCACAATGTCGTAGTCCAGCAGTTTTGCACAGCCACGGGCAATGTCGGAATAACCGGAAAAGTCACCGTAAAGCTGAATGGAGTATGCAAATGCTGTGAAGATAAGCATAAGGCCGGAGTAATCTGTAAGGTTGTTGTGAACCGCACCGATGAACATTGCAAGCACGTCAGCAACCGCAATCTTTTTGAAAAAGCCGATTGCCATAAGCTGCAGGCCTGCTTTTACATTGTCGTAGTCAAAGTTGTGTTCTTTGTAAAACTGTGGGATAAGCTTTGCACCACGGCTGATTGGCCCTGCAAGCACGTGTGGGAAAAAGCCGATGAACAGGCTGTAGATAAGTAGATTGTGTTCCGCTTTAATCTTTTTGAGATAAACATCCACAACATAGCCTACGCTCTGGAAAGTGAAGAAACTGATGCCTGTAACCATAAGGATATTGAAACGTTTAAACTCAATATCAGCACCAAAAAGGTTTGCAAGAGCAACGATGTTTTCGCTGAAGAAGTTGCAGTATTTAAAGAACAGCAGCATGCCGATGTTAACCGCAAGGGCTAAAAGCAGAGCATTTTTGCGGGCCTTGCCCTCTTTTGTTTCGATAAACTTTGCGGCATAGAAGCTGACAAGTGTTGCCACAATGATAAACGGCACAGCACGCAGGTCAAAACAGGCATAAAAATAATAGCTTACTGCCAGAAGATATATTTTTTTATATTTTTCCGGCACAAGATAGTACAAAAGCACTGCAATTGGCAGGAAAATCATAAATGGAACCGAGTTAAATAACATATATGTACCTCAGAATTAAAATTAAAAATTACAATTCATATTATTTTACCATAAAATATAAAATAAGTAAATGCGATAAATGATTTGCGGGTTTTACTTT
>JAZOTI010000054.1:0-4657 GCA_045657565.1 Oscillospiraceae bacterium | reverse complement strand
AATGAAACTTCTTGAAGAACAGGAAAAAGCAAAAAAGGAAGCTGCTGCAAAAGCTGCTGCTCCTGCACCTGCAGTTGAAGAAGAAAAAGAAGAACCAAAAGCAGAAATCACAATTGATGACTTCTTCAAAGTTGATCTTATCGTAGGTGAAATCCGTCATTGTGAAAAATTGCCAAAATCCGATAAACTTCTTAAATCCACAATCTTCGACGGTGAAAGAGAAAGAACAATCCTTTCTGGTATCGCACAGTGGTACACTCCTGAAGAAATGATTGGCAAAAAAGTTGTTATTGTTGGCAACCTTGCTCCAAGAAAAATGCGTGGTGTAATGAGCGAAGGCATGGTTCTTGCTTCTGAATCCAATGGCGACGTTAAAGTTGTATTTATCGACGGTGATGTTCCTGCTGGCAGCAGAATCGGTTAATTTAAATTAAAACAAAAAGTCTCTGTAAATATTTGCAGAGACTTTTTTAAAGGACTATACTATGGAAAAAATTTTTGACAGTCACAGCCACTATAACAACAGCGCTTTCAGTGAAGACTATGATACATTGATGCAGCATCTGAAAAACAGTGGCGTGGGTTATGTTATGAACTGCGGCAGCAGTGTTGATGCCAGCCGCAAAGCTATGCAGCAGAGCCAAAACAGTGATTTTATGTGCTTCAGTGCAGGCATTCACCCTTTGGATATTGAACCTGAAACCTGTGATGCTGACTTTGATGAAATTGAAAAAATGGCGGCTGACCCCAAATGCAAGGCCATCGGTGAAATTGGTCTTGACTATCACTATGATGATGCGGCAGAACCTCAAAAACAGAAAGAAGCTTTTATCCGTCAGCTTGATATGGCTGTAAAACTCAATCTCCCTGTTATTATTCACATTCGTGAAGCTATGCAGGATTCTCTTGAAATTCTTAAGCCTTATGCCGGTAAAATCCGTGGTGTTATCCACTGTTTTTCTGGAAGTGCAGAAAGTTGCAGAGAACTTGTAAAAATGGGATTTTATATTGGGTTTACTGGTGTTGTTACCTTTAAAAATGCACGAAAATCACTTGAAGCAATGAAAGTTGTACCTTTTGACAAACTGTTGATTGAAACTGACTGCCCATATATGGCACCTGAACCTTTCCGCGGAAAACGCTGCGATTCTTCCATGCTGCATCAGGTTGCACAAAAGATTGCTGATGAACTTGGCAAAACCAAGGAAGAAGTTTTATCTCAGACTTATAAAAATGCAGCCGGTTTATTCAATATCTGATCAGATAAGGATGAAATATTATGGAAAAGCTTGAAAGAATGTCTGATTTTTTTACAGCACGCTTAAATGGTTATGACGAACATATGATCAATGATGTGGAAGGTTGCAAGGAAGGTTATGAAAAAATGGCCTCTCTTGTTCCCTTTTCTGCAAAAACAATCCTTGATCTGGGCTGTGGAACAGGCCTTGAACTTGATGAAATATTCAAAGTTCTTCCCGATGTTTCTGTAACAGGTGTCGATATGACCCAGGCTATGCTGGATAAATTGCAGAAAAAACATCCCGACAAAAAACTTAACCTTATATGCGGCGACTACTTTAAGGTTGATTTTGAACAAAACTGTTTTGACTGTGCTGTATCTTTCCAGACAATGCACCATTTCAGCCATGAAATGAAAACTGAACTCTACCGCAAAATATATAACAGTCTCAAGGACAACAGCTTTTATATTGAATGTGATTATATGGTGACGGAACAGGCAGAGGAAGATTTTTATTATGCCGAACTTTCCCGTATGAAAAAAGAACAAGGTCTTGAAGAAAATGAGTTTTATCATTATGATACACCTTGTACTATAAATAACCAGATAATGCTCCTGAAAGCCGCAGGTTTCAAAAGTGTTGAACAGGTTTTTCGCCTTGAAAACACAACAATACTTGTTGCCTGTAAATAACAAAAATAACCGACACTCAAATTGTATGAGTGTCGGTTTTAATTTTATCTTTTATCAATGTATTCTTTTTGAATCTGACTGTCAAAGATATATTTAATAACGTTTGCACAGCAGCGTTTTACGCTATTCTGTGAAATTTTCCCTTCTTTAACAGCTTTAATAATATCTTTCTTTTCAGTTTTTCCGCCCGGCATAATAAGATCATTTCCTGCTGTCATACACAATGCATTCTCTGCACAGCCTTTGCTTGTGGAGAACCAGTCAGTCATTACAACACCGTCAAATCCCCATTCATTGCGAAGAACTTTTGTGCAAAGGTCATAGCTGTTTGGTGTATATACGCCATTAACAAGGTTGTAACTTGTCATAACAGATTTTGCACCTGCTTTCACAGCCTTTTCAAAGCCACGGAGATAAATTTCTCTCAAAGCTCTTTCGCTCATATTGCTGGATACTCGTTTGCGGTTATCTTCCTGATTGTTTGCCGCGAAATGCTTAAGTGTAACATAAAAACCATTTTCCTGCTGAACACCTTTTGTCATGGCTGTTGCCATTGCACCTGAAAGGAATGGATCCTCAGAATAATATTCAAAGTTTCTGCCGCACAATGGATTGCGGTGAATATTCAAAGCCGGTGCAAGCCAGTAAACACAGCCATATTCTTTCATCTCATTGTAAATTGCTTTGCCAACCTCAGTTACCATATCAGTATTGAAAGTCTGTGCCATAGCCGCAGAAACAGGAAACGCTGTTGTGTACTGATAAATTACCTTTGATTTTTCAGGATCTGCAAGAATTGCCTTTTGTATAAATTTTGGAATAATCCTGAACGCTGAAAGTGGCATATCCATCATTTTTGTATTGCCTTTTGGAGTAAGTGCCGCACGCTGAGATATTCTGAGTCCTGCAGGACCATCGCACAATGTTACATTTGCAAGTCCTTTATTCCAGAACTTTGAAGTTGTATTGCCAACAGAGCCAGGCATATCAAAACGGCGTTCACCGCCGAACATACCGATACCTACCACAATTTCCACCATATCTTCAACAGAAAGTGTGTCAATAAAATCATTTACGCGCTTGTCTGTACAGATTTCAGGTGTCTTATATTCAAAAGTTTCTGTTGTAATATCTTCTGCTTTAAGATAAAGTTTCAGAATATCTTCATTTGCTGTTTCTGTATATTTTAAAGGATTGGAAAGTGTTTCAAATTTATTTTTCACAGGACATATATTCTGATGCTGTGAAACCACTGCTGTATCATCAAGAACTACCGCAGCAACAGTAGCAGTATTGCGTGAACTGTTACCGATGCGGATTAAATATTCACCTTTTTCCAGGATAAACTGTGCGTCTGTTTCGTTGTAGCTTGCGTGATTTTTCAAGTCAAAAGTTACAGTTACTGTGTCAGTTTCACCCGGCACAATAAGTTTTGTTTTTGCAAAAGCAGCAAGGGACTGATATTCTTTATAAAGTTTTCCGCAAGGTGCAGAAACATAAAGCTGTACAACCTCTTTGCCACTGTATGTGTCACCAATATTTTTGACAGTCACCTTTGCTGTGATTACTGTTGTGTCAATTTCAACGCTGTCAGTGGACAATTCAAAATCAGTATAGCTTTTGCCGTAGCCGAAATGATAAGCAGGCGCCACATTGAAACTGTCAAAATATCTGTATCCTACATAAATATCTTCTTTGTAGTATTCATCATCAAGATTACCGTTGAGATAGCTGAATTCATTATAAAAAGGAATATCAGAATATGTTTTTGCCCAGGTATCAGCAAGCTTGCCGCTTGGTGTCACCTTGCCATAAAGAACATCAGCAACTGCATTGCCGCCTGCTGTGCCAAGCTGACAAATAAACATTATTGTATTTATGCCTTTGATTTCCTGAGTAAATTTCATATCTATCTGGCTGCCGGCATTTATCAGAAGCACAAAATTATCATAGCTTTCTGCACAGAGTTTGATATCTGCATATTCTTCATCGGTAAGATATAAATCGCCTTTTTTTGCACGGCGGTCAACACCTTCCCCCGCCTGACGGGCCACCACATAGATGCAGGTATCAGTGTTGCTTTCTTGGATATCTTTAAGTGAAACCTTTCTTGCTGCACAGCCGCCAAAATCCTCAAGCAATTCCATTGCTTTGGACGGGTTTTTAAGGAATTTTTTCACCTTTCCGTCGTTGAATTCCTTTTCTTTTGTTTTGTACAGTTCATCGTAATCCCCAATCCATTTTTTTGTGGTTACTGTAACCCCTGATTTCTCCAGACCTTCAAGGATATTTACACTGTGGCGTTCGTTTACTTCCCCTGAGCCTGTACCGCCTTTGATAGTTCGTTTGGCACCGTTGCCAAATAGAGCAACTGTTTTATTTTTAAGAGGTAAAGTGCCGTCGTTTTCAAGCAAAACGATACTTTCACAGGCTGCATGGTAAGCTGTGATAAAGTTGTCTATTTCACGCTGATTAGGTTTTGGGTTATGAGAAGCTTTTGTATAGTATTTCATATCTTACCCCCATTATATATCTATACAAATAAGATAACATTTTTTTAAAGTAAATACAATTATGGATTTGATATAGTAATATCACTGAATAATATTGAAAAGACATAAGTACAATTACCATTTATAACTTTGTTTAATGCTAAATCATACAAAAGATAAAAAGTCCTGAAAGTGTGAACTTTCAGGACTTTTATTTTGAAATTATTTATTT
>JAZOTI010000053.1:0-15432 GCA_045657565.1 Oscillospiraceae bacterium | reverse complement strand
CTGTGGCATGTCAAGTTCTTCAGCCAAATCTTCTACGGAAGGTTCCTGACCGTTTTTATGTAAAAGCTGGCTCTGAACTTTTTTAACTTTATTGATTGTTTCAACCATATGAACAGGAATACGGATTGTTCTTGCCTGGTCTGCAATTGCACGTGTGATAGCCTGACGGATCCACCATGTTGCATATGTGGAGAATTTGAAACCTTTTGTATGGTCAAATTTTTCAACAGCTTTGATAAGACCAAGGTTACCTTCCTGAATAAGGTCAAGGAACAGCATACCTCTGCCTACATATCTTTTTGCAATGGAAACAACAAGACGGAGGTTAGCTTCAGCAAGTTTTTTCTTTGCAGCGTCATCGTTCTGAAGAATTTTTTCTGCAAGTTCAATTTCTTCTTCAAGAGTAAGAAGTGGGAAGCTACCGATTTCCTTGAGGTAAACTTTTACAGGGTCATCGATGGAAACACCTTCTGCAGAAAGGGATTTTTCGAATTTTTCAACGTTCTTTTCTGTAAGAACTTCCTCTTCTTCTTCAACAATATCAAGGATATCGATATTGTTTGTGTCAATTGTTTCGTAAAGTTTTTCAACCTGTTCAAGGTCAAAGCTTACTTCTTCGAGGAATTTGTTGATATCGATACTTGTAAGTTTGCCCTGTTTTTTACCGAACTCAACAAGTTCCTGAATTGTTGTGATTTTTTTCTCTGTATTTTTTGTCATAATAAAACTCCCTCTTTATTACTTCTTTTTCTCTTTTAATTGTTCAATACGTTTTGCCAGGTCCTCAACGCTGGTGTTTTTAATCTCATTCTGTGCCATTGGTGCACTCCTGAGTTTGTTTATATGCATCTGAAGGTCATTTGCTGTCATTATTATCTCTGCATTTGTTGCATTTATTTTGGCCAGATTTTTCCTTGTATCTTCGTCGAGATAGTGGCACAGCAACGCATAGCTGACATTCTGTCCTTCAGATTTAAGCCTTTTGTATTCCATAAACGCTTTTTTCATATCAGCATCAGTAAAATCCTGTTCCGTCAGCTGACTGTCCACTGCTGAGAAAAACTCATTGTCTCTCAGCAACGCGGATATTATCTGCTGCTGTGCAAAAACCTTTGGCATGGTGTTGCCCTGCTGGCGGTAATCCACCTTTATGCTGCCGGCAATGCCCTCTTTGAGCATTTCTTTGTTGCGTTTATAGTTGTTTGAACGGTAAAGCCTGTTTTTCGACTGTTCAAGCTGCAGTTTGATGGAAGCCTTGTCCGCTCCTGTTTCCTGAGACAGTCGGCTGCAGTAAACATCCTGCAGTACAGGACTTGGTATCCCTGCCAGAACATCACAGGCCTTTGTGAGATAATCTATCCTGCCCTGAGTATCCTTTATATCAAACTGTTTTCTGAGTTTAAGCAGTTCAAAGTCCAAAGCGGAATTTGCTTTTTCAATAAGTGCTTCAAACCTGTCACTGCCGAATTTTTTGATGTATTCATCAGGGTCCTTTGCATCGTCCATCTGCAGCACCTGCACCGAAACGTCCTCTTTAGAGAACAAATCCATGGCACGTCGGGTAGCTTTCTGCCCTGCTTCGTCCGAGTCATAGGCAATTACCACATTTTTTGCATAGTCGGCAATAAGCTTTGCCTGCTGTGATGTGAGTGCTGTACCCAGAGTTGCAAGGGCGTTTGTAAAGCCTGCCTGATGGAGTGAAATAACGTCCATATATCCTTCTGCAAGAATAAATGTATCCTTACCGGATTTTTTTGCTATATTGAGCGCAAACAGACCATTTGATTTTTTGAACACAGGGGTGTCACCGCTGTTGAGATATTTTGGTCCGCCTTCATCTCCCATACGTCTGCCGCCGAAAGCGATAACATTACCGCGGAGGTCGATAATCGGGAAGATTATTCTGTCCCTGAAAATATCATATATATTCCCTTTGCTGCTGCGTGCCGCAAGATAGGCTGAGACTATTTCCTCTTCGGTGTACCCTTTGCTTTTAAGATGATTTGTCAGATCCTGCCAGCCGTCACTTGCATAGCCAAGGCCGAAATTGACAATAGTTTTATCTGAAAGCTGACGCTGACGAAGATAAATCCTTGCATTTTTACCCTTTGGAGAATTGAGATTTGCATGGAAATATCTTGCCGCAATCTTGTTCATCTCATATATACGGCTTTTAAGCCTTGACAGCTTGTCATCCTCGTCCGGCATTGGCATACCACTTTGCTGCGCAAGCATTTTTACCGCTTCCACATAGGTAAGTCCGTTTATTTCCTTTGTAAAACTTATTATATCTCCCCCTGCACCGCAGCCAAAACAGTAATAACTTTGTGTGTCGGGATAAACGGTAAAGGACGGCGTCTTTTCGGAATGGAAAGGACACAGACCTTTATATATTCTGCCATGTCTTTTGAGATGAACATGACCGCCGATAACATCGGTGACATTGTTTCTCTGCAAAAGTTCCTGTATATAATGAGCAGGTATAGCCATATTGTCCTCTCCTTTCTGTACAGTCTGAATTATTGTTTATAATATGCATTGATTTATGCATATGTTATCCAAGCTTCCAAGGTCTTGGAATAAATATATTTTCAAAAGTCACGGAGGCAAAGTCATCACTCATTCCCTGAATATAGTCGGTGACTGCTCTGTCCAGACCTTCTTCTCTTGCTATTATATGGTACATTTCCGGCATTTTTTCCGGATGCTGTTTATAGTACCTGTAAAGTTCCCCCACCAACTTGTCCACCTTTTTTTCCTCTGTCTTCGCAATGGAATCGGTGTATACATTGTCATACATAAAGGTTGACAGTGCCTCAAACTGTTTTTCGATGTGGGATGCCATCTGTATATCAACCCAGCTGTTTTCCACAAGTGAATTGATAAGGGTCGTTATTCTTTCGCTTTTACTGTGGCCAAGAATATCCGTGCATTCCTTTGGCAGGTCGTTTTCTGTAAGTATACCTGCTGTTATGGCATCTTCAATATCATGGTTCAGGTATGCAATTCTGTCGGCAAAGCGAAGCACAACCGCTTCCCTTGTTTTAGGGTTGCCGCTGCGTGTATGGTTTTCTATTCCGTCGATAACCTCTCTGCAAAGGTTAAGCCCTTTAAGATTACGCTCAAGGTATCTCACAACACGTCCGCTTTGTTTTGAATGGGAGAAGCCGTCAGGGTTAAGTTCGTTGAGTGCTCTTTCCCCTGCATGACCGAAAGGTGTATGTCCCAGGTCGTGTCCCATTGCAATTGCCTCGCACAGATCCTCATTGAGGGAAAGTGCACGGCAGATTGTTCTGCCTATCTGTCCCACTTCAAGGGTGTGCGTAAGACGTGTACGGTAATGATCGCCTTCCGGAGAGATAAAAACCTGTGTTTTCTGCTTCAGTCTGCGGAAACTTTTGCAGTGGATAATTTTATCCCTGTCCTTCTGATAGCAGGTGCGCAGATCACATTCTTCTTCCGGATGTTCCCTGCCCCATGTATCCTTTGCAAACTGGGCATAAGGGCTTAAAATCAACTGTTCCTGTCGGAGTAATCTTTCTCGTACTGTTTCCATATTTTATCCCCCTTATAAATATTATACTGAATAAAATACAAAAAACCTTTATTTTTTTAAAAAATATCAAATAATTCGTCACTTACCGTTGGCTCTTTGCCTTTTGTCATTACGACAAGGTCACTTATAAGTGCGTCCTGTGTGCCGCTGAGCATACGGATTGTGATATTTACGTTGTCTGTAAACTGTGTGTCGATTATTTTGCCGCCTTTATTCTGGCAAAGAGTGGTAATTCTGTCATAAAGGGAGTAATCCACTGTAATGTTGATATCCACACACTGTTTGTATGTCAGAATTTCTGCTGCATTGAGAGCTGCTTTTGCACCTTCGGTATAAGCGCGCACAAGGCCACCAGTACCGAGCAGAGTACCGCCAAAATAGCGTGTAACAACAATTATTGCATCCTCAAGACCAGAATGACGCAGAACCTCAAGGATAGGCATACCTGCTGTTTTGCTTGGTTCGCCGTCATCGCTCTGTCTTACAACACCTTCATCTTTAATGATATATGCATAGCAATGGTGACGTGCATCATAGTGTTTTTTGCGGATTTTTGCCAGAAATTCCTGTGCCTGTGCTTCGGTTTTTGCGTGTGCAATATATCCGATAAATTCAGATTTTTTTTCGTATATTGTGCCGGTTGCCTCACCATTTACGGTTTTGTAATCAGCCATACTTCATTTCCTTTCGGTAAACTGTGTTATATATGAAAAAAACAGGGCGGTATACCACCGCCCTGCAACTTTTACTAGTCCTGAATGTTGAATCTCTTTTTAAATCTGTCAACACGGCCGCCTGCGTCAACCAATTTCTGTTTACCAGTAAAGAATGGGTGACATTTGGAACATACGTCAACACTGATTTTAGCTTTTGTAGATTTTGTGTGAATTACATTGCCACATGCACATGTAATAACAGCATCTTCATATTTTGGATGGATGTTTTCTCTCATTTTGATTTCACCTCTCTCAGTCGATAAGGGTTTCCGTCCCTTATCTAAATAATCACCCGTCTATATTAGCATATTGTAATATAAAAATCAAGTGTTTTTTGAAATTTTATTTAAGAATTGGCTTGATATCTTCATCAATTTTTGCTTTAACTGCAGAAGCTTCTGCAAAGTCTTTGCCTTTGATGGAGTAGTAAACTTTTACCTTAGGTTCTGTGCCTGATGGACGGATAATAACCTGGTTACCGCCTTCCAGCCAGTAAATAAGGATATTTGCTTTTGGAAGATGAATTTCTTCTGTTTCTCCTGTTTCAACACAGAGTTTTGTAAGAGATGCATAGTCTTCTCTCACAACAACTTTCATGCCGCCAAGAGATTCAAGCGGATTGTCTCTGAGACCCTGCATGATGTTTTTCATTGTTTCCATACCTGCAAGGCCTTCAAATTCGTAGGAATCAACCTTGTTGAGGTAATAACCGAATTTAGCGTAGATTTCGTTAAGTGCCTGATTTACAGAAGAACCGATGCTTCTGTAGTAAGCAGCCATTTCAGCGATCATAAGTGTTGCAACAACAGCATCTTTGTCACGCACTCTTGTGCCTACAAGGTAGCCATAGCTTTCTTCAAAACCGAGGATAAAGCGGTTTTCTTCGCCTTTTGCTTCAAGAAGCGCAATCTGTTCACCGATGTATTTGAAACCTGTAAGAACGTTTTTCATTTCAACACCGTGGCTCTTTGCAACTTCGTCAGCAAGGCTGGAAGAAACGATGGATTTAACCATTACAGGGTTTTCAGGCATAAGGCCAAGTTCTTTTCTTGTTTTTGCGATATAGTCTGTAAGGAGAATGCCTACCTGGTTACCTGTGATAAGTACATAGTCGTCGTTTTCTTTTACTGCGATACCAACACGGTCTGCGTCAGGGTCTGTTGCGATGAGAATGTCACCGTCAAGTTCTTTGAGTCTGTCAAGACCAAGCTGCATTGCTTCTCTGATTTCAGGGTTTGGATATGGACATGTTGGGAAGTTGCCGTCAGGCATTTCCTGTTCTTTAACAACTGTGATATTCTGAAGACCTGCTTTGCCGAGAACTGTTCTTACAGGCACATTACCTGAACCGTTGAGTGGGGAGTAAACAATTTTGAGATCTTCTTTTGTGAAGATATCCTTGCGGAGCATACAGCCAAGAACATAGTTGTAGTATTCTTCTTCAACTTCTTTGGTGATATATTCGATTTTGCCTTCTGCAACTGCTGCGTCAAAGTCTGTGTATCTGATGTCTTTGAAGATATCAAGTTTATTGATTTCTGCAAGAACTTTGTCTGCACTGCCGCTTGTCATCTGGCATCCGTCAGGACCATATACTTTGTAACCGTTGTATTTTGCAGGGTTGTGGCTTGCTGTAACCATTACGCCTGCATCACAGCCGAGACGTCTTGTTGCAAAGGAGAGCATTGGTACCGGTTTGAGTGCGTCGTAGAGATAAACTTTGATTCCGTTTGCTGCAAGTACATTTGCTGTGATCTTTGCAAATACATCACTCTTGATACGGGAGTCATAGGAAACTGCAACAGAGGATTCTTTGCCCTGAGCTTTGAGGAATTCTGCAAGGCCCTGTGTTGCTTTTGCAACTGTGTAAACGTTCATACGATTTGTACCTGCACCAAGAACGCCGCGCAAACCCGCTGTGCCGAATTCAAGACTGAGCAGAAATCTGTCTTTAATCTGTTCATCGTTGCCGTGGATACTTTCCAATTCTTTGAGAAGGTCTTCTTCTTTTACTGCATGAAGCCATCTTTCGTATTCGTGGTTGTACATAATGTTCTCCTTATCATATATTTAAATATTAATAAATTACATAATTTATCAATTTAATTGTACCTTTTCAAAGTAAAATTGTCAATTGAGTTTATTGCAATAAGGCTTGTAATATTGTATGATAAATTTATACTATTATTGTATATTAATTATGTGAGGTTGGTAATATATGCTGAGTAAACTGCACAGTTTTGGTGTAAGCGGAATTGACGGATATCTTGTTACTGTTGAAACACATATTTCAGGTGGTCTCGGGTCTTTTGACATTGTAGGCCTTGGTGACAACGCCGTAAAAGAAAGCCGCGAAAGAGTGCGTTCCGCCATAAAAAACTGTAATTACAGCTATCCTTCTTCCCGAATAACGGTAAACCTCGCCCCTGCAGATATTCGCAAAAGTGGTGCGGTGTATGATATGCCGATTATGCTGGGAATTCTGGAAGGCACAAACGCCATACCAAAAATCAACGATAAATACGCATTTGCAGGTGAAGTCAGCCTTGACGGACATATACGTGGTATAAACGGTGCATTGTCCATGGCTATCTGCGCAAAAGAAAACGGCATAACACATCTGTTTCTGCCTCTTGAAAACGCAAATGAAGCAAGTGTTGTACAGGGTGTTGATATCTATGGTATAAGTCACATTTCACAGGTTGTTGAATTTCTGAAAAACAGCAATACCCTTGTACCTCACAGATACGAAGAAACTGTTACAAAACAGACCTTCCTTGATTTCCGCGATGTGAAAGGTCAGGAGGAAGCAAAGCGTGCTTTGGAAATTGCCGCAAGCGGTCTGCACAATATTGTTCTCACAGGCCCTCCGGGCAGCGGTAAATCAATGCTGGCAAAAAGATTGCCTTCCATTATGCCGCCTATCACCCTCAATGAAGCTATTGAAACCACAAAAGTTTATTCCATGGCAGGTCTGCTGGACAAAAACAGCGGTCTTGTATCGCAGAGACCGTTCCGTTCTCCGCACCATTCTGTTTCCACCGCAGCACTGACAGGTGGCGGCCCCTGGGCAAAACCAGGTGAAATTTCCCTTGCACACAACGGTGTACTGTTTCTTGACGAACTGCCGGAATTCCACCGCGACGCCCTTGAAGCACTGCGTGCCCCCCTTGAAGACAACAAAGTGACTGTTGCGCGTGCAAACGGCACCCATGTTTACCCAAGCAATATTATGCTTGTGGGAGCTATGAACCCCTGCCCTTGCGGGTATTTAAATGATGATTTCCATCCTTGCACCTGCACATCAAGGCAGATTGAAAACTACAAATCCAAACTCAGCGGACCGCTGATGGACAGAATAGACCTTTATGTAAATGTTGCAGGAGTAAAATATGAAGAACTTGCCGAAGATACCTGTGACAGCGAAACTTCACAGGAAATTCTTGCCCGTGTAATGGTTGCAAGACAGATGCAGTCAGAACGTTTCGAAGGTACAGGAATAACATCCAACTCTGTTATTCCTCCTGCAATGATAAAGCAGATGTGCCGCACAACCCCTGCTGCACAGAAAGTACTGGAAAAAGCATTCAAAAGCCTTGGGCTTTCTGCAAGAAGCTATGATAAAATTTTAAAGGTAGCAAGAACAATCGCAGACCTTGAACAGTCAAAACTGATTGAAGAAATGCACATGCTTGAGGCTGTACAATACCGTAATTTTGACAGAAAATATTAAAAACAAACTCCGGAATGTATAAAACATTCCGGAGTTTTCTGTTTCATCTGTATTTATTTTATACCATCGGAAATCACACCTGCACGAATATGTGTATGCACACCGTGATCAACCGCAATTCTGCCGTTGACAATTACGTAATCAATTCCGTCAGGTTTGTGACGAGGATCGGTAAAATCTTCGTTGCTGTGCAGATTTTCGTAATCCATAATCACAATATCCGCTGCCATTCCCTCTTTTATAAAGCCTCTGTCGGTAATACCGATAGCTTTTGCCGCATTGCCTGTCATTTTGCGGATTGTATCTTCCAATGGGAAATCTCTGCGTTTTTCGATAAAAGTTATCATGCCACAATAGCTAGTTGGAGTGCTGTAATCCACCGGCATATCAGCCTTTTCACCTTCCCAGTTATAGTCATAGCCACAGTTGTCCAGTCCCATTGAAGCTTCTTCCGCTTCCTGAAAAACAGTTGTATGGTGCCCTGAACCAAGACGATTCTGTCTGTAACGGGTATCCATATCACAAAGCAGGATATCAAACATTGCATATACAGGTTCCTTGCCAAGGATTTCTGCAATCTCTTTGATTGTTTTGCCTTCGTATGATTTGTTTCTGCAGCGGAGAATTTCATATTCTTCCTTAAACCAGCCGAAAGACGGATTTTTTCCGTTTTTGATTGCCTGTGCAATTTCGTACTGATATGCAGGGCTTTTTAATTTTTCAGCAAAAGCTTTTTTGCCGCCACAACAGGCAACATAATATTTTACTATGCCTGCAAGGTCAGGAAAGAAAAACCAAGGGATATATTCCGGCACAAGTACATCCCAGGTAACGTGCAGACCTTTTTCTCTGTATTCATCAATAATCTGCAAAGTACGTTTTGCACTTGCATCCAGCATATACTGGTCAAAAGGTTTTACGCTGAAACCATCTCCAATATGGCTTATATGTACGTGCAGACCGTATTTAAGCCCTATATCCATAAGTTCTTTCATGCCGTCAACTGTATAGACATCCTTATCGGTATCCGGATGTTTGCCGTAATTTCTGATATGTGCGGCAAGTATGCCATTGTATGGCACAAGACATTCCGCAAGTTGATTGAGTTCATCGCCCGATGCATATTTGCCTGGTGCATAGTCAAGCCCGAAGGACAAACCTGTTGCACCTGCCTGCATAGCTTCCTCAACGTGTTTTTTCATCACGTCAATTTCTTCCTGTGTTGCAAAACGCTGGTAATCAAAGCCCATTGCGTCCATACGAATCTGTGCGTGGCCCACTTCCATATACATATTTACACCAACACCGTCTTTTCTGAGCTTGCTGCGGAAATCCGCAAAGGTTGCCCAGTCCATATCAATATCAAATCGGGTTTTAAAGGCTTTACGCACACTTTCCGTATCTGCTGAAGGATAACTGCCCGGACCTTTGCCATAGGTCTGCAACGGCATAATTTCTTCAAATGCTTTTACATCTTCCAGCATTCCCATAAAATATCTGCCTGCAGGAGCCATTGTCATTCCGCAGTGACCTGTAAAACAGGTGGTAATCCCTTGTCCGAGCAAACCTTCCATATCGGGACAAAGCATTGCAGTAAGGTCAGCGTGACTGTGCATATCAAAAAAACCCGGGGTAACAAATCTGCCTTTGGCATCGATTGTAACTTTGGCTGTTTTGCCATCTGACAGACCGATTTGTGCAATTTTTCCGTTTTTTATGGCGATATCCGCATTGTATGCAGCATTTCCGCTACCATCGATAATCTGTCCGTTTTTAATAAGAATATCGTACATAAAGCACCTCTTATATCTGTAAAGAATATTACATAAAATTTCTGACTATATTATAACTTTATAAATTTATAATATCAATAAATACAAAACAAAAAACCGACGGAACAAGACATTCCGCCGGTTTATTTTTATCATATTATTTATCGCCGAAAACTTCCTGGTAGATAGCTTTGCCAGCAGGTGTTGTTGCGATACCGCCTTTAGCTGTTTCACGAAGCTGTGGTGGGAGCATTTTACCTACTTTGAACATAGCGTCAACAACCTGGTCAAATGGGATATGGCTTACCTGACCTGCAAGTGCCATATCAGCAGCAATCATAGCATTAACTGCACCGGAAGCATTTCTCTGTGCACAAGGAAGTGCAACAAGACCTGCAACAGGGTCACAAACAAGACCCATAACGTTGATCATAGCAAAACCTGCAGCATCAAAGCAAGCTTTGTCGTCTGCACCTTTCATGTAAGCTGCTGCTGCCGCTGCCATACTGGAAGCAACACCGCATTCTGCCTGACAGCCGCCATCTGCGCCTGCAACTGTTGCGTTTCTTGTGTAAATTGCGCCTACTGCTGAAGCATAAATCAAAGCTTCAACAACCTTTTCTCTTGCAATGTTTTCTTTGTTCATCATACCAACAAGTACTGCAGGAAGAATACCGCAGCTGCCTGCTGTTGGGGAAGCACAGATTTTACCCATGGAAGCGTTAACTTCACTTGAAGAGTAAGCAAGTGCCATGATGTAGTTCATATAATTGCCTGTTACAGAACCGTCTTTTTTGGAATATTCGTACTGACAGTTTGCAACACCGTCAACAAGACCACCTTTTGTTGCCTGTTTGTGTTCCAGCGCTTTTGTCGCTGAACCAATCATAATATCAAGGCGTTTTTCAAAATGTTCCCAAACTTTTTCTTTTGAAAGACCTGTGAGTCTTGTTTCTGCATCGAGAGCAACTTCCCATGCACGTTTGCCCTCGCTTGCGCAGAGATCCAAAAGTTCCTGACCGTTTTTATACATAGTTTAGCCCTCCTGTATATTAACAACCGCTACGGAAATAACGTTGTTAACCTGTTTCAAATCATTGATAACGCTTTCAGGGATAACCTGGTCACATTCAATAAGTGTAAATGCTGTATCACCTTTGGATGTACGGCTAACCTTCATTGTAGCGATGTTGATATTGTCATATGCAAGAATTGCACTGATATCACTTACAACACCTTTTATATCCTGCTGTTTTACGATAATTGTAGGACTTGATGCTGTAAATTCACAAGGAAGACCATTGATATTTGTAATAAGAATTCTGCCGCCGCCAAGGGATGCACCTTCTACAAAATATTCGCTGCCATCAAGAAGGCAGAATGTAATTCTTGCTGTGTTTTCGTATTCACTTACGATTTCTGCTTCGTAAAATTCAAATTCAAGACCTCTGCTTTCAGCAATTTCAAAGCTGTTGCCAAGTCTTTCGTCATCTTCACTCATACCCAGTGCGCCAGCAACAAGAGCGTAATCTGTAAAATGACCTTTATATGTACTTGCAAAGGAACCGCCAAGGCCGAATTTAACCTTGTTAAATGGTTTGCCTGCAATAATCATTGCTGTTTTCGCAAGTTTTGCCGCACCTGCAGTATGCGAACTTGAAGGGCCTATCATAACAGGACCCACTACATCAAGAAGACTGATATTCATATTTTATCCTCCGTTTATTTCCGCAACATAATTTAACATAAACTTTATTTAATTTTATACTATTTCCCATAACAATGTCAATAATTTATCATTTCCAATATTTTTTGCAAATACATTAAGTTTCATAACAGCGTTTAACAAGCAATATTTCCGATAAAAATATTTTATATATTCTGTTGATTTTAGATAGTTTTTATAAAAATAACGTGTCATTTATTTCACATAATGCTTGCAGAAAAATGTCAAATAATATACAATGTAATATGTAATAGTTTGGGGTGATGTTAATGAACTATGAAAAAAAGAAAAAGTTTATAGTCAATATCATTTTCTACACCATTATGGCTGTAATAGCTTTTGTTACAGTTAAATACGTAGCAGTATGGATTATGCCGTTTATTATTGCATTCTGTGTTGCCGCTGTTATCAACCCTGTTGCCACAAATATTTCCCGAAGCATGAAAGTCAACAAAAAGTTTTCCGCCTGCTTCTGTTCCTTTTTGTTTTACGCAATAGGTGTCGGACTTATTGTACTTGTGGGATTCGGCCTTTACAAGGCTTTGAAAAACTGGTTTTTTGACCTTCCCCAAATATTTGAAAACAATATTGAGCCTTTTCTTGCATCGGTTTTCACCTTTATGCAGAACACCCTTGCAGGCCTTGACCCCGACCTTGGAGATTCTCTCAGCGAATTTGCTTCACAGTTTGTTTCCAATGCAGGCAGTGTTATATCGGGTATTTCAGTAGGTGCTATAAGCTGGCTTTCATCCTATGTGACAAAAATTCCGTTTTTTGTTGTAGGGGTGCTTATTTCGGTTATCGCTACATTTTTTATATCTTCCGACTATGAAAACATAAAAGCTTTTATAGTACGCCAGATCCCTGAAAAATGGCATCGTATATTAAACGATATCAAAACCTACGGAATTTCCACCCTTGGTCAGTACGGCAAAAGCTACCTTCTTATAATGACCATCACCTTCTGTGAATTATGTCTGGCTTTATGGCTTCTGGGTGTGAAAAATTTTGCTATTATTGCACTTATCATTGCCGTATTTGATATAATTCCTGTATGCGGCAGCGGCGGTGTGCTTATACCCTGGAGTGTTTTTTCCATTATTCAGGGAAAACTTGCTTTCGGCATCGGTATGCTGGTTGTATACGCAACCATCACCGTAATCCGTCAGATTATCGAACCTAAAATTATAGGTGAACAGGTTGGTCTGCCCCCTGTTGTCACCCTTATGGCAATGTTCCTTGGTGCTCGTTTTATGGGAGTTTTCGGATTGTTTGCCTTCCCTATAACACTCGTTATTTTAAAACGTCTCAACGACAATGGCAGAATCAGACTTTTCAAATAATTATCCGGCTGACACACAGCTGAATATTTATTTTATAAACACAAAACTAATATAAACACACAAAACACTTTAAAATCAATTAAAATCAAGAGGAGAAAAATTAATATGGGATTATCACAGGTGTTGACCATGTTCGGCGGTCTTGCGCTGTTTCTTTACAGTATGAACATGATGAGCAAAGGTCTTGAAGCTGCAGCCGGCAACAAGATGAAATCAATCCTTGAAAAACTCACTTCCAACACATTTATGGGTGTTATTGTCGGTACTGTTATCACCGCAATTATCCAGTCATCTTCTGCTACTACTGTTATGCTGGTTGGTTTTGTAAACTCCGGCATCATGCAGCTTTCACAGGCAGTAGGTGTTATTATGGGTGCAAACATCGGTACAACCGTTACTGGTTTGCTGATCGCCCTTGATGTTAAGGAAATCGCACCTATCTTTGCCTTTATCGGCGTTTGTATGATTGTATTTTTCAAAAAGGAAAGAGCAAACAACTGGGGCATGATTATTGCAGGTCTCGGCGTACTTTTCATCGGTATGGATATGATGAGCAGCTCCATGTCCGGCCTCAGGGATTCAGAACTTTTTGTTAAAGTTATCACTGAATTCTCCAACCCACTTATCGGCATCCTTGCAGGTACAATCTTCACTGCCATCATTCAGTCTTCTTCCGCTTCCGTAGGTATTCTTCAGGCTTTGGCAATGAGCGGTGTTGTAACTTTGGACAATGGTATTTATGTATTGTTCGGTTTTACAATCGGTACTTGTGTAACTGCAGTTATTGCATCCCTTGGTACATCTGTAAATGCAAAAAGAACAACACTTATTCACCTTTTGTTCAACATTATAGGTACAGCATTTTTCCTTGTTGTATGTGAACTTGTGCCTTTCACAACATGGTTTGCAAACCTTTTCCCTAACAACCCAAGTGCACAGATTGCAAACGCACACCTTGTGTACAAAATTGTTACAACAATCATTCTGTTCCCATTTGCAAAACAGCTTGTAAAACTTGCTACCATTATTCTTCCGGAAAAAGAAACAGAAAAATCACGTCCAAGTCTTGCAGAACGCTGCAGCCATATGTCTACATACAATGTTGGTAACATGGCTATCATCATTGCAAACATCAAGGATGAAGTGCAGTATATGTACGATATCGCAAAAGAAAACGTACGTCTCAGCTTTGACACAATTCTTGAAAACACAATGGAATATGAAGAAAAAATCAAAGATAATGAAGATATTATCGACACTCTCAACACACAGATCTGTCAGTATCTTTCCACTATCATTTCCAAACCTATGCCTGCTTCCGACAGTGAAATAATCAGCGGTTATTTTAGAATTGTAAGCAACGTTGAACGTATCGGTGACCACGCAAGAAACTTCTCCGGATATGTAAAATTCCTTACAGCAAACGGTATGGAATTTTCCGCAAGAGCAATAGATGAAGTTGAAAAAATGAAAAATGTTTGTCTTGAATCTATGACAGTTTTTGACAAAGATATGCGTATGTCCAACATTGAAGCTCTTTCTGAAATTGCACAGGTTGAACAGCAGCTCGACGATATCACAGACCAGTACAGAAAAGCACAGATTGAAAGAATGAAAACAACAAGTTGCGCACCTGAAGCAAGTGTTATCTACTCTGAAATGCTTACAGACGTTGAACGTATCGGTGACCATATGCTCAACATTGCAGAAATTTTTGCAAAAATGTACAATCCTGCAAACTAATCTGCTCATTCAATATTATACATAACAAAGCCGGCAGTTTTGCCGGCTTTGTTTTTATCAAAAAAAGAACAGTAAAAAAGCACTGATTGCTTAATGCTGAAACCATTTTAATTAAAAACGAACAGATAGAATAATCACAATTTACATACAACCGGGACTAAAAAGTTATCTTTTTAAATCCCGGTTGTTTCCGCTTGCAGAGCTATCTGATATACTGTATACTTATTACATATTATTGAAAAGGAAAATATGTTATGGTTTTACCTCAGGATTTCAAAGATAAAATGCAGAATCTTTTAAAGGACGAATTTGACGAATTTTTAAAAGGTTATGATAAAGATAATTTTTATTCATTGAGAATAAACACTCTTAAAGCAGAAACCTGCGATGTTCTTGAAAAGAATATTTTCAGTTTTTCACCTGTTGAATGGTGCCCTACAGGGTTTTATTATCCTGCTGAACAGCGCCCCGGCAGACACAGTTATCACCACGCAGGGGTATTTTATATTCAGGAAGCCAGTGCAATGGCCGTTGTTGAATGTGCTGACATTCAGCACGGTGACAAGGTGCTTGACCTTTGCGCTGCACCAGGCGGAAAAAGCACTCAGATTGCCACAAAACTTGGTGGCACAGGTTTACAGGTAAGCAACGAAATAGTGCCAAACAGGGCAAAAATTCTGTCACAGAACATCGAACGTATGGGCATAAAAAATGCCATTGTTACCAACGAAAGCCCTGAAAAGCTGGAAAAAGTTTTCCCTGCTTTTTTTGACAGAATTATCGTGGACGCACCGTGTTCCGGCGAAGGTATGTTCCGCAAAGACCCTGCCGTTGTAAACGAAT
>JAZOTI010000052.1:0-5427 GCA_045657565.1 Oscillospiraceae bacterium | reverse complement strand
GAATAACATATAAATACAAAAATAATCAATATTATACAGAAATAATCAATGCCGTAAAAATGTACAGATAATTACAGATAATTATGTATATATAATAATGTATTTAAAGTCAGGTTATAGACTTTACCTTTTGGATAATATGTGGTAAAATATTATGAAAAACTGTTTTTAGGAGGGATATAGATGGCCGTAAAGGTTAAGGTTAAAGTAGAAGATAAAAGTGAATATATCCAGATGCCAGCCGTGGCACTCAGAGGCTTGGTATTATTTCCAGAAAATTTAATCAGCTTTGATGTTGGCAGAGAAAAGTCAATCAAAGCTATAGAAGCAGCTATGAAAGCTGACAGATTTATATATTTGGTTCCTCAGACTGACTTTGAAATGGAAGATCCACAGGCAGGAGATTTGTATGAAGTAGGTGTTGTTGCAGAAATCAGACAGATTCTCAAACTGCAGGACAATGTAATCAAAGTTCTTGTTGAAACACAGTATCGTGCAAAAACAGTGGAAGCTGTTTCAGAAGATTTCCTCAAAGTAACAATCAAACCATATCCTTTGAGAAAAGTTCGTCCACAGAATGCAGAAAAGGTGGAAGCTCTTGTAAGAACAATAAAGGATTCATTTGATAAATTCCTTTCAGTTTCCCCTAAAATATCCAAAGAAGTTATCGGAAATGTTTTCCTTATCGAAGATGGCAATGAACTTGCTGAATATATAGCAAGCAATATTATCTTTAAGGTTGAAGATAAAATTGCAGTACTTAATGAAAATTCCATCGAAAAAAGACTCAGTTTTGTTCTTGATTTCCTGAACAGTGAATATAAAATTCAGAAAATCGAAAATGAAATCAAGCAGAAAGTTCAGATTGATATAGATAAAAGCCAGAAAGAGTTTTATCTTCGTCAGCAGATGAAAACTATCTCTGAAGAACTTGACGAAAGCGAAAATCTTCAGAAAGAAAGTGAAGAATACAGGGAAAGGGTAAAAGCTTTACACCTTTCAAACGACAAGGAAGAAAAGCTTTTAAAGGAAATCAACCGTCTTGAACGTATGCATGCAATGTCACAGGAGGCTACAGTTTCCCGTACATACATTGAAACCTGTCTTGATATTCCATGGAATGAAGGAACAAAGGAACAGATTAATGTTATAAAAGCCAAAAACATTCTTGATAAAGGCCATTATGGTCTGCAGAGTGTAAAGGATAAGGTTCTTGAAATCCTTTCAGTCAGAAAACTCAGCGGTAACACAAAAGGTCAGGTTCTTTGCCTTGTTGGTCCTCCTGGTGTAGGTAAAACAAGTATTGCATCTTCAATTGCAGAATGTCTTGGCCGAAACTTTGTGCGTATTTCCCTCGGTGGCGTTCATGATGAAAGCGAAATCCGTGGTCACAGACGTACATATGTTGGTGCAATGCCTGGCAAAATTGCAAATGCACTGATTCAGGCAAAAACAAAAAATCCTGTTATTCTGCTTGATGAAATCGACAAGCTTGGCAGTGATTATAAAGGCGATCCTTCATCCGCTTTGCTCGAAGTACTTGATATAGAGCAGAATCACTCATTTAAAGATCATTATATTGATATGTCTATCGATTTAAGTGAGGTTTGTTTTATCGCAACAGCAAATAACTATGCAGGTATTCCGGCCCCATTGCTTGACCGTATGGATATCATCGAACTTTCCAGTTACACAAGAGAAGAAAAATTCAACATTGCAAAAAAACATCTTGTTCCAAAACAGCTTGAAAAGAACGGTATGAAGCAGTATGTTAAATTTAACGATGCAGGTCTTTATTACATTATAGATAACTATACAAAAGAAGCAGGTGTTCGTAATCTCGAAAGAACAATTGTGGACATTTTGCGCAAATCTGCAAAGATGATTACAATCGAAGGTGCGGAAAAGATAACTGTAAACAAAACTGTGGTAAACAAACTGCTTGGTGTTGAAAAATATCATCCAAACCCAACCTTGCTCAGTGATAATGTAGGCGTTGCAAATGGTCTTGCGTGGACTTCTGTAGGCGGTGAGATGCTTCCTATCGAAGTTACAGTTATTCCAAATGGTACAGGAAGACTGGAACTCACAGGCAGTCTTGGCGAAGTTATGAAAGAATCCTGTAAAATTGCACTCAGCTATATCAGAAGCAATGCAGAAAAATACAACATTGAACAGGATTTCTCAAAAATTGATATTCACATCCATGCACCGGAAGGTGCTGTGCCAAAAGATGGTCCGTCAGCAGGTATCGCACTTACAACAGCACTTGTTTCCGTGCTTACAAAACGTCCTGTAAAAGGCACAGTAGCAATGACAGGTGAAGTTACATTGCAGGGCAGAGTGCTTGCTATTGGCGGCCTCAAGGAAAAATCAATGGCAGCATACCGCGAAGGTATAAAAACTGTTATTATGCCTTATGACAATATCAAAAATCTTGAAGATATTGATCCTAAAGTTAAAGAATGTGTAAAATTTGTGCCTGTAAAAACAATTGATCAGGCTTTGGAAGTAAACCTTATTTAAAGGAGTATTTATGATTATAAAAAACGCAGAATTTGCAACAGCTTATGGCTTGCAGGCTCAGCTTCCTAAAGGTACAAAAAAAGAAATAGTAATGTCAGGGCGCAGTAATGTGGGAAAATCCAGCCTTATCAACAAGGTGTGCAACCGCAAGGCGCTTGCAAGAACATCAGCACAGCCGGGTAAAACTGTTACAGTAAACTTTTACAATGTAAATGATTTCCATATGGTTGACCTTCCAGGTTACGGTTTTGCAAAAGTAGGCGACAAGGACAGAAAACGCTGGGGCAAACTTATTGACGGTTATTTTGAAAGCGATCGTGACCTGCGTATGGTTGTTCAGCTTCTTGACTGCCGCCATGAGCCTAGTGCAGATGACTACACTATGCTGGATTATCTTACTGAAAGAGAAATCCCGTTTGTAATTGCGCTTACAAAAGCAGATAAACTTAACAAAACAGAATCTGAAAAAGTTGTTGCAAAATTTGAGGATTATTGCTCAAACTTCAATTATTATAAAATTGTTCTCACAAGTTCTGACAAAGGCACAGGAATTGAAGAGCTGAAAGATATTATGGAAGAAGCTCTTGCTGATGACTGTGAAGAATTTGAAGAATAAATCTGAAAGGGGAAAATAATATGGATTTACAGTTTACTATGTCTGTACCCGGCCTTGTACTTCTGATTGTGGGGGCGCTTATGGTTGTTTGTCCAAAACTCTTTTGGATCATAGAAACAAAAATGTATATGAAACACGGGCAGCCAAGCAATACATATATAAATGTGTGCCGTACAGGTGGATTCTTCTTTGTAATCTGGGCAATTGCTCTTTTCCTTGGCGCACCAATGCCATGGCAGCTTTATTAAGCTGATATAAGTCAGGAGGCAATATGAATAAACTGATATGGACATTGTTGCTTGTTGGCATTATGTTTTGTATGAGTTTTGTAATGATGCTTGTTCCGGAAAAAATGTGGAAGCTGGAACATTTGTTTTCAGTAAAAGGCGGTGAGCCTACGGAAGCGTATATCAATATGACAAGACTGTCCGGAGTTGTGTTGTTTTTGCTTTCGATTTTTTTTGGAGTTACTTTAATTTTAATTATTTTTGGTAAAATATAAGAGGTAACAATGTCATATAAAGAATTCAGTTATTATTACGACTATTTCAACTATAATGCGGATTATGATGCATTGGCAGATAAAATTCATTCATGGGCTGTTTCGGAAAAGCTGGACGGAAAAATTGCCTGTGACCTTGGCTGCGGCACAGGGGAACTTGCAATCCGTCTCAACGAAAAAGGCTGGGATGTAATTGCTGTTGACTGTTCCGAAGAAATGCTGGATGTTTTTATGGACAAAAGGGAAGAACTTGGTCTTTATAACATTCTTATTTTGAATCAGGATATTACACAGCTTGATATGTATGGTACAGTAGACCTGTTTACCTGTACATTTGATACGGTAAACCATCTCAATGGCGCTGCTGATGTGCAGAAACTTTTTGATAAAGTAAGTCTGTTTATGCATCCGGACGGAGTGTTTATCTTTGATATGAACAGTGAATACAAACACCTGAATGTGCTTGGCGATGAACTTTTTGAATTCAAAGAGGAAGAAGCAGAATGTATCTGGAAAAACACACTTGACAGAGAAAATGGCAGAACAAATATTTCTATAAAAATCAATGATATTCAGTCAGGCGAGCAGTATTCCGAAAGTTTTTACGAATATTTTTACAGCCTTGAAAAGATTACAGAGATGCTTAAAAAATCAGGTATGAAAATCTGTAAAGCTGTGGATGGCGAAAACTTTGGTGACGTGACAGATGAAAGTCACAGATATTTATTTATGGTAAAAAAGGAGAAATAAAATGGCAAAGCTTGTAAGAGCTATTTCAGATATGGGCGGTGTTATTATTGCAGCCCTTGATTCCACAGAAATTGTAAGCGAAATGGAACGTATCCACAAAACATCTGCTGTTGTAAGTGCTGCATTGGGCAGACTTCTCACAGCAAGCCAGCTTATGGGTGCTATGCTGAAAAGCAGAGATGATTCCATTACACTGAGAATTAAAGGTGACGGTCCTGTTGGTATGCTTACAGTAGGCTGCGATGGCGTGGGCAACTGCAAAGGCTATGTACAGAATAATGTTGTGGAAATTCCACTCCGTGCAGACGGAAAACTTGATGTGGGTTCTGCAGTTGGTAAAAACGGCAATCTTTATGTAATTAAGGATATCGGCCTCAAAGAACCTTATGTAGGTAATATTCCGCTTACTACAGGTGAAATTGCTGAAGATATCACAGCATATTACGCTTATTCAGAACAGATTCCTACAGTATGTGGTCTTGGTGTTCTTGTTAACCCTGATCTTACAATCAAACGAGCAGGCGGCTATCTTATACAGCTTTTGCCTGGTGCAACAGAAGAAGAAATCTCAATGCTTGAAAACAACCTTAAAAATGTTCCAAGCATTACAAAATTCTTTGAACAGGGCAAAACAGTTTATGATGTAATTGACACTTTGCTTGATGGATTCAATCCTAACATACTTGATGAAGATACAGTACAGTACAGCTGTGATTGTAACAAACAGAGAGTTGAAAAAGCACTGATCAGTATCGGTCTCAAAGATTTGCAGGAAATCTATGAGGAAGAAGAACAGATAGAAATGGGTTGTCAGTACTGTGATAAAAAATATTACTTCACAAAAAATGATATTGGCAAAATGATTAAAGCCCTTAAAAATAATTAATATGCGTATGTAATAACCAAGGAGTTTTAGTAAAAAACTTTTTTAAAATTTTTTTGAAAAAAATCAAAAAAAGTGTTGACATATTAAAACTCCTGTGGTATTATATTAAAGCTGTCGAGAGTTATGGGAGCATAGCTCAGCTGGGAG
>JAZOTI010000051.1:0-8738 GCA_045657565.1 Oscillospiraceae bacterium | reverse complement strand
CTGATTGCTCTGCGGCCTGCTTCAAAGGCGTACATTTTTGTGGACATATCATTGGCTGTACTGCCTGCGTGACCGCGCCAGTAGTAAAGCACTTTTGGAATGTGGTAAACACATTCTGCCTGTTCGGTGAGACGGAGTGTCAGATCAAAGTCCTGTGCACCGTCGTAGGTTTTGTCTTCGTAAAAACCGACTTTTTCGGCAAGTTCTCTTTTGAACACAAGGAAATGTGTGATATAGTTTACACCGCGGAGAAAATCCGGTGCATAGTTGATTTTGAAATGGAACTGTATAAGATGCTCAAGGTTGCCGTCCAGAGTGATTTCGTCGGAATAAAGCACGTCGGCACCGTGGTCGTTGATTGCCTTTACGTTTTCATACAGAGCATTTGGCAGGATAACGTCGTCGTGGTCAAGAAGTGCAATGTATTCCCCTGTGCAGTGTTTAAAACCAAAGTTTGTGTTTTCGGCAATACCGAGGTTTTTTTCCATTACCACATAGGTGATACGGTCATCTTTTTTTGCCTTTGCTTCAATTTCAGGGTATTCACCGCTTGCGTTTACCAGCACAAGCTGCCAGTTGGAATAGCTTTGTTTTTCAACGCTTTCCACCATTTCCATAAGAAATTTTTTTGGTGTGTTGTACAGCGGCACCACAATGCTGATTTTTGGCATATACGGAAAAACCGCTTCCTGCTGCGCTTTAAGTTCCCTTTTGAGAGGGATATCACTGCGGAACTGCCACACGTCCCTTTTAAGCATAAGGTTAACGCGGAACTGCACCTTGCGGCTTGTTGCCTCAAGGCCTTCGTTTTTTATGGAGTTTACACCTCTTTTTACAAGGTGTGTCACCCTTTTTACATTTAAATTTCGTTTTATAAACCTTAATGGGCTGTCCTGAATATCCATAGATAGCCTCCTTTAAAAATGTACATAATTATCTAAAATACAGTATATCACACTCCCTGCGGCCGTTGCAACAAGCTGAAAGGCAAAATAAACAGGGGTTAAGCTGCTGTGCAGTTGTGGACAGATGTCTGCCTTGGTGCAGGCATCCGAAATTTACAGAATGTTCACAGCTGCAAAAATTGACAATGGTATAATAACAGGGTTATAATTTATAATGTATAAGTATGACCTGAACACCCTTTTGATAAAGGAGATTATATATGAGCAAAAAGCAACACATTGCCTGGGTGCTTACCGTGCTGCTGTCGGCACTGTATATACTTGTGGGGAACAAAATTGCAACCCGCAATTATATTATGCGTGACGACCTCGCCAACGGCGTTGCAGAAAAGATGAAAGTTACCAAAGTGCTGGACCTGGAATACGAATATACCCTTTTCGGCGACGAGGCGGAAATACGCGGTGAGGATATTATTCTGTTTGAGGGCAAGTTCCTTTCGGGCTACAAAAAAGGACAGGTTGTCCGTGCCGTGCAGCGTGTGGACAATATGTACGCAGTGGACATGCGCCCCGAGAAGGAAGGCGGCACAATAATTGTGTATGCAAACCCTGACCCTGAAATTGACGTGAAATATATGTTTGCGGAACATCACCGTGTTACGGTGCTGTGGGTTCTGATTGGCGTTTTCGGCCTGCTTATGCTGCTGTTCGGCAGAGGCAAAGGGCTTAACGCACTTATTGCACTTATCTTCACAATCGGCTCCATTTTCCTTGTGTTTCTGCCTGCGGTGCTGTCCGACGGCAATATCTATGTATGGTCCCTTGTGACCTGTGCATACATCATTCTTATGACACTGCTGATTGTCAGCGGCTGGACCCGCAAAAGCCTTGCAGCCATTATCGGCTGTGCGGGGGGCACCGCAATAAGCGGCATTCTTGTGGTGTTCTGTGATCTGTTCCTTCACACAACAGGCCTTGTAAACGAAGATTCCATGTATCTTATGATGCTGGAACCTGATAATCCTATCGATATAAAAGCAATTATCTTTGCGGCAATTATAATCGGTGCCGTAGGGGCGGTTATGGACGTGGCAATGGACATATCCTCCTCCCTTGCGGAACTTAAAAGCCAGGTGCCTGATATCAGCCGTGCACAGCTTATAAAGTCGGGCTTTACCATCGGCCGCGATATTATGGGCACAATGTCCAACACTCTTATCCTTGCGTATATCGGCTCCTCCCTGTCCACCACATTGCTGCTGGTGGCGTACAACTCATCGGTATTGCTGCTGTTCAACACCGAAATGATTGTGGTGGAACTGCTGCAGACAATAGCGGGCAGTTTTGGTATTCTGCTTTCAATTCCTTTGTCAAGCATTGTGTGTGCTGTGCTGTATACATTGGGAAGTGAAAAACCACGCAAGACAACCTACAAAGGATAGTTTAAAACAAATTTTATTTTTACGGTGAATTATGGAAGAAAAGAAAAGCTTGAACCCTAAAGATTTGTTGATTTCAATCTTCAAATACTCCATTGCAACCTGGATAAACTTTATTATCTACGGTGCATCCCTGCTGCTTGTTGCCTGGTTTATCCCTGCGGAAACCTGGGGGCAGCTGGATATATTTATCTCCACCTCCACACTTATAATGAATGTGTGCATACTTGGTCTTGACCAGTCCTTTATGCGATTTTTCAACGAGCCGCCACAGCCCCTGGACAAAAACTCCCTTCTGGGCAACTGTTTTGGCATTTCGGCAATCTGCCTTGCGGTAACCTGCCTTGTGTGCTTTGTGTTCTGTCCGCAGCAGCTACTTGGACTGTTCTTTACCGAAAAGTTCCCAAGTGTTTATGTACTTTATCTTTTTGCCAACGCATTTATGGCAATGGTGGGCAGATATGTAAACCTTGTTTACCGTATGTCGGGGGATATAAAACTGTACACCCTTGAAAGTGTGCTGATGCAGTTTTTCACCAAGGTGTTCTTTGTGTTTGGGGTGTTCTTCAGCACAAGCCTTGATTTCCTTATTCTGTTTACCGTTGGCGGTATGTCGGTTTTTGGCATTGTGTTCCTGTTTGTTATCCGCAAGGATATCTCCGTAACACCAAAAACAATGTTCAGCAAAGCAAACCGACAGATTCTGCCTTATGGCCTTGCACTTATGCCTACCGCCGTTATGCTGTGGCTTAACAGCCTGTTCAGCAAGGTTTATATCTCCAAAACCATTGGCAATGCACAGGCAGGGGTGTTCAGTATGGTAAGCACCCTCTCCAACGTTGTGGCAATCATTCAGGCAGGTTTTGCAACCTTCTGGAGTGCATTTATCTATGCAAACTACAAAACCGAACAGGAAAAAATCAAACAGGTGCACGATTATCTCACCTTCCTGATTGTAGAGTTTTTCTGTGTTCTTGTTATGTTTGAGGATGTTATCTTTATTATCCTTGGCAGCGAATACGCAAGCGGTATTGCCGTGTTCCCTATTATGGTGCTTGTGCCTGTGTTCCTCATTATCAGCGAAACCACCGTTTATGGCATTTCCATTGCCAAAAAACCTATTTTTGACACCATTGGTATCGGACTTTCTGTTGTGACAAACATTCTGTTCTGTATGCTTCTGGCACCTTCCTTCGGCCTTTACGGTGTATGTATCGCACTTTGCCTTTCCAATCTTATTATGTTTGTGTTCCGCACAGTTATTGCACAGAAACTTTACTGTTCAATTCCAAGTGCAAAACGCACAACCCTTGTGTGCTTCGTGCTGTTTGTGATTACATACTTCGGCACAATATGGGCAGACAACTTCCTGCTCAAAGGCGCT
Source organism: Oscillospiraceae bacterium (assembly GCA_045657565.1). Taxonomy (GTDB): domain Bacteria; phylum Bacillota; class Clostridia; order Oscillospirales; family Ruminococcaceae; genus RGIG3102. Next base: position 5,010 of record JAZOTI010000051.1, on the reverse strand, counting down.
GCCTGTCTTGCAGGTATGATAGTTTATCTTGTAATCTACCGCACACAGCTTAAAAACGCTCTGGCGCTGGGCAAGGAAATTCTTGGCAAGTATCTTAAAAAATAATAAAAAAACCAATCTAAAACATAAGGCTGTCGGCAGATGAGTAAACTGCCGACAGCCTTTTTATGTGCGGTACCCAGACACAAAGAAAAACACAAAGCCCTCTGTGGAATTCACAGAGGGCTTCGTGCTCGTTTTAACTGTCCATTTGCGGGAGGGTAATGGCCCGCAGGAGAATTACATTTATCTAAAAGAGGGTTGAAAAAACCGATTAACCAAGGAATGACATAAACAATGTAATGATGATACCGTTAAAGAAGTCGATAAAGAGGGAACCTACCAGTGGAACAACAAGGAATGCTGTTGGGGAAGGACCGTTTTTCTTTGTAACAGCCTGCATGTTTGCCATTGCGTTTGGTGTAGCACCCATACCGAAACCGCAGAGACCGGAAGTGATAACTGCTGCATCGTAGCTTTTGCCAAGAAGTGGGAAGCAGATGAATCTTGCAATGATGAACATAAGCAATGTCTGTGCTGCAAGCATAACAACCATTGGGAGAGCAAGGTCAGCAAGCTGCCAGAGTTTGAGCCCCATCATAGCGAGGCCAAGGAATACGGAGAGGCAGTAGCCGCCGATTGTATCGATTTCTTCCATTGGAACATCCCATTTTTTCATTTCGAATACATTGCGGATGATAGCTGCAGCCATCATAGCGCCGATGTAGCCTGGGAATGTAAGTGTTGTTCCCATAATTGTAAGACCGGAAAGTGCTTTACCGATGATTGTGCCAACGCCAAGTGCAACGAAAAGGAACATAATTGCATTGAGGAAGCGGCCCTGATCGATTCTGCCTGCTTCTTCAACTGCGTTCACATCGCCGCCTGTTGCAGATTCTGTTGGTTTAAGGTTGTATTTTTTGATAACGGATGATGCGATTGGACCGCCGATTACACAGCCGGAAACAAGACCGAATGTTGCGGAAGCAACTGCAACTACTGTACCGCCTGCGAGGCCTGCTTCTTCAAGAAGTGGACCGAATGCTGCAGATGTGCCGTGACCGCCAACCATTGGGATGGAACCTGTTGCAAGACCGAGGAGTGGGTTTACGCCAAACACTGTTGCAATGCCTGCACCCATTGTGTTCTGAAGAACAACTGTACCGATAGCGATTGCAAGGAAGATAAATACAAGTTTACCACCTTTTTTAAGCATTTTAAATGCTGCTGCAAAACCTACAGAACAGAAGAACATGTTCATAAAGATTGTCTGAATTGTGCTGTCAAAGCTGATTTCAAGGATACCTGCGCTTCTGAGTGCAAGGTGAAGGAGAGCGAAAAGAACGCCGCCAACAACTGGTTCAGGAATGCAGTATTTTCTGAATATTTCAAATTTTGCTACCAGGAAACGGCCAACGAGCAAAACGCCCATCGCAACTGCTGCCGCCTGGAACATATCAAGGTTGATCTGTAACATTAAGGTTACCTCCATTTTTTTATTTTTCTCTCTTTTTTAAAAGGGCATTATTTTTTGTGATACCTCACCCTTTTGCTGACTGTATAATATAAGTGTCCTTTCAAAAAAATACAAAAAAATACAACACATAAAATTAATTTGTACAAATCTTATTAAACCAAAATATCTTTTTTATATATTTTTAACAAATAACGCACTATATGTTTTTTTTATAACAAACTTTTACGTTTATTTTTAATAAAATTTGCAGTTTTCCGTGGTTTTTTAAAGGTTATTATGTTATTCTTTTATTATCAATAATATTAACAAAGGTATATTTCTATGAAAAATCTGCTGAGCAAATACAGCGACAGACAAAAAACTTTCACAATCGCAGCCGTCGTTGCCCTTTCCAGCCAGTTTTATATCAACGTTTTTGCCGACAGTTTCCGCATTTCGCTGGCTGTTATAATTCTGGCATTTCTGCTTTTTACATTAGGCATCAATCTTTCCAATGTAAAGGTGTGCTCTGTCACTTCTCTGTTTGTCTTTATTTTTCGCTGCGGTGTGCACGTGGCTGTAAACGGCTCTGTTAATGGTGTAACAGCCTACATACCTAACGCTGTTTTTTACATCTTTTATGGTCTGCTGTTTTCCATTATGTGCCACAACAAGCACACAGTAAAATATCGCCACATATTTTCTGTTGCATTTATCAGTGATTTTATTTCAAATATCTGCGAAATCTGCATCACAAAAGCAGACACAAGCTTTGACCAGATAGACAGCATTATAATCACCCTTGCCGCTATTGCCCTCGTGCGCAGTATAGCCGCATGGCTGCTTATCTTTATCGAAAGACAGTACCGCACTTTACTGCAGAAGGAAGAACACGAAAAACGTTATCAGCGTCTGTTCCTTATGACAACAGGCCTTAAAAACGAAATATATTTTATGAAAAAGAACTCGGAAGAAATCGAGCGCGTTATGGGCACCGCCTACACTCTTTACGAAAGTTTAAGCAAAACCGACCTTACTCCCGAGATAAAAAATATGTCCCTCGCACTGGCAAAGGACGTTCACGAAATCAAAAAAGACTATATCCGCATTATCAAAGGCATCGAAAACGAAATAAGCGAAGATTACGACGAAAAACAGATGAAGTTCAGCGACCTGCTTTATATCCTCAAAACCACAACCTACAACCTGCTGGAAGAAAAGGATTTAAACATAAATCTCAGGTTCGAATGCAAGGACGATTTTACAACCCACGAACATTACGAGCTTATGAACATCTTTAAAAACCTTGTAACCAATGCTATCGAAGCAATTGAGGGCGGTGAAAAAGGCGACACCATCACTCTGGAACAGGCCCTTTTGGATGATGAATTTATCTTTATCGTAAAGGATAACGGCCCTGGTATCTCCAAGCGTCATCTACCAAATATCTTCAAAATGGGCTACTCCACCAAGTTTGACTATGTCACCGGCAACATCTACCGCGGGGTAGGTCTGTGCGGGGTAAAAGATACAATTGAATACCAGTTTGGCGGCAGCATAACTGTGGATTCGGTTTTTGGCGACGGCACACAGTTCACCATTAAAATACCAAAAGATACCATTTCATTTAAAGAAGAAAAACATATCACCGATATAATCAGCTAAAATCAGCTAAAAATACTTTTTTTTAAAAAACACAATGTAATATTTACACAAAAATAAACTCACTGCAATATTTAAGAGGGAAATTTATGCGAATTTACATCATCGAAGACGATCTTTCCATTATAAACATTCTCGAAGACATCATAGAAACTCACGACCTTGGCGAAATCTGCGGCGACTGCGGCGGCAATGTGCCGGACGTTGCCGATGTTCTGCGTGCAAAACCGGACGTTGTGCTGGTGGACTTTCTTATGCCGGTTATGGACGGCGCCTCCTTTGTAAGCGAACTGCGCAAATACAACAGCAGCATAAAGTGCATTATGATAAGTCAGGTTTCCTCCAAAGACCTGGTAAGCAAAGCCTACACATCAGGCATAGACTTTTTTATAAACAAACCGATAAACCTTATCGAGATAAAATCTGTGCTTAACAATGTGCGCACACAGATAGAAAACCAGCGCACACTGGACAATATCCGCAACATGTTTGCCGGTCAGAACAATACCGAAACTGTGGCACCTGCAGCTGTTCCTGCAGAAAACGAATATGCAAAAAAATTAAAAATCATCCTCAATAAAATCGGTATCAGCGGCGAAAAAGGCAGTGCTGACATTGTTAAAATCTGCGAACAACTCAAAAACAGCGGCACCGATGTTTCTTCCATCAGCGTTGGTCAGATGTGCGAATCTGTAAGCGACAACCCAAAAAGTGTGGAACAGCGCATCCGCCGTGCAATTGCAGCTGGTATGAGCAACATTGCACATATGGGCATCGAAGATTTTATGAACGAAACATTTATGTCCTATTCCGCCACCCTGTTCAGCTTTGAAGATGTAAGAACAGAAATGGACTTTATCCGTGGCCGTGCCAAAGCCAACGGAAAGGTGAGCATCAAAAAATTTATTGATGGTTTAATGCTGGAAGCCGACAGGTTTTAATTGTATATCATCTTTACATACTTTCTGATATCATCACAAAATTAATACAGCAAAACAAAATGTCATTCCGAGGCATAATGCCTCAGAATGACATATTTTTTTGTTAACTTAATGAAATTGGATTTTTAGGTACTGTTTTTCTATATATAATACCTTAAATATAATTATTCAACTGTTTCTTCAGTCTGCACTGTTTCATCAGCGCTTTCAGGCATTTCGGTTTCTTCCTCATCATCACGGATAGTTGCCGCAAATGTTACAACCTTGTCGTCTTCCCCAAGGCGCATTACCTTAACACCGCCTGCATAACGGCTCTGAAGTGCAATATCTTCAATATGTGTTCTGATAATGATACCGCTGTGGCTGATAAGGATTGCATCAAGGTCGCTGTTTACAATTCTCACGCCGCAAACCTTGCCGTATTTTTCAACCTCGTAGTTTCTTACACCTTTACCGCCTCTTGTCTGTGTGCGGTATTCGCTGATAAGGCTTCGTCTGCCCTTGCCGTCTTCAGTGATGGTCAGAAGTTCTTCGCCTTCACTGCAAACGCCCATACCAACAACCTCATCGCCTTCGCGCAGTTCAATGGCTTTAACACCTCTTGCGCTTCTGCCTACAAGACGCACATCATTTTCGTCAAAGCGGATAGCCACACCATCACGGGTTGCAACAATCAGTTCGTCGCTGCCGTCGGTAATTCTTGCCCATGCAAGGCTGTCACCTTCGTCAAGGCTGATAGCAATAAGACCTGATTTTCTCACGTTGTTATAAGCAGAAAGTTCTGTACGTTTGATAATACCGCCCTTTGTAACCATAACAAGGTTAAGGTTTTCCGGCACTTCTTTTGGCAGAGGAAGAATTGTTGTGATTTTTTCATCCTGAGGCAGCTGAATAAGGTTGATGATGTTCATA